>JABCZO010000005.1 GCA_013289615.1 Gammaproteobacteria bacterium
GCGTCGAACTTCAAACGCAGATCGCGCCGGGGTTCGAGGCGCTGGTCTTCAAGGCTTCTCGAGGTATCGAGGATATCTACGATCTGACCTATATCCGCAAGGACGGCAGCCGCTTCCCCGCGGTCGTATCGGTGACCGCGCTGCGCGATGCGGACGGTGCGATCATCGGCTACCTGCTGATCGGCACCGATAACACCGCGCGCAAGCGAGCGGAGGAAGCGCTGCTCAAAGCCGGCGCCCTGCAAAGCGCGATCTTCAACAGCGCCAACTTTTCCAGCATTGCCACCGACGCGAAGGGCGTCATTCAGATCTTCAACGTCGGCGCCGAACGCATGCTCGGCTACGCCGCCGATGAGGTAGTGAACAAGATCACGCCAGCGGACATTTCGGATCCACGGGAAGTCATCGCGCGCGCGGAGGCCCTGAGCGTCGAACTTCAAACGCAGATCGCGCCGGGGTTCGAGGCGCTGGTCTTCAAGGCTTCTCGAGGTATCGAGGATATCTACGATCTGACCTATATCCGCAAGGACGGCAGCCGCTTCCCCGCGGTCGTGTCGGTGACCGCGCTGCGCGATGCGAACGGTGCGATCATCGGCTACCTGCTGATCGGCACCGATAACACCGCGCGCAAGCAGATCGAGGCGGACCAGACGCAGCTGGCGCAACGCCTTCGCGACCACCAGTTCTACACCCGCTCTCTTATCGAATCCAACATCGACGCATTAGTGACCATCGATGCGTCCGGTATCATCACCGACGTCAACAAGCAAATGGAGTCACTTACCGGTTGCACGCGCGACGAGCTGATTGGCGCGCCGTTCAGGACCTTCTTCACCGATCCCGAGCGTACCGAATCGGCCGTCAGACTGGCCCTCAGCAAGAGAAAGGTAACCGACTACGAGCTGACCGCAATCGACAGGGATGGTAAAGAGACTGTCGTTTCCTATAACGCGACCACCTTCTACGATCGAGACAGGAAACTTCAGGGTGTGTTCGCCGCGGTACGTGAGATCACGGAGCGCAAGCAATACGAGCGATCGTTGCGCGAGGCGACCCACAGGGCAGAACACGCCAACAGCGCAAAGAGTGAGTTCCTGGCCAACATGAGCCACGAGATCCGCACGCCTTTGAATGCGGTCATTGGGCTGGGCTATCTGCTGGAGCACACCACGCTGAGCGATGACCAACGCCAGCTCCTGACCAAAATTCAATTTGGGGGCCGGGCCCTCCTGGGTGTCATCAACAACGTGCTGGATCTGTCGAAGATCGAAGCGGGTGAGATGTCACTTGAGGAGGAACCGTTCGATCTGCCGGAACTGGTGCGCGATCTGGGCGAGATGCTTGCGCCCCAGGCTGCGGCAAAGGCAATAGAGCTGATCGTTCAGTCCGCGCCCACCTTGCCGCGCATGGTCAAGGGCGATGCGTCTCGCCTGCGCCAGATTCTCACCAACTTGCTGGGCAATTCGATCAAGTTCACGGAGGTCGGGCATGTCGAGCTGATAGTGTCCTCCACTGAACGTAGTTCCGATCGCATCCGTTTGCGCTGCACGGTCAAGGATACCGGAATAGGAATTGAGCCCGCGGCGCTCGAACGCCTGTTCACGCCATTCACGCAAGCCGATGCGTCTACCACTCGTCGCTTTGGAGGCACCGGGCTGGGCTTGTCCATTGCGCGGCGATTTGTTGAATTGATGGGCGGCGAAATTGGCGTCACCAGCATCATCGGATCGGGCAGCTCTTTCTGGGTTGAGATTCCCCTCCGCATCGCCCACAACATCGATGGCACAGCCAACGCACGTGGATTGAAGATCCTTATCGCCGATTCAGGTGGCGATTCACCGGATCGCCTGATCGCGATGGCGCGTGCACTGGGGTGGAGTCCCCAGCTGGCCGAGACTGGCGAAAAACTTATCGGAGCCATTAGCAACAGCAAGCCGGACGCGTGGCCGGACGTGCTGATCCTGGAGCAACACCTTCACGATACGGATGCGCGTCAACTGATTGCGCGCCTTGAGAAGGAATGCGTCCAGGGCGTGTTGCCGCCTGTCATCGTTGTTTCCGATCTGGCGCAGTCATATGCGGAACAGGAGAAACTCGCCCGGACCAGCGATCTTTTGCTGCTACGGCCATTAACCAGTTCTGCGCTGTTCAATGCGGTCAATGCAGCCGTTTCGAAACGGCCAGACAGTCATGAACGTGTCCTGCAATCGACCAATTTTGATGAGCTGCGTGCGCAATGGTTGTCTGGCGTGCGCGTTCTGGTGGTCGATGACAACGACGTGAATCTGGAGGTCGCGCAGCGCATTCTGGAAAAGCAGGGAGCCAGCGTCGCAACCTGCTCTGACGGTTTGGCGGCGCTTGAGCACGTGCGAGCGCATCACCGGCTACTCGATATCGTGCTGATGGATGTGCAGATGCCCAACCTGGATGGTAACGAGACTGCGCGGCGCATTCGCACCGAATTGAACCTTCAGGCGCTGCCGATTGTGGCGCTGACAGCCGGTGCGTTGGTGGCCGAGCGGCAACGCGCGCTCGAGGCAGGAATGAATGAATTCATCAGTAAGCCGTTTGACCCGCCGGCACTGATCCGCAAGGTGCGTAAGCTGGTGGAACAGGCACGAGGCGAGACCATACCTATGGTCATCCACGACACAAAATCCATGTCTCTCGACATCGATATGCCACGGCTGTCCTCCATTGATTCCGGTGTGATTCAGCAGATGTTCGGCGATGACCTGCCGCTGTTCAAATCGTTGCTGGCTCGCGTGCTGCGCGACTATGCCGACCTTGCGGCGCCAATCGCCGTTTCGCTGGATAATCCGACCGCCCGGGGTCTGCTCAAGGGACGTACCCACAAGCTGAAAGGCAGCGCCGGAGTGATCGGCGCTACCAGAGTCATGCAGCTCGCGGGCGCGGCTGAGGAGGCACTCGAGGAGAGCCGGCCGGTCGAACTGGCTGAGGAAATACTTCGGCAATTGGCGCTGGCGCTCACCACACTGCGCGAAGAGGCAGAACTGCTGTTGCAGACGAAACCGGAGCAGGTCGAAGATACCGCCGCCAAGCCGTCGGAGAGCCTTGAGATGTGTAGCGGTGATATCGACGAGCTAGGCGTGCTTCTTGAAAGCCAGAATCTCGCGGCCATCGATAAGTTCGCTTCGCTGTCCTCGTCGTTGAGCGAACTGGTCGGAGCGGTACGCTTCGACCGTCTTCGTGACGCCATCGACGACCTGGATTTCCAGCTCGGGGCCGAACTGCTGCACCAGGCGCTATTGCCTAAGCGTTCCAAGATTGGACAAAGGTCCGGGCAAGTCTGACGCGGGACATCGGACGGCTCAGTTTTGCGTTTTCGCTACGGCTGCAGAATAACGGGCTCTTTCCGGAACATCGATGCCGCCGAGCGCCTTGTAGACCGCGACCGCGCCGGTGTTCACGCCGGTCTCGGCCTGCGCGACCGCGTCCTCGGCCTGCAACAGCGTGCGTTGCGCGTCGAGCAGCACCAGGAAACTGGTGCCGCCCTCGCGATACTGGATTTCGGCAAGCCGTGCAGCGCGGCGCGACGCGTCGGCCTGCTGCATGACGCTGGCGAGGCGCGCCTGCTGCTTGCCGTAGTTCAGGCAGGCGTTCTCGAAGTCTTCCAGTGCCAGCAGCACGGCCTGCCGATAGCTCGCGAACGCGCCGGCCGCCTCCGCCTTGGAGGCGTGCACCCGTGCCTGCGCGGAACCGAAATCGAGGGCGGTCCAGCTCACGCTGGGACCCACCGACCAGGCGCGACTGCTGGCGTGCCCGAGCTGCACGCTGTCACCGCTCAGAAAGCCGATGAAGCCGGTCAGGCTGACGCGCGGAAATAAATCCGCGGTCGCGACGCCGACGCGCGCGGTGGCCGAGGCGAAATTGCGCTCTGCCACCTGTACGTCGGGCCGGTGGCGCAGCAGCGTCGTGACGTCGCCGATCGGCAGCGATGCGGTCCAGACGCGTGCCGGCACCGCCGCCAGTTCGGCGTCCAGATCGCCGGGACTGGAGCCCAGCAATACCGCCAGGCGGTAACCGTAGCTCTTCTCCTGCGCTTCCAGCAACGGCAGCGTGGCCTCGGTGGTCTTGAGCCGCGCCAGCGCACTGTCTACGTCGAGCTCGGTGACGCGGCCGGCCTCGTAGCGCACCTGAGTCAGCCGCAGCGCTTCGCGCTGATTGTCGATATTGTCGTGCGCCACGGCGAGCTGGCGCTGAGTGCCGCGCAGCTCGAAATAGTTGCGCGCGACTTCGGCCGCGACGATGACCCGGGTCTCTTCGAGATTGGCTGCCTGCGCACCCAGATCGGCGTTGGCCGCCTGCGCCGCGCGGCGCGTGCGGCCGAACAGGTCCAGCTCCCAGCTGGCATCGAAGCCGACGCTGTAGCTCTCGATGTCGATACGATCGGGGCCGAATCCGGGTTGCTGCTCCTTGGAGTGCGTGTAGGCCGCGTCGAGCGGAATATGCGGCGCCAAGTCCAGCTCGGCGCCGCGGAATACCGCGCGCGCAGCGAGTACCCGCTGCAGCGCGATCTGCAGGTCGAGATCACCGGCAAGCGCCCTGTGCTCCAGGCTGGCGAGCTCCGGATCGTCGAGCTGCTGCCACCAGTCTTTCGCAGGTACCGCGGGCGTGAACTGCTGCTCATTGAGATTGTGTGCGACCACCGGCGTCGGCTCGGGGCGGTGGTAGCTCGGACCGACCGCGCAACCCGCCATAACCACGCCGGCGGCGAGCGCCAGCACCCAGGACATCACCCGGCCCGACCAATCTGCGCCGGTAACATTTGTCACTTTCCTCACGAAATCTCTCCGGTCGCGGGAATCAGTCGCGCCTCAGCGCGACGGCGGCGCCAATGACTCAGCCGGCTGATCGCCAGGTAGAACGCCGGCGTCAGCAGCAGGCCGAAGAAAGTCACACCGAGCATGCCGGAGAACACCGCCACGCCCATCGCATGGCGCATCTCCGCGCCGGCGCCGTGCGAGGTCACCAGCGGCACCACCCCCATGACGAAAGCGAGCGATGTCATCAGGATCGGGCGCAGCCGCAGGCGGCAGGCGTCGAGCACGGCCTGCCAGGTGCTCTCGCCGCCCAGCTCACGGTCGCGTGCGAACTCGACGATCAGGATCGCGTTCTTGCAGGCCAGGCCAACCAGCACGATCAAGCCGATCTGGGTGAAGATGTTGTTGTCGCTGCCGGCCAGCTGCACGCCGACGATCGCGCTGAACAGACACATCGGCACGATCAGGATCACGACCAGCGGCAGACTGAGCGATTCATACAGCGCCGCCAGGACGATGAACACCAGCAGTACCACCAGCGGAAACACGTAGACCATGCTGTTGCCCGCCAGGATCTGCTGGAACGTCAGGTCGGTCCATTCGAAGCTCATGCCGTTCGGCAGCTCCGCACGCGCCAGCTCCTCCATCGCCTTCTGAGCCTGACCGCTGCTGTAGCCCGGTGCCGGGCCGCCGTTGATATCGGCCGCGGTATAGCCGTTGTAGTGCATCACCCGATCGGGGCCGGAGGTCTCACGCACGGTGACGAAACTGCTGAGCGGAATCATGTCGCCGCGCAGATTGCGCGTCTTCAGGCGCCCGATATCGTCCGCGGTCAGCCGGAATCCGGGCTCGGCCTGCGCGTTGACCTGGTAGGTACGCCCGAAGCGATTGAAGTCGTTGACGTACAGCGCACCGAGGTACACCTGCATGGTGTCGTACAGATCCTGCAGCGCAACGCCTGCTGCCTTGGCCTTCTCCCGATCCACGTCCACCTGCACCTGCGGCACGTTGACCTGGAACCCGGAGAACAGGCCGGCGAGCTCGGGCCGCTGCTTCGATTTGGCGATCAGGTTCTGGGTCTGGCGGTACAGCTCGTCGGGACCGAGGTTGCCACGGTCTTCGACCTGCAGCTTGAAGCCGCCGATCGTGCCGAGGCCCTGCACCGGCGGCGGTGGGAACACCGCGATGTAGGCATCCTGGATCTTGCTGTACTGCGCACGCAGCGTGGCGGCGATCGCGCTGGCCGACCGGCTGGCATCGCGCCGCTGCTCAAACGGCTTGAGCGGCGTGAAGGCAATACCGGCGTTGGTCGCGTTGGTGAAGCCGTTGATCGACAGGCCCGGAAAGGCCGGCACCGATTCCACCCCCGGGGTCGAAAGTGCGGCGGTGCTCATGCGGCGGATGACCGCCTCGGTGCGATCGAGCGTCGCGGCATCGGGCAGCTGGGCGTAGGCCACCAGGTATTGCTTGTCCTGCGGCGGTACAAAACCGGTCGGGGTGTGCGCAAAACCGAACCATGTCAGCAGCAGCAGACCGCCGTAGACGAACAGCGCAATCGAGCCGGCACGCAGCACGCGCGTCACGGCGCCGACATAGCCGGTGCTGGCGCGGGCAAAGAAGCGATTGAAGGGACGAAACACCCAGCCGAACAGGGAGTTCAGCAGGCGCGAGAACCGATCCGGCGGCGCGTCGTGCGACTTGAGCAGCAGCGCCGACAGCGCCGGCGACAGGCTCAGCGAGTTGAACGCCGAGATGATGGTACTGATGGCGATGGTAAGGGCAAATTGCTTGTAGAACTGGCCCGACAGACCGGTAATGAAGGCGGTCGGTACGAATACCGCGCACAGCACCAGCGCCGTGGCAATGATCGGTCCGGTCACCTCTTTCATGGCCTGGCGCGTGGCGGCCAGTGGCGCAAGGCCGTCGGCGATATTGCGCTCCACATTCTCGACCACGACGATGGCGTCGTCGACCACAATGCCGATGGCGAGCACCAGCCCGAACAGCGACAGTGCGTTGAGGCCGAAGCCCAGCAGGTACATGACACCGAAGGTGCCGATCAGCGACACCGGTACCGCGAGCAGCGGAATGATCGAGGCCCGCCAGGTCTGCAGGAACAGGATCACGACGATGACCACCAGCGCGATCGCTTCCAGCAGCGTGTGCACTACGGCGGTGATCGATCCGCGCACGAACACCGTCGGATCGTAGGCGACGTCGTAGTCGATGCCTTGGGGGAAGCTCTTCTTCAGCTCCGCCATCTTGGCGCGAACCGCATCTGAAATCGCGATTGCATTGCTACCCGGTCGCTGGAAGATTGGAATGGCGACCGCAGTGCGGCCGTTCAGCATGGCGCGCAGTGCGTAGTTGTCTGATCCGAGTTCGACCCGCGCGACATCGCGCAGCCGCACCACCTGGCCGGCATCGCTGCTCTTGACGATGATGTTTTCGAAGTCGCTCTCGTCGATCAGGCGGCCCTTGGTGTTGATCGCGAGCTGGAAATTCGCGCCGTTCGCCGCCGGCGGCGCGCCCAGCTGGCCGGCTGCGACCTGGATGTTCTGCTCCCGGATCGCCGCCACCACGTCACCCGCGGTCAGACCGCGCGTGGCCACCTTCTCCGGGTCGAGCCAGACGCGCATCGAGTAGGCGCCGCCGCCGAAGCTCTGGACGTCACCGACGCCGTCGAGGCGCGACAGCTCATCCTTGATGCGCAGCGCGACGAAGTTGGACAGGTAGGTCTGGTCGTAACGTCCGTCGGGCGAGAACACAAACACCGCCAGCGTGATGTCCGGGGAGGCCTTGTTGGTCGTGACGCCTAGCCGTTGCACTTCCTGCGGCAGTTTCGGCAGCGCCTGCGCGACCCGGTTCTGCACCTGCACCTGAGCCTTGTCCACGTCGGTGCCGAGCTTGAAGGTGACGGTGAGCGTCATCACGCCGTCCGCGGTCGCCTGCGAGTACTGGTACAGCATGTCCTCGACGCCGGTGATCGCCTGCTCGAGCGGCGAGGCGACGGTTTCGGCGATCGTGGCGGGGCTCGCTCCCGGATAGCTCGCGCGTACCACGACGGTAGGCGGCACCACCTGCGGGTACTCGCTGATCGGCAGACGCGGCAGGGCGATCAGGCCGGCGAGCAGGATGACGGCAGAGACCATCGCTGCAAAGATCGGCCGCTGGATAAAGAAGCGCGAGATATTCATACATCGATCCGTTAGGTTGAACGGCGGCCGGTTTTCAGCGGGTCGCGTGCGTGCCCTTGGCGGACAGCGCGCGGGCGATTGCCACCGGACCGGTGCTGATCGGAGCGGTGCTGGTCGGACCGGCCGCGACCTGTTCCACGGCTGCATTGTTGCTGGCGTCCATCGGCACGTGCTTCGCCTGCACCCGGATGCCCGGCGCTACATGCTGCAGACCATTGATCACGATCACGTCGTTGGCCGCCAGCCCGGAGCGCACCACCCGCAGGCCCTCGACACTCTGGCCCAACTCGACCAGGCGATATTCCAGCGAGTTATCGGACTTGAGCACCAGGACGTATTTCTTGCCCAGGTCGGTTCCGATCGCGCGATCGTCGATCAGCACCGCGTCATAGCTGTCATGTGCGACCAGCTTGATGCGCGCGAATAGCCCCGGCGTGAACCTGCCATCCTGATTGTCGAATACCGCGCGCACGCGAATGGTGCCGCTGTGCGAATCGACCTGATTGTCGAGGAAGTCGAGCTTTCCCTCGTGCGGGTAGCCCTGCTCCCCCACCAGGCCGAGGAACACGGCATTGGCATAGTCGCCGCGCCCGTGCTCGCTACCGCCGGCAATCCTGGCAAATCTCAGGTAAGTCGCCTCGTCGGTATCGAAATAGGCGTAGATCGGATTGTCCGAGACCACGGTGGTCAGCACATCGGCGCTCGACACCAGGTTGCCGGCCGTGATCAGTGCGCGCGAGACGTGGCCATCGATCGGCGAGCGCACCTGCGTGAACTGCAGGTTCAGTCGCGCCGCATTGAGCTGTGCGCGAATCGAGCCGACATCGGCGGCGGCCTCGGTGGCAGCCGAGGTGAGCTGCTCGTATTCCTCACGCGCAATCGCGTTCTGGGCGAACAGGCGCTCGGCGCGCGCACGACCGGCGGTCGCGAAATCGAGCTTGGACTGCGCGCGGTTGAGTTCCGCGTTCAGGCGATCGACTTCGAGCGCGAACGGGCGCGGATCGATCTGGAACAGGATGGCACCGCGCTCGACCCGGGCGCCTTCGACAAAGCGCACCGCATCGACGTAGCCGGCCACGCGCGGCCGCACCTGCACTGAATCAATCGCCTGCAGGGTGCCGGTGAGTTCAACCCACTGATGCAGCGGGCGGGCAATGACCTGGGCGACCGTGACTTCCGGCGCCGGGGCGGCCGGCGCGGCGGTCGCGGCCAGCGAGTGCCCGCAACCCGACAGCAGGGTGGAAATGATCCCCAGGGCCAGTGCCGAAAGAGTAAGACCGAGCCTGACAAACCGCATGTGATGCTCCCAAATAGCCTGTAATCACCGCTAACTGACTGTTTCACTTGACATGCAGGCGCCGGGGGCGCAACCTAGACATGTGAGTTACCGGTCAGTAACGTAGTGAATGTTACTAACCAGTAACGCGGGTGTCAACTGGAGCCTGGAAGAAAATGAACGCCGCCAACGATGATGCCGCCGGGCAGGAACCCGAGCTCGCGGGTGCCAGGCCGCGCGTGCGCGATCGGATCTTCGATACCGCCTGTGAGCTGTTCTATCGTCACGGCATCCGCAGCGTCGGTGTCGACGCCATTGCCGCCGAAGCCGGCACCAACAAGATGAGCTTCTATCGCAGCTTTCCGTCCAAGGACGACCTGGTCGCCGAGTACCTGCGTGAACAGCAACGCGAGGTGTGGAAGCACTGGGATACCGCAATCGCAGCCTATCCCGACGATCCGCGACGTCAGATCGAGGCGCTGTTCGAAGCGCATCTGGTCGCCGTCGAGGACAAGGCGTGCCGTGGCTGCGCGCTGGGCAATGCCGCGGTCGAGATCGCGGACGATGAGGACAAGGACGTGCTCAGCCAACTGGTGCGCCACTTCAAGAAAGAAGTGCGCCGACGGCTGCGCAAGATGGCGCGCGAGATGGGCGCCCGGGACCCTGAAGCCCTGGGTGATCAGCTTATGCTGCTGATGGACGGCGGCTATTTCACCCGTCTGGCATTCCCGGGCAACACCGGGCCGATCGCCGCATTGATGCCGGCGGTGCGGACGCTGATCGCATCGCAGCTGCCGCCCGAGGGTGCGCGTTAACGCAGCGCTCGGGACGCTTGCCGCTGCAAGCCGCTCAGGCCGCCTTCAGGAACGCGTCGCAGCTCGCACGCGCCGGCTCGGCGTCCGGAATCTTCACGCAGATCTCCTGCATGCGCGCATGCAGCGTCTGCAGCACGTCGCCGTGCTGGCCCTTCGAGGCGTCGTTCCAGGCGCGCAGTTCGCGATCCAGTCGCTCGAGCCGCACCCGTGCCCTGCGGTAGATTCGATCGGGACCGTCGAGCTCCGCCAGCACCGCCGATCCGGCCTGTTGTATGCGCGAGCTGTCCTTCGGCGTCATGCGCAACAGGCCGCTGACGTAGATCTGACCCCATTGAAAGCGTGTCGCCGCGCCCTGCGATTCGCGATAGGCCTGATCGAGCAGGCTCACCGCTTCATCCTTCTGACCCATCTTTTCCGCGACTTCGGCCAGGTCGGCCTCGTAGTAATAGGGCGTGTTCGATCGCGCCATCTCGGCCTTCGCGATCTGGTAGGCCTTCGGATAATCGCCGCTGTCCTCCAGAATATTCAGTGCCGCATTGACCAGTCCGGAGCGCACGTACGGATTCTGTTCCGCATCGAGCGCGGCGTCGATTCGCATATTCGCGGCCGCCACCGCATCGGCCGGCAGCTTTGATTTCGGGCCGCCGAGTGCCTTGAGCGCGCGCAGCTTGGCGTCGATGAAGCCGAGCTGATCGGCTTCGACGTAACGCGCGTCGTTGGCAGCGCTTTCCATCGTGCCGACGTAGCTCTCGCGCCACGCCGGCGCGAACTTGGCACCACGCGTGCTTACCGCCTTGAAGAAGTTATCATCGAGAATCTGCAGCGCACCGGCACTCGAGACCGCAAGGCTGCGCTGCGCAAGAATCCCCGCGACCTGGTCGGTAAGTGCTGCCAGGCGCGCCGAGGGCGCGGCGTTGGGCGCAGCCAGCGCATCGCTCTCCGAGTTGGCCGCGAAGTACGCCGCGTAGATCGTCAGGCTGGCGCGCTCGAGCAGCAGGTTAGCCGGGCATTGCGCTACCGCCTCCTGCAGCTGATCGGCGCGCTGGCCGTAGTCCTTCTGATCCAGCGTGTCGAGCTCCCAGGAGTTGTAGGCGAGCCGGCGGCATTCATCGGCGCTGAGCTGCCCGCCGCCAGCGGCCGCCTGCAACACGGTGTCGACCGGCTGCACGTCCGCGAGCGCCAGGTCCAGCAGCGCGGCGTATTGGGCGACATCGCGGCCGGCGCCGAGGCGGATGATTTCGTGACGATCCGGATCGAGCACGATCAGCGTCGGATAGCCCTGGATGCCAAATTGCTCGCCCCACTTCTGAGCGCCGTCATCGTCGCCGTCGAGATAGACCGGCAGGAACAGATGGCTCTTGGCAATGAAGTCGGAGCGTGCAAATACTTTGGATTTCAACGTATGGCAGAATGGACACCATTCGGCGCCCCAATACAGCAA
The DNA here is from genome assembly GCA_013289615.1 of Gammaproteobacteria bacterium. Lineage (GTDB taxonomy): Bacteria > Pseudomonadota > Gammaproteobacteria > Steroidobacterales > Steroidobacteraceae > FEN-1191. The sequence continues at coordinate 11,514 of JABCZO010000005.1, forward strand.
CACCGGCCGGTTTTCGCGCTTGGCAACGATGAATGCGCCCTGCAGGCTGCCGTCGAACCATGCGATGTCGCGCGGCTCATTGGCGTGCGTGGCGTGCTGCGCGTGTGGCGGCGGCGATTTCGCGCAGCCGGCGAGCAGCAGTACCAGGCTCAGGCAGAACCGACGTGCGTCCATGACCCTCGAAGCCTCCATCTCCGGCCCCCCCGCGTCAAGGCACTGGTCATAGGATACAGCAACGAATCCGCCCTCCACGAGTTAAGCAAAGTTCACGAACGGTGCACCGACAGCGCGCGGCTGGTGAGCGCGCACTGCCGCGGCGCGTACTCACTGACGCGGGTTCTTGCCGGGCCTGCGCCTGGCGCCGCGCGTTGGCACCGCCTCGAGCGGATTGTCCGGCCAATGGTGCTTGGGGTAGCGGCCGCGCATGTCCTTGCGCACTTCGAGATAGCTGCTGCGCCAGAAACCGGCCAGATCGCGCGTGATCTGCACCGGACGCTGGGCCGGCGACAGCAGCTTGAACGTCACCGGGATCGCGCCGTCGGCGATGCGCGGGGTTTCCATAAGCCCGAAGACTTCCTGCAGCCGAACCGAGATGCACGGCGCGCTGGCGTCGACATAGTCGATACGGATGTGCGAGCCGCTCGGCACCACCAGCTCGCGCGGCGCGAGCGTCTCCAGTGCGCGCTGCTGCGCGGCGCTCAGGCGGCCACGCAAGGCTTCCGCCAGCGGTATGTGCGCCAGATGTTCGCGGCGCGTGATGCCGGCAAGGTAAGGTGCCAGCCACTGCGCAAGGCTCGCCATCAGCGCCGCATCGTCGCTTGCCGGCCAATCGCCGAGGTCGCGCCGTGGCAGCGATCGCAGCAACTCCAGCCGCGCCTGCAGGCCGCGGGTTTCAGCATTCCACGGCAGGGCCTCGATTCCGCACTGCCTGACGCCCTCGAGCATCGCTGCGACCGCCCGGGCATCGCCGCCCGCCGGTTGCGGCGCATCTTCCAGCACCAGCGCATCGAGGCGGCGCAGCCGTCGCGCCAGTACTGCGCCGGAACGCATCTCCCAGCCAAAACGCTCCTCGGTCACGATATGCGCTTCGAACAACCGTTCGAGCAATGAGCGCGTCAACGGCGCGGCCAGGTCGATCCGCGCCTCGCGTTCGCGGTCGTCGAGCTCCACCGCGACGATGAACTCCTCGCGCGCCAGAGACACTGTGCCGGCGAACGCGGCGCCGCGACCATTGGAGAGCAGGTAGCGCCCTTTGCTGCCCTCGCGGCGCTGGCCGATGCGATCCGGATAGGCCAGCGCCAGCAGCGCCCCGGCCAGTTGCAGAGGCGGCACCGGCTTGCCGCTGGCGCGCTGGGCTCCCGGCAGTGCGCGCACCGCGCCCTCCAGCGCCTGCGTGCCGCGCTGCACGCGCTCGAGCAGATGGCGATCGCCGCCCTGAGCGCGCAACTCGCCGCGCAGCAGCTCCAGCCGCGAGCGGACATCCGGATCGTGCTGCGCGCGCGTGGCGCCCGAGCGCAGCAGATCGCGCTCCGACAGCAACGCCGCCAGTTGCGCTGCCAGCTCGAGCGCGCCCAGGCTGCGTGCGGCCAGCAGCATATGCGCCAGCCGCGGATGTACCGGCAGACGTGCCATGTCACGGCCCAGAGCGGTCATGCGCCCCTGCGCGTTCAGCGCATCGAGTCGCGCCAGCAGGTCGCGCGCCTGCTGCAGCGACGCCGCGGGCGGCGCATCGAGCCATTGCAGATGTGCCGCATCGTTGACGCCCCAGCGCGCCAGCTCGAGCGCCAGTGGCGCCAGGTCCGCTTCCAGTATCTCGGGGGTGGTCGCGGCGGCGAGGCTGGCGTGCGCACCTTCGCCCCACAGCCGGTAGCAGATGCCTGGCGCTACGCGACCGGCCCGGCCCGCGCGCTGCTCGCTGGCGGCGCGCGAAATGCGCACCAGCGCCAGCCGGCTCATGCCGGTCGCCGGCTCGAACTGCGAGCGGCGCACCAGCCCCGAGTCCACCACTGCCGTGACTCCCGGGATGGTCAGGCTGGTCTCGGCAATATTGGTGGCCAGCACCAGCTTGCGTTCGCCGCTCGCCGCCGGTGCGAGTACCGCATCCTGGGCCGCCGCACTCATGTCGCCGTACAGCGGCATCAGCTTCACACCGGCCGGCAATCCGACTGCAAGCAGGTGAGTCTCGAGCCGCCGGATCTCGCCGGCGCCGGGCAGGAAAACCAGCACATCGCCGGCCGACTCGTCCAGCGCACGGCGCACCGCCGAGCCGACCACGCGCTCGAGGGATTGCGCGCCGCTAGCCCTGGCGCCGGGCGAATCCGGCGCGCCAGGCAGCAGCGGCAGTGCGCGCCCGAGGTATCGCAGTTCCACCGGAAATGCCCGTCCCGGCACCGACACTACCTCGGCATCGCCCAACAGCGTCGCCACACGCTCGCCATCGAGCGTGGCGGACATGACCAGCACGCGATAGGAGGCGCCCAACTCGCGCCTGGCATCCAGTGCCAGCGCCAGGCCGAGGTCGGCCGCGAGGCTGCGCTCGTGGTATTCATCAAATATCAGGCAGGCGACCTGCTCGAGCGCCGGGTCCTCCTGCAACAGCCGCGTCAGTACTCCCTCGGTGACCACTTCGATGCGCGTTGCACGCGATACCCGGGTATCGAGGCGCATGCGAAAGCCGACCGTATCACCGACGCGCTCGCCGAGCAGCGACGCCATGCGCGCGGCCACCGCGCGCGCCGCGAGGCGGCGCGGCTCGAGCATCAGGATCTTGCGCTGGCCGACGAACGGCTCCTGCAGCAGCGCCAACGGCACCAGCGTGCTCTTGCCGGCGCCGGTGGGTGCCTGCAGCACGGCGTCGCGATGCCGGCCGAAGGCAGCGCGCAGCGCTACTGCGAGCGGATGCTCCCGCCCGGCACCGGCGGCTGCGGCCTCATTTTGCAAACAGCTCCTTGACGCCGCCGGAGATCAGCAGCGAGATATCGAGCAGCACGCGCGGCAGCGCCAACCCCCCGGGTGAGGCGAGGTATTTGGATTCCCAGACCGGATTGAATTTTGCCTTGTATCGTCGCAAGCCATCGAAGTTGTAGAAATGCTCGCCGTAGCGGAACACGAAATTCCCGACCCGGTGCCAGGCCGGTGCCAGCGGGTGCTGTTCCAGGCCGGCCAGTGGCGCCATGCCGAGGTTGAGCCAGCGATAACCCTGGGCACGGCCCCACAGCATCAGTTCCACGAACAGAAAATCCATCGCTCCGCGTGGCGCATCCGGACCGAAGCGCATCAGATCGACCGCGATCTCCTCGCCGGTGCCGGCGATCCACAGGCTGGCAAACGCCACCAGCTCCTCGCCACAGCGCACCACGGCCACAGGAAAGTTCGCAATGTAGTCCTGCGAGAACGCGCCGACCGAGAAACTCTTCTCCGCCACCGCCTTGTCCTCGAGCCAGGCATCCGACACCGCCTGCAGCTTCGGCAGCACTGCCGGCAGCTGCTGCGGTTGCAGCACCTCGAAGCTAGCGCCATCGCGTTCGGCGCGTCGGCGCTGAGTGCGCAGCTCAGCGCGCGCACTGCCCTCGAGCGAGAAGTCGGGCAATGACACGCGCGCCTCCTCACCCAGTTTCATCATTGCCAGGCCCAGATCGACGTACAGCGGCAGGCGCTCGGCGCTGACCTGGTAGAACACGGTCCAGCCGGCATGATGATCCGATAGTTCGCGAAAGCGCCACACCAGCTCCTCTTGGGCTTCGCGTGCGCCGATCGGATCACCAAGCGCGACCCAGCTGCGACCGTTGATCTGGTACATCATGAATGCATCGCCGGCATTGCTGAACAGCAGGCGCTTGTCACCGCTCAATACCGCATTGGCCAGCGCCTGCGAGCAGCCGGCAATCAATCCGCGCGCCCGCTCGAGATCTTCGAGCGACGCGACGCCAGGTTCGGGACGCGCCGGACGCAGCAGGTTCATCGCCAGGAACGCCGCCGCCAGCAGCACTACCACCAGTGAAGCGCGCAGCATGCGCGGCGCGTCGGCTTCGAAGGCAAAGGTCCACCACAGCGAGTGCGAGTAGTCGACGTGCCGGTTGGCGAAGAAGCCGATCCACACCGCGGTCGAGATCACGATGGCGAGGCTCACGATCCAGGCGGGCGTGAAGCGCTGCGCCAGGATCTGCGCCGGCCGGTAGAATGCGCGCCGGCCGAGCCACAGCACCAGCAGCACCAGCCCGAGCACCAGCGCCTGCTCGATCTCCAGGCCGCGAAGCAATGAAGTGAGCATGCCGGCCGCCAGCAGCCAGACCGTGAGCTGGTAGGCCGCGGCCAGGCGCCGGAACAGCGCCCGCGCCAGAACCAGAAGTGCCAGGCCGATCACGCTGCCGGCCAGATGCGACAGCTCCAGCACCACCAGCGGCAGGATGTCACGCAGTACCGACAGGCGCTGATCGATCGTTGGCGTTGCACCCGACACCAGCAGCAGAAAGCCCGCCAGGAACACCAGCGCGCCGCTGACCTGCGGCACGATCGGCGCGATATAGGCTGCCGCCAGCTGCTCGATTCGCGCCAGCACCGGGCGCTGCGTGCGCAGTTCCTGGCCGCCGAACAGCAGCGCTGCCACCAGCAGCGGCAATACGTAATAAATCGCCCTCCATGCCAGCAGTGAACCCAGCAGCTGGTCGGCCGGCACCCCCGGCAGCGCCAGCACGATCAGCGATTCGAACACGCCGAGGCCGCCGGGGATGTGGCTGATGACGCCGGCGACCACCGCGGTCGAATAGGCGCCGGCAAAGGCCAGCAGTTCGACGCTGTGACCGGCCGGCAGCAGCACCCACAGCACCAGTGCCGACAGCCCCAGATCGACGATCGCCAGCACGATCTGCGGCAGTGCCACCGACGGCGACGGCGCACGCAGCGCCCAGCCGCGCAGCTCGATCTCCCGCGGACCGGCCAGCGACCACAGCGCATAGGCTGCGATCATCGCCAGCAGCAGCACGCCCAGCGCCTGCACGATGTGATGGTTCATGTGCGGCGGATTCATGCCCGGGTGAGGTGCGAACACGAACGACACGCCCGCGAGGGCGCCCAGTCCGATGGCCGTGGTCACGGCGCAGAAACCCGCGATCGTCGCCACGTCCGCGGCGCTCAGGCCGGCCGAGGCGTACAGCCGGTAGCGCACCGCGCCGCCGGTGAATGCCGCGATGCCAAAGTTATGACCGAAGGAGTAGGCGATGAACGCGGTAAATACCGTCCTGCCATACGCCATCGGTTTGCCGAGATAGCGCAGCGCCAGTACGTCGTAGAAGCCCAGCAGCCAGTAGCTGGCAGCGGTGCATAAGGTCGCGGCGCCGATGGCCGATGCGGGAATGGCCCGCAGGTGCGCCAGCACGTTCGACAGGCGGAACTGAGCGAGCTCGCGATGCAGCGCGAAGCCTACGCCGGCAAACACCAGCAACGACAGCCCCGGCATCAGCCAGCGCCGCCACAGTTCCGGGAAATCCCCTCCAGCTCGCGCCTTGTCCATCGCGTTGACTGCTACGCGTTACCGTCGGCGGCCGCACGCCCACCGAGCCCGATCGCCGCCGTACACCAGGCGGCAATGAGCGCCAATCCGCCGACCGGCGTCAGCGCCCCGATCAGGCGCGGCGCTCCGGCGAGCAGCAGGTACAGCGAGCCGCAGAACAGCAGCACGCCGGCGAACAACAGCCAGCAGGCCATGCGCAGCGCGCGCCGCGGCAGCCGATCGAGCAGCACACCGAGCGCCATCAGCCCCAGCGCGTGGAAGAATTGATAGTGCACCGCCGTCTGCAGCACATCGTATCGATCCGTGCTCAGGCTGCCTTTAAGCGCGTGAGCGCCCGCGGCGCCGATGAGGGTTGCCAGCGCGAGCAGCACTGCCGCGAGCTGACAGAAGCGCCTCGCCTCAGCCTGCATCGTTCAGTGTCGATCGCGCTGCGGCTTGCGCGCCGGCAGCCGTGTCGGTACGCGCGGCAGCCCGGTGTGCTGGGTACGGATCGGCAGTGCGGGCCTGGTGGCAGTGGACCTCACACCCCCGCCCTTCGCGTGCGCTGCGGCCGCGGGCGGCTGGTACGAAGGTACCAGCTGCAGCCGGGAGCTGCCGATCAGATCGGCACGCCCCATGCGCCGCAACGCCTCGCGCAGCAGCGGCCAGTTGTTCGGGTCGTGGTAGCGCAGGAAGGCCTTGTGCAGTCGCCGCACCCGCAGGCCCCTGGGGATGATGACGGTCTCGCTGTCGCGCGATATGCGCTTCAGCGGGTTCCTGCCGCTGTGGTACATCGCGGTCGCAGTCGCCATCGGCGATGGCAGGAATGCCTGCACCTGATCGGCACGAAAGCCATTGCGCTTGAGCCACAGTGCCAGCTCGAGCATGTCCTCATCGGTCGTGCCCGGATGCGCGGCGATGAAATACGGAATCAGGTACTGCTCCTTACCTGCCTGCTTCGAATAGCGCTCGAACAGCTGCTTGAATTTGTTGTAGGACCCCACTCCCGGCTTCATCATCTTCGACAGCGGTCCGTCGCGCACATGCTCGGGGGCTATCTTCAGGTAACCGCCGACATGATGCTGGGTGAGTTCGCGCACGTACTCGGGCGATTCGATCGCAAGATCGTAGCGTACTCCCGACGCTATCAGGATTTTCCTGATACCGGGCAGCGCGCGCGCTTTGCGGTACAGCTCGATCAGCGGCGCGTGGTCGGTGTTGAGATTCGGGCAGATCCCCGGATAGACACAGGATGGCCGGCGGCAGGCGCTTTCGATCTCGCGGCTCTTGCATGCCAGCCGGTACATGTTCGCGGTCGGGCCGCCGAGGTCGGAGATTACGCCGGTAAATCCCGGCACGTGATCACGGATGTTTTCGATCTCGCGCAGCACCGAGCGTTGCGAGCGGCTCTGGATGATGCGGCCCTCGTGCTCGGTGATCGAGCAGAACGTGCACCCGCCAAAGCAGCCACGCTGGATGGCGACCGAAAAGCGAATCATCTTGTAGGCGGGAATGTTGGCGTCACCGTAGAACGGATGCGGCCGGCGCGCAAACGGCAGGTCGTAGATCCAGTCCATCTCCTCGGTGGTCAGCGGAATCGGTGGCGGATTGAGCCACACGTCCTGGGTAGCGTGCCGCTGCACGAGCGCACGCGCATTTCCCGGGTTGGACTCCATGTGCAGAATGCGCGAGGCATGCGCATACAGCACCGGATCGCTCGCGACCTGCTCGTAGGACGGCATGCGGATCACGCTGCGTTGGCGATCGGCGTTTGGCACGCGGCGCAGGAAGCGCACCACCTGCGCGCCAGCGCTGGCCGGCGCCGCTGCCGCCGGCGCCGACTGGCTCTGATTCGAGCTGCTCGCATACGGATCGAGCGGTGGCGAGAGCGGTCCGGGCGCATCCAGGTGAGTCGAATCGATCTCGATCCACTGCTCGGCGCCACTGTCGCGCACGAATGAGGTCCCGCGGATATCACGCAGCTGTTCGATGCGCTCGCCGGCAGCCAGCCGCCGCGCGATCTCGATGATCTGGCGCTCGCCGTTGCCGTACACCAGCAGATCGGCCTTGGCATCGAGCAGGATCGAGCGGCGCACTTTCTCCGACCAATAATCGAAATGCGCGATGCGGCGCAACGATGCCTCGATGCCACCGATGACAATCGGCACCTCGCGATAGGCCTCGCGCGCGCGCTGCGCGTACACGATCACCGAGCGATCCGGCCGCTTGCCGCCGATGCCGCCGGGCGTATACGCATCGTCGCTGCGCACCCGCCTATCGGCGGTGTAGCGGTTGACCAGCGAGTCCATGTTGCCGGCGGTGACGCCGAAGAACAGCCGAGGTGCGCCGAGCGCGCGGAAGGCGTCGGCGCTGTGCCAGTCGGGCTGCGCGATCAGACCGACGCGCAGCCCCTGCGCCTCGAGCACGCGACCGACGATCGCCATGCCGAAACTCGGGTGATCGACATAGGCGTCACCGGTCACTACGATGACGTCGCACTGCTCCCAGCCGAGCGCCTGCATTTCCGCCCGCGACATCGGCAGGAATGGCGCCGCTTGAGGTGCGCGCAGCGAAGCCGCGCCCGGCGATGAAACCGGACCAGCGGGGCGTAGATCGGGGGCGGCAAGCATAGCCGATCATTATAGACCGGCGCGGCGGCAATGCCGCGCGAGGCGGCCTTGAAATCGGCGCCGCCATGGTAAAATTGCCGCATCATGAGCCGAAATGCGCATGACGCGATCGTCGTGCGCGGCGCGCGTCAGAATAACCTCCGTAATCTCGATCTCGACCTGCCCCTGAACCAGCTGATCGTGGTCACGGGGGTTTCAGGCTCGGGCAAGTCGTCGTTGGTATTCGACACCCTGTATGCCGAAGGTCAGCGGCGTTATGTCGAGACCTTTTCTCCATACGCGCGCCAGTTCCTCGACCGCATGGACAAGCCGCAGGTGGACCGCATCGAGCGCATTCCGCCGGCCATAGCGATCGATCAGGTCAATCCGGTGCGCACCTCGCGCTCCACCGTCGGGACCATGACCGAGATCAATGATCATCTGAAGCTGCTGTATGCGCGCGCCGCGCGGCTGCACTGTCGCCGCTGTGGCCGGCGGGTGCGGCGCGACAGTGCACAGAGCATCGCCGATGCGCTGCCTGCGGCGCTCGCGGGCTTCGAACATCCGCTGCTGCTTGTGTGTTTCCCGGTGCCGCTGCCGGCCAGGATGAAGCTCGCCGAGCTGCGAGCCGAACTCGAGAAGCTCGGCTACGTGCGCATTCACGAGCAGCAGCCGCGGCTGCTGACCGTGATTCAGGATCGCCTGCGCCTCGACGCGCACGACTGCAGCCGGCTGGTCGAGGCGCTCGAGAGCGCGCTACGCTCCGGTCATGGCCGCGCCAGCGTGCACGCGCTCGATGCGGCCGGCCAGGAGCGCGGCGTGCTGCGTTACTCCAGCGACCTGCACTGCGCCGATTGCGATCTGCAGTACCAGGACGCGACCCAGGGCCTGTTTTCGTTCAATTCGCCGCTCGGTGCCTGCGACACCTGTCGTGGCTTCGGCCGCGTGATCGGTATCGATTACGGGCTGGTCATTCCCGACGACGGCAAATCGCTGGCCGCGGGCGCGGTGCGCCCGTGGCAGACGCCGTCCTATAAGGAGTGTCAGGACGACCTGCTGCGGTTTGCGAAGAAGCGCGGCATCGCCACCACGGTCGCGTGGCGAGAGCTGTCGGAACACGATCGCCGCTGGGTGATCGACGGTGAAGGTCCATGGCAGAAGAAAGTCTGGTACGGCGCGCGCCGCTTCTTCGACTGGCTCGAGACCAAAGCCTACAAGATGCATGTTCGCGTGCTGCTGTCACGATACCGCAGCTACACGCTGTGCCCCGCCTGCCAGGGCGCGCGCCTGAAACCTGATGCGCTGCTGTGGCGCCTGGGCACGCACATGCACGCGCCCATGGCTGACCGCGTCGCCGACAACGGCGAGAGGCCCGACGCTGCCGAACCGCCGGGCCTGGCGATCCATCAGGTCACGCAGCTCTCGATCGAACGCTGTCGCGAGTACTTCGAACGATTGACCCTGCCCAGGCCGCTCGATCAGGCCGCGGACCTGCTGCTCGGCGAGCTGCGCACGCGCCTGAAGTTCCTGTGCGATGTCGGCCTGGGCTACCTGACGCTCGATCGCCAGTCGCGTACGCTCTCCGGCGGAGAAGTCCAGCGCATCAACCTCACCACCGCGCTCGGGACTTCGTTGGTCAATACGCTGTTCGTGCTGGATGAACCGTCGATCGGCCTGCACCCGCGTGACATGCGGCGTGTCATCAACGTAATGAAGCGGCTGCGCGATGCCGGCAACACGCTGCTGGTGGTCGAGCACGACCCGCAGATCATGATCGAGGCCGATCGCATCGTCGATCTGGGCCCGGGTGCCGGCGAGCACGGTGGCCGCATCGTGTGCTACGGCACGCCTGCCGAGGTCATGGCGCATCCGCAATCGGCCACCGGTGCCTGGCTTTCCGGCCGGCGCCGCCTGCCGCCGCTGCGCGCCAGCGATGCCGCCTCCGAGGCGGCCGCGGCATCCGCTGCGATCCGGCTCTACGGAGCCGCCGAGCACAACCTGCGGCACATCGATGTCGAGTTGCCACTGCATCGATTGATATGCCTGACCGGCGTATCCGGCTCGGGCAAGTCGACGCTGGTACAGGACGTGCTCTATCCGGCACTGCAAAAGGCCCACGGCAAGCCGACCGAAACGCCTGGTCGCTTCGACCGGCTGGAGGGCGCCGGGCTGATCGAGGCGGCGGTGCTGATCGATCAGACGCCAATCGGTCGCACCACGCGTTCCAATCCCGCCAGCTACGTCGGCGCTTTCGATGAAATCCGCGCGCGCTTTGCGGCCGAACCCGAGGCAAAGCTGCGCAAATACACTGCGGGCACCTTCAGCTTCAATTCCGGCAACGGCCGCTGCCCGACCTGCGGCGGCAACGGCTTCGAGCATGTCGAGATGCAGTTTCTGTCCGACGTCTACCTGCGCTGCGGCGACTGCAACGGCACTCGGTATCGGGCCGAGACGCTGCAGATCCGCATCCCGGGCGCCGATGGTCGCCGCAGCAATATCGCCGAGCTGCTGGCCATGACCGCCACCGAGGCACTGGCGTTCTTCGCCGATCGGCCCGCCGTGTGTGCGCGGCTGCAGCCGCTGGTTGATGTGGGTCTGGATTACGTGCGGCTCGGCCAGCCGGTGCCGACGCTCTCGGGCGGCGAAGCGCAGCGGCTCAAACTCGCCGGACACCTGGCAGCGGCCGCACTGGAGCGCACCAGGGCGCACAAAGGCGACGATCAGGGCGCGCGCGGCAAACTGCTGATATTCGATGAACCGACCACCGGCCTGCACTTCGAGGACATCGCGCGGCTGGTGCACGCCTTCGGGCTGCTGCTGAAGGCCGGCCATTCATTGCTGGTGATCGAGCACAATCTCGACGTCATACGCGCCGCCGACTGGGTCATCGATCTGGGGCCCGAAGGCGGCGAACGCGGCGGTGAACTGATCGCGGCGGCAACCCCGGCCGACCTCAGGCGCGAGGCGCGCTCGCACACCGGCCGCGCGCTGGCGCAATACGCCGCCGCCACCAATGCAGCGGCGCTGCAGTTCGCACCGGTAACCACCTATGCCCGAGCCGCCAAGACTTCCGATTCCCCCAGCCTCGCTATAGCTGACCATGCCCGAGCTGCAAAGACTGCCGAATCCGCCAGCGTGGTTAGAGTTGCGAATGGCAACGGCCGCGGATCGGTCGAACACAACAGCGTGGTTGTAGTCGCCGATAACAACGGTCGCGAATCGGTCGAGCACAACAGCGTGGTTGTACGTGGAGCGCGCGAACACAACCTGAAGAACGTGAACGTCGAGATTCCACGCGACCGTTTCACCGTCATCACCGGCGTCTCGGGCTCGGGCAAATCAACCCTCGCCTTCGATATCCTGTTCAACGAGGGTCAGCGTCGCTACCTCGAATCCCTCAACGCCTACGCACGCCAGTTCGTGCAGCCGGCAGCGCGGCCGGATATCGATGCGATCTACGGCATTCCGCCCACAGTGGCGATCGAGCAGCGCGCCAGCCGCGGCGGCCTTAAGAGCACGGTCGCGACCCTGACCGAGATCTATCACTTTCTGCGTCTGATCTACGTGCGGCTGGGCACGCAGTACTGCCCCGACTGCGAAGTGGCGATCGCGCCGCAGAGCGCAGAGTCGATCGTCGCGCAACTACTGAGCAGCTATCGCGGCCAGAAGATCCAGCTGTTGTCGCCGCTGATCGCACATCGCAAGGGCCATTATCGTGAACTTGCACGCTGGGCGGCCACACGCGGCGCTGCGCGGCTGCGGGTCGACGGGAAATTTGTGCCTACCGAACCATTCCCGGCGCTGAAGCGCTTCGTGGAACATAGTATCGAGTTTCCGATTGCCGAACTGCTGTGCACGGCGCGCGAGGAATCTGCGCTGCGCGCTGCCGTGGACAGCGCACTGGAACTCGGCAAAGGCGTCGCGCACGCGCTCACGGCAGCGGGCAAGACCGAGATCTTCTCCGCCCGCCGCGCCTGCCCGTCCTGCGGCCGCGGTTTCCCGCAGCCGGACCCGCGGCTGCTGTCGTTCAATTCCAGCCAGGGGTGGTGCGACAGCTGCTTCGGCACCGGAGTGCGCGTCGAGAATTTCGAATCCGATCAGACCGGCGAGGAAGCGCAGTGGTCGGCGAGCGCACCTGACGCCGGCGACGCTCCCGCCGCGCAACAGTGCGAGGCATGTCATGGCGCACGACTCAACCCGGTCGCGCTGCACCTGCGCTTTCGTGAACGCTCGATCGCCGGGTTGACCGCATTGCCGATCGATCAGCTGCGTGTATTCTTCGGGCAACTGCGGCTCGATGCGCGCGAAGGTGCAATTGCGCGCGATGCACTGGCCGAAATCGGCACTCGACTCGGCTTTCTCGAGCGTGTGGGCCTGGGCTACCTGGCGCTCGATCGTGCCGCGCCGACACTTTCGGGCGGTGAGGCGCAGCGTATTCGACTGGCGGCGCAGCTTGGCTCGAATCTGCAGGGTGTGTGCTACGTGCTCGATGAGCCGACGATCGGTCTGCATCCGCGCGATAACGCGGTGCTGCTCGACGCGCTCGACCTGCTGGCGGCAGCTGGTAATACGCTGGTGGTAGTGGAGCACGACGAGGATACGATTCGGCGCGCCGATCACATCATCGACCTGGGTCCCGGCGCCGGCGTGCGCGGCGGCCAGGTAGTCGCCGCCGGCACCGCGGCGGCGCTACAGCGTAACCCCGGGTCGGTCACCGGACGGTTTCTGGCGCGGCCGCTGCAGCATCCGGCGGCGCCGCGCCGTTGCACCGACAGCCGTAGCGATGCGCTCGAGATCGACGCCGCCAACCTGCACAATCTGCGCAACATAGACGTGCGCGTCCCCCTCGGCCGCCTGGTGGTGGTGACCGGCGTGTCGGGTTCCGGCAAGTCGTCGCTGGCGCGCGATGTGCTGTATGCCAATCTGCGCACGCTGCTTGGCTCAAAGTCGCGCGCACCTTTGATCGGTGTGCGGGCCATGCGCGGCACCGAGCATATTGCGCGCGTACTCGAAGTCGATCAGACGCCGATTGGCCGCACGCCGCGCTCCTGCACCGCAACCTATGTCGGCTTCTGGGACGATATCCGTCGGGTGTTCGCGGCCACCAGCGAGGCGCGCGTACGCGGCTACGACGCCAGTCGCTTCTCCTTCAACACCAGCGGCGGGCGCTGCCCCGACTGCGACGGTGCCGGCACGCGCACCATCGAGATGAGCTTCCTGCCTGATGTCAAGGTGTTGTGCGAGCGTTGTGGCGGCAAGCGCTTCGACCGCGAAACGCTCGAGATCCAATGGCGCGGAAATTCAGTGGGCGACGTGCTGGCGATGAATGTCGAGCAGGCGGTCGAGTTCTTCGCCGCGCATGCGCGCATCGCGCGGCCACTGCGTCTGCTCGCCGACGTCGGCCTGGGCTACCTGACCCTGGGACAACCAAGCCCGACGCTCTCGGGCGGTGAGGCACAGCGCATCAAGCTGGTCGCCGAGCTGGCACGGCTCACGCCGTCGCTGCGATCCCGTCCCGGGCACACGCTGTACGTACTCGACGAGCCGACCGTCGGCCTGCACATGGCGGACGTGGAAAAACTGATCGCGGTGCTGCACCGGCTGGTCGATGCCGGTCACTCGGTGGTCGTCATCGAGCACAACCTGGACGTCATGGCCGAAGCGGACTGGATTATCGACCTTGGGCCGGAGGCCGGCGCGGGCGGTGGCCGCGTGGTCGCGGCCGGCCCGCCGGCGGCGATTGCAGCGCGCCAGGCACGCTCGCATACTGGCGCGGCGCTGGCGCGTTTCCTGAGCGATCGCGCGGCCTAGAGGAATCATGGCGCATAACCTGGTGTGCTGGAAATGCGGTGCCGATCTCGCGGCGCTGACCCTGCCGCTGTTGCGGCGTGATGAATGCGCGCACTGCCGCGCCGAGCTGCACGTGTGCCGCATGTGCGTCGATTACGACGAGCACGTCGCCAAGAAATGCCGCGAACCGATCGCCGAGGAAGTCAGCGACAAGACCGGCGCCAATTTCTGCGACTACTTCGCTCCGCGTCCGGCCGCCTATGTGGCGCCCGAAACCAGCGCGGCGGAGCGGGCACGCGCTGAGCTGGCCAGGCTGTTCGGCGGCAAGTCCTAATCGCTGAAGATCGGGCTGGCCGAGCTGTAGCTGGGCCGGTTGTATTCGACGTCTTCGTTCACCGGCCGGAACGGTCGGCGAAATACCTGTTCCAGCCAGCCGCGCCAGGCGTCATAGGGCAGTATCCGCGGTGCCTTGCCGGCGTTGCCCGGGATGTCGATCGTGACGCTGCCGTCCGCGCGGCGTCCCGACACGATCCAGCCGAGCTTTTCGTACACCAGTCGATAGTCCGCCTGTTCGACCGGCAGCAGCTGCTCTTTGCTGTCCCAGAAATCCGATCCGGGTGCATGCAGGAACGCCAGTACCAGAGATCGCAGACCCCAGTGGCAGCTGCCGGGACCGCTGTAGTAGTCGACAAATCGAAGATCGGTGCGGTAATACCCCTGCGTCAAGGCGCCATCCTGCAGCACCCCGTGCGCGACAAAATGCCGCCAGACCAGGTCCAGGCCATGACGTGCCAGCCCCGGCTCGATCGCCTGATCATCCAGCAGGTTTTCCGCCAGCAGCGGCACCGGAACCGCCGTTCGATAGCAGATGCTGCGACCCATCATCGGTACACCGTCGGTGCCGATCAGGTGCGCGGTAAGCTGCGCGGACTGCTGCAGGCTCGAGCGGATGAAGTCGCGATCGAACTGCGGATCGATGTAGGAGATCCAGAATAGCTCGTAGCTCATGCCCCAGGTGTTGTAGAAATCCACGCCTAACGGTGGATCGCCGAACCAGCCATTGCCCAGATAGTTCTGCTTGAATGCCCGGTAGTTCGGATTCGAGGCCGGGTCTGCCCCGGGGCCCGCGATACCCAGCGAGCGCAGCACCACTTCCACGGTCACGGCAAACAAAAGCCAGATATTATCCGGCGTCCTCTTTCCTTCGGCCTGCTGCAGCCAGGCCGCCACCTGTACTTGTTGCAGGGCGTCCAGCCGCTGCCAGATCTGCCCGCGCGTCATCCAGACGATCCGGGCCACGTCCGCGGTCTCCACGATGCGCTGGTCCCAGCTGCGGATCCTGCCCCAATAGCCGCTCGACTTTGGATCGGTTCCTGCCAGCAGTCCGCGCCGCAGGTAAGCCACGAGATCCACTGGCACACCGCTCGCCGCATCGACGATCACGGGGTCGCGGCCAGACGCGACCCAGGCGGCCAGCAGTGTCCCGGTTCGGGCGAACCCCTCAAGACCGGCGCTGGCATAACCGGCCACGCCGGCGACACCGCGGTAATGAATGCGGGAACCCGATTTGTCGGTAAATGCTACTGCCCCGGAAAGCAGGTAACGGAACAGCGCCTCGTAGCGTTGTTCATCGGTCGTGGAACGCGATTCAAACGCACGCTTGACCGCCGTCTCGGCAACGCCTTCCTGTGTCGATGAGCGGACGAAGCGGCCCCAGCCTTGCGTGGAATAGTGTTTCAGGATCGCAGCATAGCCCAGCAGCACGGCAGCCACCGCCGCCACGACGACGACGCGCCCGGGTATTCTCGTCGACATCCTGATTGTCAACCGCGGCGGTTTTATGCCGCAGCAAATTATCAGACGCGCGCGGCTGCAGCCAGCCTTGTGCTAGCTGCCCATTCGCTCCGACAAGCGCTCGAACAGACGCCCGAGTCGCGAGGACTTGTTCTTGGCCGGCTTCGCTCTTCCCACTCCCGAATCGTTGATCAGCGGCTGGCGGCCGTCGTCCATCTTCAGCTCTCCGGCGCCGAGGATCTCGAGGGTTTCCTCGAGCGTCATCGGTTTGGTCCTGGAGCGGCCATTGACACCACTCTGCGTTCGCAGCTTGGCGCGCTTACCGGGCGCGCCGCGCGCGGGGCGCGCGCTGCCGCTGCCCGGCTTGGTGCCTGGCGGCGGGGTGAGTTCCCGGTCTTCGATGAATTCGAACTGCGCCTTCGGCGGCGTAGCCGACACGGCGGCGTGGCCCGGTGCGACGGCGGTCGCGGGTGCGGCAGCGTTCGCGGGTGCGGCGGCCCTGGCCGGCGCGGCCACCGACGGACGCCCCGATGCGAGGTTGGCGCGCTCGCGCTCCCGTGCCGTCACCGGCACCACGGATACGGTCGAGAATTCCGAGCGCACATAGTGCGCGACCTGCTTGGCCGAGACCGCATCGGTGAAAAAGCCCAGGCGCAGGCCATACCAGCGCCGCCCGTCACGGTTGCCTTCCGCGCCATACAGCGTGTAGGCACTGAATATCGCCAGCTGCGGCACCTGTGCGATATCCATCGGCTGTACCGACCACATCAACTGCACCGCGAAGTACGGCTTCTCAACGCGCGGCTGCGCCTCTTCCTCCGCGATCTCCCACGCGCGCGCGCCGGCGCGCATTTGCGCGGGCCCAGCCATCGCAACGGTCGAGCCGGTGGTCGCAGTCGAGCTGGTGGCACCAGCGCCGGAAGCGCTGGGCGGCATTTTTACCGAGGGCGCCGGAGCCGCGAGTGCGCCGCGCTCCAGGACCGCCAGTACGCTGCTGTCGCTGATCGGATCCGAACTATCCTTCGGCGCATCAACCACACGCGCGGCATCAACCACACGCGCGGCATCAACCACACGCGCGGCATCAACCACACGCGCGGCATCAACCGCACGCGCAGGAGACAGGCCGCTCGATGCGCCGGCCGCAGGCTTGAGCTCCGGGATCGGGCGCAGCGTTGGCGCGCGCTCGCTGGTATCTTCGAGCGACGCGATCGCAGCCCGCACGTCATTCAGTGAGCGTGCGGCGCCAGCAATCTCGGGTTTGAGATTCGGGCTCTCGGGAATGCGCCGACCTTCGTCGGGCAGCAGCGCGAGCACGGCGGTGTTGCCGCTGTCCGCGGCGTCGGCGGTGGCAGCGCTGACAACATCGGCAGCCGCGGCATCGGCAGCCGCGGCGGTCGCTGTAACGCCAGCGGCAGCCTGGGCGCTGGCAACGCTCGCTGCTGCGGACACTGCAGCGTCGGCGGCCATGGATGCCGGCATTGGATCGGGCTGCAGTTCTGCTTTTGCGGGCGCGGCAGCGGTGGCTGGTGCCGGTGCGGGCGCCGACAGGCCCTGCGCGGCAGCGGCGCGCAACCGCTGGCCGGGTGCCAGACCGGCCCAGGCGCCGGGATAGATTTCACGCACGATGTCGAGCAGCTTCTCGGCTTCTTCCTGCGTGTCGAAATAGCCCATGTGCAGACGAAAGCGCTCGCGCGACTCTTCGCGCCGGCGCGAGACAAAAAATGAAAAGCGCTTTAGCCCCGCGTGATCCGGCGGTGCGAGCGCGACCGGAGACGTCGATGAGCACAGGTTGATCACGAAAGCGTTCAGCGGCGCGGCTCCCGGCAGCGTAGCGCCGTGCCTGTCGTTTGTTAATTGCTCTGCCCGATGTGCCTGTTGCATACGCTGATCCCCGGTGCCCTAAGACCCATGAAAGTGACGGCACCCGGAAACATGCAACGCGGCTGACAGCAATTCCGATATCGACCGTGGGAGGTGCGCCTATCGGCTCTGCGGCAACCCCGCTATCCCCTCTACCATGTTTCGGGACCGGTGGCTTTGCGTCCCTGCCTTGCGACAGGTTTGCCCTTAAACTAACGATTTTTAGTGTGACACCTTTCGGCGACACGTCAAGGTCGAATCGCTCGCATTTTCACGTTGTGACGCGATTCGAACTACCGGACATAATCTGTCAAATAGAGCCGAGGCGCGTCAGCCGGCGGCGCGCCTGAGCAACGCCGTGGCGCCGCGCTGCTGCGCCAGCCGCGCGGTGATATCGGCGACATTCAGCGGCCGTGCCAGCACGAAGCCCTGCGCCAGGTCGCAGCCGCACTGGCGCAGATAATCGAGCTGCGGCAGAGTCTCGACGCCTTCGGCCACCACCTGCTTACCGAGCGCATGCGCCATGTCGATGATCGTCGCCAGCAGCTTGGTCGCCTGGCCGTTGTCCGGGACCTCGTTCATGAACGAGCGATCGATCTTGATCGCATCCACGGGGTGCTGGCGCAGGTAATTTAGCGACGAGTAGCCGGTGCCGAAATCATCCAGCGCCACTCGCACGCCGAGTGCCGCCAGATCGCGTAGCGCCAGGCGCGCCTCTTCATCCGCAAATACCGATTCGGTGACTTCGAATTCGAGAATCTGCGGCGGCAGGCACATGCCTGCCAGCGTGTCGCTCACCAGCGACACGAAGTCGCCGGCGCGCAACTGCTGCACCGACACATTCAGCGCCAGGCGGGCCGGCGCGATGCCTTCCTGGCGCCACAACGCCATCTGGCGACAGGCGCTTTCGAGCACCCAGGTGCCGATCTCCACGATCAGTCCGGTATGCTCTGCCGCCGGCAAGAAATCCTTGGGAAGGCGCAGGCCCTCTAGCGGATGCTGCCATCGCACCAGCGCTTCCAGTGCGACCAGCTCGCCATTCCGGAGCTCGTACTGTGGCTGATAGTACAGCGCGAATTCGCGCCGGCACACCGCGCGAAACAGCCCGCTCTCGGCCGGCTGGGTCGCCGCGCGCGCCATCTTGCTGTCGAAGAACACCGCGCGTGAGCGGCCTCGATCCTTGGCCTGATACATCGCCAGGTCGGCGTTGCGAAGCAACTCCTCGATGGTGTTGCCGTCCTCGGGGAAGCGCGTTATGCCAATGCTCGCGCGCACCTGGTGATCGCGGCCGGCGATGGTCACCGGCCGCTGCAGCGATTCGATGATGCGCTGTGCGATCTCATTGGCCGCCTCGGCCGACGGCACCTGTCGCAGGATGACGGTGAATTCATCGCCGCCGAGCCGTGCCACGGTGTCGCCCTCCTTGACGCACGAGCGCAGGCGCTGCGCCACGACGGTGAGCAGCTGATCACCCGCGATATGGCCGACGGTATCGTTGACGCGCTTGAAGTGATCGAGATCCACGTACAGCAGTGCGCCGCACGGCGCAGCGTCGCCGCTGCCGGCAAGTGCCTGCGACAGGTGGTCGCGAAACAGCACCCGATTCGGCAGTGAGGTCAACGAGTCGAAGTGCGCCTGGCGATACAGCCGGGCATCGCAGTCCTGGTTCGACAGCGCAATCTGCAGGCGCAAAGTGCATTGCGCCCCGTAGCGCACCAGCTCTTCGGACGGCGCCGTCGTGCCTCGGTAGCCGATCGACAGCATCGCCGCAACCTCGGTGCCGGCGAGGATCGGCCAGACGTAGCAGAATTCGGCACCACGCTCGCTCAGCGGTTCGAGAAAACTGAAGCGATCCAGGTGATGCGGCTGCACTGCAAGTCCCTGTGGCATATCCTGCAGTGCCAGCGTCACCTCCGGATCGAGACTGATGCGGCTGACCGGGCAGATCACGCCGTCCGCGCCGGCGACGAACGAGCGCGCATGGCCCGGCGCGTCGCGATCCAGCAGCGCCACTGCGGCAAACTGCGATGAAGTCAGTGCGCATACGCGCAGCAGGATCGGCTCGATCGATTGCTCCAGGCCGGTGGCCTCGAGCAGCAGCCGGTCGATCTCGGCGAGCCGCTGCTGGGCGCCCCACTTGCTTTCCAGCACGCTCATCGCGAGGTTATAGGACTGCGCCACGGCGCGCGGGGTGTCGGCAGCGCCGTGCAGGTTGACGCGCTGAAATTGCCCTTGTCGAAGCGCGAGCAACGCCGCATCCATCCGGGTCAGCACCGACTGCCAGCGGCCGGACAGGTACCAGGTGGCGGACAAGACCGCTGCCGCGCCCAGCAGCAACAGCGGCAGCAGGTCTTTCAACAGCGCCGGCAACACCACACCGGCCTGCGCCAGTTTTCCATAGACCACGACGGTCCACGGCGATCCACTGTCGCGTGCCGCTTGCAAATCGACTCGGGCCATGGCGCCGCGCCAGGCCGCGCCCCCCTGTTGCCAGTCGCGCAGCAGCGCTCGGCCCTCGGCCGGCTGCTCGATCGGAGTGTGCGCAAATATGCGCAGTATCTCTGGCGGCAGCGCCGTGCCCTCGAACACGAGGTGTCCGGCCGGATCGACCACGACCATCGAATCCTGGTGTGGCAAATCCGCGGCGCCCTGCCACAACCAACCCGGATCGAATTCGAACATTGCCAGCTGCTGCGAACCGGCTGCGTTGGCCAGGTGTAGCAGGTAGATATCGGCAGTGCCGGCTTGCGTCGGCGCGACCCGAAGCAGGCTCTGGCCCGCCTTGAGCTTCAGCCGCTCGTCGTTACTGAGCTGCTCGCCATCGTCGTGCGCGGACTCTCTGAATGGGGACAGCTTGACGCCGTGGAATGCATCGGCGCTCAGCATGCGCTCGCGCAGCAACACGCCGCCCGCTCCGATATCGTTCGCCGTCAGGTAGCGTGCCAGTGCATCGGCCAGCTCCGCGCGTCCGCGCAGCTCGCGCGAAAAGCTCTGCGCGCTATCGTTGATTCGATCGCTGACGACGCCGTTGCGGTCGCTGACCGCGCCGTGGATCCGATTCCAGCTCGCCGCCAGCAGACTGATCAGGGCCGTAGACGCAATGACCAGCGCCATGCGCCGCCACATCGATGACGGGTTACCCTTAGCTGCGGCATTCATGAATGTAGATAGCTGGGTCGCGATCACAGGGTGCAGTTGAATCTGTAACCCCGGATTTAACGACACAGGACCATCGCCATTCAGTGTCTTAGCGCAAACTCCCCGCATCGTTTGGCGCTAATAGTGCGAATCACGTCACAGACGCGTCGGTTCGCCTCCGGGCGCTGACGCCGGCCAGATTGCGGATATCGTCGTAGGTATAGCGGTATACGCCGCGCCGCCCGCTACTTGCGGCACCGCACATTGCGGCTGCCACGGTCGTGGCTGGAATCGCGCGAAAGCGCGACCAGCCGCCCAGCAGCAGCGGATTCACCAGCCGCATCGCCAGCTGTGCCCCCAGCTCGAGCGGCCGCAGCTCACGGCGCGCACCGAGCAGCAGCGAGGGCTGCAGGATATCGAGCGAGCGGAAGCGCCGGGCCTCCAGCGCCTTCTCCATCTCACCCTTCACCCGCAGATAAAAATTCTTCGACGCCGCATTCGCTCCCAGCGCCGATACCACCACCAGCCGCTGCGCGCCGCAGCCGAGCGCGAGCTGCGCGAATTCCTGCACCAGTTCGAGGTCGATGGCGCGAAACGCCGCCTGGCTGCCGGCGTCGCGGATCGTGGTGCCCAGGCAGCAGAATGCGTCCTGGCATTGCAGCGCCTTGAGCTGTGCCTGCAGCGAGGCCTCGAAGCGCACCACGCGGTTGGCCAGCCGGGGATGATCGAACGGCAGCGGGCGACGCGACAGTGCGTGTACTCGCGTGTATTGCGGCGACTGCAATAGCAGCGGCAACAGTGCACCACCGACCATGCCGCTGCCGCCGGCAACGAGCGCGATCCTCCCTGCGCTTTCAGTCATGCATCGAGCTTAAGGTCGCCCCGTTAGGAATTCCAGCCACGCTTCACAGTGGCAGCGAGATCTGACCGCCGCGCGCCGGCGCCCTGAAGTGCTCACTCGACAGGTCGCGCATGCGGCCCATCGACAGGCCATGACGCTTGCAGGCCAGTGCAAAGCGGTCGCGCAGCAGCTGTGCCCAGGGGCCGCTGCCGACCATCCGGCTGCCGAAGCGCGGGTCGTTCTCGCGGCCTTCGCGCGCAGCGCGAATCAGCGACATCACGTGCTCCGCCCGGTCTGGCAGATGCTGGTCCAGCCATTGCCGGAACAAGGCCTTGAGTTCGTGCGGCAGGCGCAGCAGCACATAGCCAGCCTTGATGGCGCCCTGGGCGGCGACCGCGGCCACGATATCCTCGACCTCGCAATCGTTGACCGCCGGGATGATCGGTGCCACCAGCACGCCGGTCGGCACGCCGGCCGCCACCAGTTCCTTCACGACGCGCAGCCGCGCCGCCGGCGACGCCGCGCGCGGCTCCAGTGTGCGCTTGAGCTCGGCGTCCAGGCTGGTGATGCTGACGAACACGTTTACCAGCTGCTCGCGCGCCAGCGAGCGCAGCAGATCGAGGTCGCGCAGGATCAGCGTTCCCTTGGTGATCAGGCTGAGCGGGTGGCGCGTGCGCTCGAGCACCTCGAGCAGCGAGCGCGTCACCTTGAGCTCGCGCTCGAGCGGCTGGTACGGATCGGTATTGGCGCCGATCGTGATCGGCTTGGGCACATAGCCACGGGCGCCCAGCTCCTCCTCCAGCAGCCGGGCGGCGTCCTGTTTATAGAATATCTTGGTCTCGAAATCGATCCCGGGCGACAGGTCCATGTAGGCGTGGCTCGGGCGTGCATAGCAGTTGTGGCTGACCACGCCGTTGGCGATGAAGTCCTCGGTTTCAGTCGTGATGTCATATAGCCTCATCGCGCCGCGCAGCGACTCGATGCTAACGACACGCAGACATGCATCGCTCTTTACCGCTTGGCCATCGATATTAAGTTTACGAGTGATCGCCGGCTCAACAGTGTGAAAGAAACGTAGCTGCTCGCCTAAGCCACCATCGAGGCGCACGACATCGATCGGTTTCTTGCGATTTCTTGATATGTGTTCGACTGTAAAGCGAAAATCGAACGTGCACAGGCATCGATTGATCCACTCTATGATCTGGCGGTCGGTGTTGCTTATCCTCAAGACGCACTGACTTAAGCATCCTTCAGCATCGAAGATTCCCGCGAGAAAGCCGGCGCTCCAAGTGCGCGTAGGCGCGGTGGGCCATGCGATGAGCGAGCGGATGTGATCCACAGTCAAGCGCGTACCTGTGCGAATGCCGTACATGGCTCGGCGTGTTGCGGCCGCTTTCTGGAACAGAAAATCGCGCGTGGCTATTTGATAATCCAGTAAATATTCCTGCGTGCGCTGCAGTGCCTCACGGTCACATAGTGCAAGGCGAAAATGGTGGGTGGTACCTAAACTGCCATCAGCACGCTGATACTGGCTGCCGCCCAAGTAGGCATCTCCGCAATTCATTCCGCATAGGTATCCGCGCTTGTAGTCATCATCTTTCGCTACAGCGGTCGCGAATGCGCCGGTGCCCATCAGCTTGTTGTTGACAGTAAGGTGAGGTCGTTGCGCAGCACCACGATGTGCTGTGTCGGTAACGAACTTCCATCCACGTTCGGTTAGAAACCTGTGGTTACCGCCTGCAACGACTTGCGTGCCGTCTTCAAGCGAGATCCGATACGCGGGCTTTATGACACTCCAATGCGCCAGCACGCGCGATTTCACGTATCGGCGATACCAGCCCCGACGGACAGTGCCGTAGATCTCGTCACCTGCGCGTACATCCGCAATGGGTCGCGTCGCGCCATCTGCCATCAGGATCGGTGTCTCACCACCGACGCAATACGGGCACCCATGCTCGCATCCTCTGTACGGGTTAATCGACTGCTCGAACGGAATGTCCGGCGAGTCGTTGCGCGTGATGATCGAGCGCGCGGCCTCGGGGCGAACCTGAGTCGCGATCGAGTCCGGCACCTCGTCGCGATACCAGCCATCGTCCACCGACTCGATTGCCGGCTTCAGGAACCGCGGCTGCGGATTGTCGAGCGCCCCTCGCCCTTTATAGACCGTCATGGGGCATACTGTATATCCATACAGTATCCAGGTAAATGCCCGGCGCTGGTCGCCGGCCGGCTGCCAGCGGCTCAGCCCGCGAGGAACATCCGGTAGGCCGCGTTCGCGCTCTCGTCGATATAGGAATAGTGCAGGTCCTGCAGGTGCTGCAGAAAATCCGCGCGTTCCGCCCTGGGTACCTGGATGCCGGCCAGCACGCGGCCGTAGTCAGAACCGTGGTTGCGGTAATGAAACAGGCTGATGTTCCACGGTCCGAGGCAGTGAAGGAATCGCAGCAGCGCCCCCGGACGCTCCGGAAACTCGAAGCGATACAGCAGCTCGTCCACCGCACCGCCCGCGCCCGGCGCATGCCCGCCGATCATGTAGCGAACGTGCAGCTTGGCCACCTCGTTGCCACTCATGTCGAGCACCTGGTAGCCGGCAGCGCGCAGCCGCTCGCTCACCGCGGTGGCCTCCGGGTGGCCGTGGCCGAGCGCGAAGCCCACGAATACGCGTGCCCGCTCGCTGCCGTTGAAGCGGTAATTGAACTCGGTGATGCTGCGCTGGCCGAGCGCCTCGCAGAAATGCAGAAAGCTGCCGGGGCGCTCCGGGATCTCCACCGCCAGCAGCGCCTCGCGTTCGGCGCCCAGATCAGCGCGCTCGGCCACGTGCCGCAGCCGATCGAAATTCATGTTGGCACCGCTGTTGATAGCGACCAGGCGCTGCTCGCGGATGCCGCCGCCGGCGCTGGCGCTGCGCTCCAGGTAGCGTTTGATGCCGGCCACCGCCAGTGCGCCGGCCGGCTCGGGGACGGCGCGCGTATCCTCGAAGATATCCTGGATCGCCGCGCAGATCTCGTCGGTATCGACCAGGACGATTTCATCGACGTAGCGGCGCACCAGATCGAAGCTCTCCTCCCCGACCCTGCGTACCGCGACGCCGTCAGCAAACATGCCGACGCGCTCGAGCGTCACGCGCCTGCCGGCCTCCAGCGACTGGTACATCGCCGCGGCGTCTTCCGGCTGCACCCCAATGATCCTGATGCGCGGATAGAGCTGCTTGACGTAGGCGGCGATGCCGGCGATCAGGCCGCCGCCGCCCACCGGGACGAAAATCGCGTCGAGTTCGCCCCCGGTCTGGCGCAGAATTTCCATGCCGATCGTGCCCTGGCCGGCGATCACGTCCGGATCATCGAACGGATGCACGAACACCATGTGACGCTCGCGCACCAGCGTCAGGGCGTGCTCGTAGGCGCTGTCGTAGATATCCCCGTGCAGCACCACTTCGGCGCCCAGATCCATCACCGCCTGCACCTTGATCGTCGGCGTGGTCTGCGGCATCACGATCAGCGCCGGGATGCCGCGCTCGCGCGCCGCCAGCGCCACACCCTGCGCATGATTGCCGGCCGAAGCGCAGATCACACCGCGCACGGCGATCGCGGCCGACAGATGCGCGATCTTGTTATAGGCGCCGCGCAGCTTGAACGAGAACACCGGCTGCAGATCTTCGCGCTTGAGCAGGATCTGGTTGCCCAGTCGACGCGACAGCCGCGGCGCGGCATCCAGCGGCGACTCTATCGCAACGTCGTAGACGCGCGCCTTGAGTATGCGCTGCAGGTAATCATCGGTCATCGAATGAGAGAAAACCTGGTCCCGGGGCGGCGAAGCTTAAGCTATTCGCCGCCGCCGGCACAGGACTGGTCGGTCCTGCGCACGCCGGCCTCAAGGAAATGTGCCTCAGCCGCCGCGCTCCGGCGGCGGGCGCTCCGGCGGCGGCCTGATCACGAATCGGAACTCGCTCTTGCCCAGCGTCACGATGTCGCCTTCCTTGAGCGTGCGGCGATTGATCCGTTCCGAATTCACATAGGTGCCGTTGGTGCTGTTGAGGTCTTCGATGACCGTCTTGGTGCCGTACAGCAGCACCACCGCGTGGTGTCGGCTGATGAACTCGGCATCGATACGAATGTCG
Organism: Gammaproteobacteria bacterium; assembly: GCA_013289615.1. GTDB lineage: Bacteria > Pseudomonadota > Gammaproteobacteria > Steroidobacterales > Steroidobacteraceae > FEN-1191. Next base: position 37,154 of record JABCZO010000005.1, read on the forward strand.
TTGTCGGGCGTGCGCCCGACGGTGGTACGCCTTCCCAGCAGCTGCACGATGCCGGTCTCTCCCTGGGTACGCACCAGCATGCGGGTCGGTTCGACATCGCCCAGATGCTCGAGGTTCTGCTGGATATTTCCCAGCACCGCCGCACTGCTCGCGGTCGCGGTCTCCAGCCGCTTGATCAGCGCTTCGCGCTGTTCCAGTGCTGCGCGCACCGTCTCCAGCTGCGCGCGTAGCTCGCCGATGTTCTGTGCCTGCGAGCGCAGCTCCGCTTCGAGCGCGACGTGACGCTCGAGCGCAGCCTTGTCCGCTGCCTGCGCGGCCGCCTGCTGCAGTTCCTGCCCGGAGCGCATTGCAACCGCTTGCGCCTCCAGAGTCGCAACCCGCTGCTGCTCGAGCTTGATTTTCCCGAGCAGATCTTGCTCGCGCGCGGCGTGCAGACCGATACGCTCGGCGATCTCGCGTTCCAGCGCCGCGACGCGCTGGCTGCGTTCACTGATCAGCGCTTCGCGATCGCCGAGCAGCGAGTCAAATACCTGGCGGCGACCCTCGAGGCTCTGCAGATTCTCGCGAAAGCGCTCGGCCTGCGCGCGGGCCAGCGTCAGGTCGCTCTCGAGCAGGCGCAGGCGCCGTGCCTGCGTCTGACGTTCCTTAAGGCTGGCACTGGCCGAAGCATCATGCGATTCGATCGCGGCATGGGCGGCGGCGGCTTCCTCGCGCGCGGCCTTGAGATCTGCCCGCAAGGTGTCGCGCTCGGCGGTCGCGGCCGCGTACTCACCGCCGATGGTCGCGCTTTGCGACTCGAGCTCGCTGATGCGACGGTCGCGCAATCCGACCTCGCGTTCGAACATCGACAGCTGCTCGCTCTTGCGATTGAGCAATTGCTCGAGTTCACGCAGATTGGTGGTCAGATTGCCAAGATTCTGTTCCAGCTGGCCGCGACTCTCGGTCACCGATGCCAGGTCGGAGCGCAGCGCGCCGATCTCGGCATCGCGCAGGCTCTGTTCGACGCGAAGTTCATGGGTCGCCTCGTCATTCTGCGGGTCGGCAGCCCGCGCGACGGCTGAGCTTTGTGCCTGGCTGGACGCACGCATTGCGCCGGGCGCCACCATCCACGAGTCGGTGGAGCCGATCGCGTCATCGACGCCAATGATGGTGGACGCACCCGGCAGTATCGGCAGTTCTGCGGTCTCTTCCAGGTCAACCGCCGTGGGGGTTTCGTGTTGCTTGGCCATCAGATTACCTTGGGTCGGCGAGCCCTTAAGCCAGACCCAGAAAATTCCGCAGCTGCATCGCCTGGCGCTCGAATTCCGGACCATCGTGCCCGCTCGCATCGGCCGGCCGCAGGTCGATCACCAGGGAGGGGTGGCGCAGCACGCGTGCCTCGCTCCTGACCGACTCCATATCAGGCGACAGCACCACGCGCCCGACCTGGGTCGGGCGCTGCTGAGCGAGGGCCAGCGCGACCGCAACGCCGCTCTCGTGCGCCAGAATATCAACCTGGCGCAGCAGCATCGCGTCAATCAGGTCCCCCAGCCCGGCCGCCAGATCGGCGCTGGTGGCGTGCGAGGGCACCGGGTCGGACTCGCCACAGCCCGGTAAATCAGGAGCATACACGCACCGGTCGCGCCCCAGCGGGGTCAACAACGGGCGAAAGAATCGGCCCGAACCCGGGGCCCCTGCAATGCACAGCAACGCGGTCGCCTCTTCAAAGCCGCCGCCGGCCGGAATCGCATAGTGCACGTGCAATTGTCCGTAACGACAGTCGAAATACGCACGGCGCACACGCGGCTCGGTGGCAGCGGGAAGGACGGCACGTTGAGCTCTGTTCATGCAGCGATTCACCCGTGGTGTGAGGCATATACGGCGCCCAATGGCGGCGCGCGGCGCGCCAATTCGGCCCGCCATCCCATCTATCGACGTCCATTATTCCTTAACGCCTCGAGCCGCCATGCGACACACTACCCAACTTCTGCGATCTGCCGGACCGCCGCGCGGCCCCCGGACCCGCCTTTCCCCTGCTGGCCGGGGCCCGGCAGCGGCGGCCGGACCGTCGCGCCGACTCAACATAACGAGCCCGTGCTATCGCTCTCGGTTCCGGTCCGGCTCGGCATGCAGATAGTGCAGGAACCGATGCACCACCGGCGCAAATACCACCGCGGTGGTCGCCAGCAACGCGATTCCAGAATACAGCGCATAGCTCGCTGCAAAAAACTTGCCGCTCCAGCTGTCCGGAGTCGCCACCGGCCCCATCCCCGACAGGATCATCGCGGCATTCTCGTAGGCATCGATCCAGCTGAGCCTGACGAACCAGTGGTAACCGGCCATGCCGCCCAGCAGCGAGATCGCGATCAGGGTCAGGCCAACCGCCGCGCTCGCCGCCAGCCGGCGCACGAAGCGCGGCCGTGACAGCAGCGGCTGCGACAGGCGCTCGTATTGGCCCAGGCCTCGCACCTACGTCGCGCCGAACTGCCCGAAGCAGCCAGGGATCAGGCTTCGCAGCGCAGTGCGGATGTGCGGATGAATGCTGGCAGCCATGGGGTCCCACCGATCGACTGTTGAGCCGTGGCTACTTTGCAACGGGCACATTTGCAGACGCAAGCGCCGTTGGCGGCCGGTAATCTGGCCGAAGTAGGAGTCGTCCGGTTGACGCGGTGCGGCAGTGGGTGTTCGGATGATCCGGTGCCTGCCATGCGCGTGTCACTGCTCGCCATCCTGCTTTGCGGGGCCTTCGGGTCCGCGGCCGCCCAGGTCATTACCGAGTCCAGCCCCAACGATGGCGCGCAGTCGCGCCGGGAGGCGGCGGTAGCGCGGGAACGCACCGACAATGCAGTGCCGTCGGACCAGGAACTTGAAGCCGCCGGCGCCCGCATCGGCGGCATCGAGATCGATACCATCCAGGTGTTCGACCTCAGCAACCCGCAGGACGACAACTGGCTGTTTCGCACCGCCGACCACCTGCACAAGCGCACGCGCGTCTCGGCCGTCGCCGCGCAGCTGCTGTTTCGCCGCGGCGACCTGTATTCGCGGCGGCTGCTGGACGAGACCGCGCGCAACATTCGTCTGAATTCGTCGTTCCTGCGCGAACCGGTCATCCGTCCGATCCGCTACCACGACAACATCGTCGACATCGTGGTCATCACCCACGACGTCTGGACGCTGCAGCCGGGTGTCACCTTCAGCCGCAGCGGCGGCAGCAACACCACGGGCATCGACGTATCCGACTCCAACATATTCGGCTACGGCAAGTACGTCGAGATCGGCCATGGTCAGAACGTCGATCGCAGCTCGACCTTCCTGCAGTGGGTGGATCCGAACGTATGGGGCAGCCATTGGACCGATGGCGCACTGTATTCACGGAATTCGGACGGCACCGTGTGGGGTGTCGGCGCCGGTCTGCCGTTCTATTCTCTGGAAGCCCGAACCGGCGGCGGTGCCGACGTCGGCGACACCCACAGCGTGTTCACGCGCTACCGTCTCGGTCAGACCTATGACGCCTACGACGACGATTGGCGTACCGCCGATCTGTACGTCGGCAATGCACTGAAAGTGACTGACCTGTGGACCGAGCGGCTGCTGCTCGGCTGGCGAGTCGATCGTAGCCGCTTCGGCGTATCGCCCGACCAGACCATCCCGCTGTTGTCGCCGCTGCCGCACAACCGGGATCTGTCGTACCCGTTCGTGCGCATGCAATGGATCGAGAATACCTATGCCACGATGCGCGACCTCAACCTGATCGCGCGCACCGAGGATGTGCATTTCGGCCTCGATGCCAGTGTCGGTCTGGGTGTGGCGACAACGGCCTTCGGCTCCGACCGCGACTCGGTGCTGGCCGATACCGAGATCAACTACGGCTGGCAATTCGGAGACACGCAGCAACTGTTCATGAGCACTCGGCTCGCCTCGCGCTTCGAGGACGGCGCGCTGCATGACGCGATCGTCACCTGGACCTCCAGCTATTATCTTGCCACCTCGGCTTTTACCCGCATGCTGGTGCGCTTCAGCGGCGATGCCGGACACAATCTCGACGACGATCACACGCTGCAGCTCGGCGGCGACACCGGCCTGCGCGGCTATCCGCTGCGCTATCAGAATGGCAATCAGCGCGCGCTGGTCACGGTCGAGGAGCGGCTGTACACCAACTATTATCTGTTCCGCCTGGTCAACCTGGGTGCCGCGGCGTTTTACGACATGGGCCGCACCTGGGGCAGCACGCAGGTACCCACGCCGCAGCTCGGCCTGTTGAAGGATGTCGGCGTGGGTCTGCGCCTCGGCAATCAGCGCTCCTCATTCGGCAGCGTGATCCACATCGACCTGGCGGTGCCGCTGGATCGCACCGCAAGCATCAGCGCGCTGCAGTTCCTGGTGAGCACACACAGCACCTTCTAGGGCTGGCGGCGGCCAAGGCGCTAGAACATCCCGGAGGGATCGATCTCGCCGGGCGCCGCGTCCTGCGGGCGCGCGATGATGTATTCGCCGGTGATCATCGCGTCATAACCCAACCCCGGTCCGACCATCGGATAGACGCCGGCATCCGGATCGATGATGACCTCCAGGAACGCGGGACCGGCATAGGCCAGGAACTCCGCGATGACCTCCGGCACGTCCTGCTTGCGGTCGAGGCGGCGTGCCCACTGAAAGCCGTCGGCGGTGGCTGCACGAACGAAATCCTTCTTGTGCAGCGACTTGTCGGTGCCGGACAGCCGGCCCTTGAAGAACAGCTTCTGCCACTGCTTCACCATGCCGTCGCCAAAGTTGTTCAGCACCACGATCTTGAGCGGCAGATCGTAGGTCGTGGTGGTCTCGAGCTCCCCGATATTCATGCGGATGCTGGCGTCGCCGTCGAAATCGATCACCAGGCGGCCGGGGTTGGCGACCTGGGCACCGATCGCCGCCGGCAGACCGAAGCCCATCGTGCCCATGCTTCCGGAGGTCAGCCACAGCCTGGGTTCGCGGAAATCGAACATCTGCGCCGCCCACATCTGATGCTGGCCGACACCGGTAGCGATGATGGCCTCGCCGCGCGTGTGCCGGTTGATCTCTTCGATCACATAGTGCGGCTGGACCAGAACGCTGTCGCGGTCATAGTTCATCGCGTGCGCTCGTCTGAGTTCGCCGAGTGCGGCGCGCCAGGGGGCAAAATCGCCTTTGAAAGGGGTGCGCGAGCCATACGCTATCAGCACCCGCAGTGCCTCGGGCAGCAACCCGACGTGGCTCCAGTGGGCCCCCTTGACCTTGTTGATCTCGGCCTGGTCGACGTCGAGCTGCGCAATGCGCCGCGCATTGCGTGCGAACTTGCTCGGATCGCCGGCGACGCGATCATCGAAGCGCGCGCCGATCGCTATCAGGAAATCGCAGTCATCGACCGCATAGTTGGCAAACGCGGTTCCGTGCATACCAAGCATGCGCATCGACAACGGATCGGTGGTGTCGATGGCGCCGATGCCCATCAATGTGGTCACCACCGGAATGCCAAAGGTGCGGGCGAATTCGGCCAGCGGAGCGGCTGCGCCGCCGTTGATTACCCCGCCACCGGCGTAGATCAATGGTCGCTTCGATTCCAACAGCAGCTGCAGGAAACTCGCTGCCGCAGGTTCCGCCAGCGTGCTCGCGTTCAGCTCGCGCAGCCGCGCCCGATAGCCTGGAATTGCCAGCCGGCCCTCGCCCTGGAACACACCGGCGGCGGTCTGCACATCCTTGGGAACGTCCACCACCACCGGCCCTGGCCGGCCGGTACGCGCGATCTCGAACGCGGTACGCATGGTGGCTTCCAGGCGCGTCGGTTCAGTCACCAGCAGCACGTGCTTGGCGACCGACCCCATCAGCGACGCCACCGGCGCCTCCTGGAACGCGTCGGTACCGATCGCGGCGCGGGCCACCTGGCCGCAGATCACGACGATCGCCACCGAATCGGCCATGCAATCGCGCACCGGCGTCACGGTGTTGGTCGCGCCCGGTCCGGAAGTCACCAGGCACACGCCAACCTTGCCGCTGGCGCGGGCATAACCGGCCGCCATGAAGCCCGCGCCCTGCTCATTGGCGGGAACGATCAGCGGTAGCTGGCGCGCGCCGCTGCACTTCTGCGCCTCGTTGAACGTGAAGATGGCGTCGTAGGTCGGCAGGATCGCGCCGCCGCTATAGCCAAAAATGGCCTCCACGCCCTCATCTGCCAGCACCTGGACGATCATTTCCGCCCCGGTCATGGCTTTGCCGGCCAGGGGATGTTTGCTTTGAAGCGCTATGGCTGCCAGGTCTTTCATGGGCGATATCGCTTGCAGAATAGCCGAGGCGGCCTGCAATTGGCTATTCTGGATGACCTGCCCGCGCCATGCCCTTAAGCTCATGCGACACATCATCGGTATCCTGCTGCAGAACGAGGCCGGCGCATTGACCCGCGTCGCCGGCATGTTTTCCAGCCGCGGCTACAACATCGAATCGCTCTCGGTAGCGCCGACCGACGACCCCACCGTGTCGCGCCTGACCCTGGTGACCAGCGGCTCGGAAGCGGTGATGCTGCAGATCGCCAACCAATTGAAGAAACTGATCGACGTCGTCAGCGTCGAGGACATGACGCGCGGCGAACACCTCGAGCGCGAACTGGTGTTACTGAAATTGCGCATCGATCCGGCGCGCCGCGACGCGGTGCGCGGCTACGTCGTGCGCACCGGCGGCCGCGTGCTCGACCCCTCGAGCGAGTGCTTCATCGTCGAGCTGCTGGGCAGCGAGGCCGAAATCAACGGCTTCATGCGCGAACTGGCCACCCATGCCGAGCTGGTCGAGGTGGTGCGCAGCGGCGCGCTCGGCATCAGCCGCACCCAGCGCTCGCTGCGGGTGGTGGGGTGAGGGCTCTGAAACACCGATGAGAGTGCTGGCTAGGCGCCCTCACCCCCACCCTCCGGGATGAGCACGCTGGCGCCGGTGGTGCGCCGCGCCTCCAGATCGCTATGCGCCTGGGCGGCGTCGGCCAGCGCGTAGCGCTGACCGATGTGGACCCGAAGCTTGTTGGCGCGCACCAGGGCAAACATCGCGCGCGCCGCAGCCTCGAGCGCTTCACGGCTGGCGATGTAATCAAACAACGACGGCCGCGTCAGGAACAGCGACCCATGCCGCGCGAGTTCCAGCGGTGCGATCGGTGGCGGCGGGCCTGAGGCGTTGCCGAAGCTCACCATCATGCCGCGTGAACGCAGGCAGTTGAGCGAGTCGGTAAAGGTATCCTTGCCCACCGAGTCGTAGACGACATCGGCCATGCGGCCACGGGTGTAGCGGCGCACCGACTCGACGATGTCGTCGCGGCCGGCCAGATACACCTGGTGACAACCCTGGCGCTTGGCCATCGCGATCTTGGCCTCGGTGCCCACGATTCCCATGACCCTGGCGCCCAGGAAGCGCGCCCATTGCGTCAACAGAGAACCGACGCCACCGGCCGCCGCATGAATCAGCACGTAGTCTCCACGCTGCACGCGATAGGTACGCCGCAGCAGGTATTCGGCCGTCAGGCCCTTGAGCATCAGCGCCGCCGCCTGCTCGTCGGTGACGTCCCGGGGCAGCTTGACCACGTGGTTGGCGCCGATGTTGCGCCGTTCGCAGTAGGCGCCGGCCGCCGCCAGCACATAGGCCACGCGCTGCCCTACTTTAAAGCCTCGCACCCCAGGTCCTAGCGCGACCACGACCCCGGCGGCCTCGCGGCCAGGCGTTTCCGGCAGCGGACGCGGATACAGCCCGCTGCGATCGTAGATATCGATGAAATTGACGCCGATGGCGCTATGCCGCAGCTGCAGTTCACCCCGGCCCGGGGCTGACAGCTGCTGGCGCTCCCACTTGAGCACGTCGGCGCTGCCGTGCTGGTGGAACACTATCGCCTTGGAGAGTTCGGACTGCATGCGCCAGATCTTACAGGACCCCCGCCGGCGCCCGCGCCGGTATTTAGCGCTCGACTAATCCGCTGGCTTGCGGCTTCTTACAGCGCAGCGTTATCGGTCTCGCCGGTACGAATGCGGACCACGCGATCGATATCGGTAATGAAGATCTTGCCATCCCCGACCTTGCCGGTCTTGGCAGCCTTGAGCACCGCTTCCACCACCTGATCGACCAGCTCGGTGCGCACCGCGACTTCGACCCGGGTCTTGGGCACGAAATCAACCACGTACTCGGCCCCGCGATACAGTTCGGTATGGCCGCGCTGCCGGCCGAAACCCTTGACCTCGGTGACGGTCATGCCGGACACGCCGATGTCCGACAACGCCGCCCGGACGTCATCGAGCTTGAAGGGCTTGATAATTGCGGTAATCAGTTTCATACGAGCGCTCCCGCCTTAAGTTCTTGTTGGTTCCGCCACTACAGCGAACCGAAGGTGCACCTTTCGTGCCACGGCCACGCCGCCCCAATTTTGCCGTATAAGCGCCATTTCAGCCCATTGCAGCCGCCGTCATGGCACCAATTCAGCGCTCGGCAGGCAAATATACGCCCGCCGATAGTGCTTGTTGCAGTCTACGCGGGCCGCGCTAGCTCAACACGACCAGCAGGTCCTTGGTATCGATCGGGGCGGCGGCCTGCACCAGCACTTCCGCCACCTCGCCGTCCACCTCGGCGCGCACCGCGGCTTCCATCTTCATGGCTTCGATGGTCACCACCACATCGCCACGCTTGATCTTTTGCCCGACGGCCACGCTGACCGTGGCCACGGTTCCCGGCATTGGCGCGCCAATGTGGCGCGCATTGTCCGGGTCGATCTTTCGCTGCGGTGCACGCCGCGGTGTCTGGCTGCGGTCGGTCACGCGCACTGAGCGCGGCTGGCCATTGAGTTCGAAAAACACCGTTCGCGTGCCATCGTCATGCGGTTCGCTGCGTGTCACGTAGTGCACGATCAGTGTCTTGCCGCGCTCCAGCTCGACGCTGATCTCCTGTCCCGGTTCCATGCCATAAAAGAACACCGGGGTCGGCAGGATTGCGACGTCGCTGAAGCGCCGGCGATCCGCGGCATAGGCGCTGAACACCTTCGGGTACATCAGATAGGAGGCGAATTGGCGGTCGGTCACGGCGCGCTCGGCCTTCGCGCTGGCCTCGGCCCGTAGCTGCTCGAGATCCGCGGGCGGCATTTCCAGGCCCGGCCGATGCTTGCGCGGTGCGGCGCCCTGCAGCACCTTGCGCTGCAGCTCGGGCGGGAAGCCGCCGTACGGCTGCCCCAGGTCGCCGCGAAGCAGCTGCACCACCGATTCGGGAAAGGCGACCGCTACAGTCGGGTCGAGCACCTGCGCCCGCGTCAAGCCATTGGTGACCATCAGCAAGGTCATGTCCCCGACCACTTTCGATGTCGGTGTCACCTTCACGATGTCGCCAAACAGGTCGTTGACCTCGGCATAGGTGCGGGCGACTTCCGGCCAGCGCGTGTCGTCGATACCCAGCGAGCGCGCCTGTTCGCGCAGATTGGTGTACTGCCCGCCCGGCATGCCGTGCACATACACCTCGGAGGCGCCGGCCCGGTTATCGCTCTCGAATGCCACGTAGTCCTTGCGCACCTGCTCCCAATAGTGCGACAGCGTACGGATATGGTCGGTGTCGAGGCCCGGATCACGCGGGCTGTAGCGCAGCGCCTCGGCAATCGAACCCAGGTTTGGCTGCGATGTCAGCCCGCTCATCGAGTCCATCGCGCCGTCCACTGCATCGGCACCGGCCGCGATCGCCGCAAATACGCTGGCGGCCGCTATGCCGCTGGTGTCGTGGGTGTGAAAATGCACCGGCAGCCCGGTCTCCTCGCGCAGCGCCTTGACCAGATCGTAGGCGGCGCGCGGCTGGCACAGTCCGGCCATGTCCTTGATGCCCACCACGTGGGTGCCGGCGAGCTTGAGCTCGCGCGCCAGTTTCACGTAATAGTCGAGTGTGTATTTGCGCTCCTTCGGATTGCAGATGTTGCCGGTGTAGCAGATCGACGCCTCGCACAGGCGACCCGAGGCGAGTACCGCGTCGATCGCGACGCGCATGTTTTCGACCCAGTTCAGCGAGTCGAAGATGCGGAACACGTCGATGCCCGCCTCAGCCGATTGCCGCACGAAATACTGCACGACATTATCGGGATAGTTGGTGTAGCCGACGGCATTGGCGGATCGCAGCAGCATCTGCAGCAGCAGATTCGGCATCGCCTCGCGCAGCCGCTCGAGCCGCTCCCAGGGATCTTCCTTCAGAAAGCGCATGGCGACGTCGAAGGTCGCACCCCCCCAGCACTCGACCGAGAACAGTTGCGGCAGCAGGGCCGCATAGGCAGGGGCGATCGCGACCATGTCGATGGTGCGCATGCGCGTCGCCAGCAGCGACTGATGCGCATCGCGCATGGTGGTGTCGGTCAGCAGCACCCGCTCTTCGGAGCGCATCCATTGCGCAAAACGCTCCGGCCCGAGCTGCTCCAGCCGCTGCCTGGTGCCAGCGGGCGGGGCTGTCCCGCGCGGCAAACTGGCCGGCAGGCGCGCTGGCCGCATCAGAGTCAGGCGCGCCGGTAGCGCGCGACCTTTGATCTGCGGGTTGCCGTTGACCACGGTGTCGGCCAGGAAGGTCAGGATGCGCGTGGCGCGGTCGCGCCGCTCGGGTGAGCTGAACAGCGCCGGTGTCTCGTCGATGAATCGGGTGGTGTAGTCGCCGCGCTCGAAGCGCGGGTGGGTGATGATCTGATCGAGAAAGCGCAGATTGGTGGTCACGCCGCGAATGCGAAATTCCCACAGCGCCCGATGCATGCGCGCGATGGCTTCCTGCGGCGTCGGCGCCCAGGTGGTTGCCTTCACCAGCAGCGAGTCATACCAGCGGGTAATGATGGCGCCGGTATAGGCGGTACCCGCATCGAGCCGCACGCCGAAGCCGGCCGGCGTGCGGTAGGCGGTGATGCGGCCGTAGTCCGGAGTGAAGTTGTTCTCGGGATCCTCCGTGGTCACACGGCATTGCAGCGCATGTGAATAGATGCGGATCTCCTGCTGCGCGGGCACGCCGCTGGCGGCCTCCCCGATACGCTCGCCGTCGGCGATACGAATCTGCGCCTTGACCAGATCGATGCCGGTGGCGCATTCGGTCACCGTGTGCTCGACCTGGATGCGCGGGTTGACCTCGATGAAGTAGAACACACCGCTATCCGCGTCCTGCAGGAACTCGACCGTGCCGGCGTTGCGGTAGCCGGCGGCACGGCCGATCGACAGCGCCGCCGCGCACAGTGCCGAGCGCTCGGTATCGGTGAGGAACACCGCCGGCGCACGCTCCACCACCTTCTGGTTGCGCCGCTGCACCGTGCAGTCGCGTTCGAACAGATGTACCAGGTTGCCGTGACTGTCGCCGAGGATCTGCACTTCGAGATGGCGGGCCCGGCTTACCAGCCGCTCGAGAAAGACCTCGTCGTTGCCGAATGCGGCTCGTGCCTCGCGGCGCGCGACCGGCAGCAACTCGGCCAATTGCGCGTCGTTCTCGATCAGGCGCATGCCACGTCCGCCGCCGCCCCAGCTGGCCTTGAGCATCACCGGGTAGCCGACCTCGCGCGCCAGACGCCGGCACTGCTTCAGGTCCTGCGGCAGCGGCGGCGTCGCCGGCATCACCGCCACGCCGGCGGCCACGGCCAGATGACGCGCCGCCACCTTGTTGCCCAGCACCCGCATGGTTTCCGGGCTCGGCCCGATGAAGATGATCCCGGCAGCGGCACACTGCGCGGCGAATTCCGGATTCTCGGACAGAAACCCGTAGCCCGGATGAATCGCATCGACAGCCGCTTCACGCGCGACCCGCAGGATGTCCGGGATATCGAGGTAGGCGTCGATCGCGCCGCGGCCTTCGCCCACCAGGTAGGCTTCGTCGGCCTTGGTTCGATGCAGGCTGAACAGGTCCTCCTGCGAGTAGATCGCCACCGTCGGGATATCGAGCTCGCTGGCGGCACGCATGACCCGTACCGCGATCTCGCCGCGATTGGCGACCAACAGCCGATGAATCCTCTGCAGCACGCGAATCTCTCCAATCGGGCAGCGCGGGCCTGCAATTTCAATGTCGCAGGCGGGCGGCGGCGGCCGCCGCTGCACTGGCCCCGGATCAGTTTGCCAGGTAGGCGGCCAGGTAGTCCTCGAAGCTGCCCCGCTGCGAGCTCTCGATGTCGCGCTGCGCCTCCAGCGACTGCTGGGCTTCGGCCTCGAACTGCCGCCAGCGCGCCTCATTGCGGGCAAATGCGCCGAGCATGTGCTCCTTATGGGCGCGCGACAGGCGCAGCACCAGCGCCGTGAAGCTCTCGCGGGATTCGCGCAGGTCGCGCAGCAGGCGCGCCGATGGCGTCTGATCGACATCCTCGAGCTTCGCCTGCTGCTCCCTGAGGGTGACGCTGTAGGGGCGTTGCGCGTGGGCAGAGTCGAGCAGTTCGCAGATGCCCTGCATCGATTCGAGCAGCTCTGCCGCCCAGCCGCGCATCGGCACCTGGCGCCGGTCGCGCTCGAGCTTGAGATCGCCCCGGCGCCCGTAGCGCGCCACGCGCAGATGATTTCGGTCGATGGCTTGCTCCTCGCTGCTGTCGATCGGGGGGCTGGCCTTGAACAGCAGCAGCAGACAGAACGCCTCGAGGAAATACAGCTTGCGCAGATTGACGCCGACCGGATCGTAGGCGCTGTTATCGAGCGTGCGCACCTCGACGTACTCGACCCCGGCACGCGCCAGCGCATGGATGGTGCGCTCGCCGGCGCGCAGGGTGCGCTTCGGGCGCACGTAGCTGTAGTACTCGTTTTCGATCTGCAGCACGTTGCCCGACAGCTGCCGGTACTCGCCATCGACCTTTACGCCCAGCGCCTCGAACGGCGGATGCGGTTGACTCACCGCGCGGCGCAGGTCGCGCAGGTATTGCTCCAGCGTGTTGAACGACACCGCCCCGGCCGCCTGGCTGCGATTGCGATAGCCGATATCGCTCATGCGCATCGACGTCGCATCCGGCCCGATCAGGCTGTCCGGGCCCAGCGGCTCGAGTTCCGGATCGGCGCGGCCCTGCAGGAACGAGGGGCATAGCGCCGGCGAGGCGCCGAACAGGTACGACACGATCCAGCCGTAACGGCGGTAGTTGCGCAGCAGGTCGAAGTAGCGCGCCGACATGAAATCCTGGCCGCCGTCGCGCGCCTCGCAGATCTCGGCGTACAGCCGCCAGAAAGGCTCGGGCACCGAATAGTTGAAATGTACCCCGGAGATGGCCTGCATCATGCCGCCGTAGCGCACCAGCAGGCCGTGCCGGTAGATGTACTTGATGCGACCCTGGTAGGAATTGCCGAAACGCGCGATCGGCACCTCCTTCTCCCCGCCGACAATGCAGGGCATCGAGGTCGCCCACAGCAGCTCATCCTCCAGATGTGCGTACACGAACTGATGCAGGTCGCCGAGATACTGCAGCAGTTCCTCATTGTCGTTGAAGGTTGGCGTGACCAGCTCGATCAGCGCTTCGGAATAGTCGGTGGTGATGTGCGGATTGGTCAGCGACGAGCCGAGCGAGCGCGGATGCGGCGTCTGCGCGATGTGGCCGTCCGGCCGAACGCGCAGCGATTCGCGCTCCAGCCCCCGGCGCCCGCGCTCGATCAGGCGCTGCTCGCGGCTGTTCACCAGCGCAGCCAGCCGGCGTTCGTACACGCGATCGACCACGATAGCCGCCATTACCACTCCGTTTCGCCCGCCACTGCTGCCCGCTGCCCCGGCCAGCCGCGCTCCGCGGCCCTCATCCCACGCCAGCGCCGCCCCTTCATCTTGCCTGTCCGGCGTCCGGCGCCGCAATGCACGCCCATCTGCCCGTCCGCCATGAGTGTGGCCGCCATGAGTGACCGCGCCCATACCGGCGTGGCATCCTAGGAGGCAAGCCCCAGCGCTGCAGATGGCCGCGGCCGCGTCGCGGACACGCGCAAAGATACACGGAGAGGCATCCCATGCAGATCGGAACTACTACCAGACGCGTAGCCATCATCGGCGGGGTGCGCACCCCGTTTGCCCGCTCTCACACCGCTTACGCCGGCACCGACAATCAGGAGCTGCTGACCGCGTCCCTGCGCGCGCTGGTCGAGCGCTTCGATCTGCAGGGCCAGCGCCTCGGCGATGTGATCGCCGGTGCGGTGATCAAGCATTCCAAGGACTACAACCTGACGCGCGAATCGCTGCTGTCCACCGGACTGGATCCGCAGACCCCGGGGCTCGACCTGCAGCGCGCCTGCGGCACCAGCCTGGAGGCGGCCATCCTGGTCGCCAACAAGATCGCGCTCGGCCAGATCGACGCCGGTATTGCCGCCGGAGTCGACAACCTCAGCGACCCGCCGGTGGTGTATCCCAGATCGTATCAGCAGCGCTTGCTGCGCAGCGCGCGCGGCCGCAGCTTTGGCGAACGCGTGAAACCGTGGCTGGGGCTGCGCCCGCGCGACCTGAAGCCGGTACTGCCCGCCGTGGTCGAACCGCGCACCGGCCTGTCGATGGGCCAGAGCTGCGAGCTCATGGTCAAGACCTGGAACATCAGCCGCGCCGAGCAGGACCAGCTGGCGTACGAGAGTCATGTCAAGGCGGCTGCGGCCTGGCATCAAGGTTTCTATGACGACCTGGTGGTGCCGTTTCGGGAATTGAAGACCGACAACAACGTTCGCGCCGACACCTCGGTCGACAAACTCGCCAAACTCAAGCCGGTGTTCGATTTCAGCGGCAGCGGCAGTCTCACCGCCGGCAACAGCACGCCGCTGACCGATGGTTCGGCCGCGATGCTGCTGGCCTCGGAACAATGGGCCGAACAACACAAGCTGCCGGTGCTGGCCTACCTGACTGCCGGCAAGACCTGGGCGGTGGATTTCGCCAGCGGCAAGGAGGGCCTGTTGATGGCGCCGGCCTATGCGGTGGCGGCGATCTTGAAGGATACCGGACTGACGTTGCAGGATTTCGACTACTACGAGATTCACGAGGCCTTCGCCGCCGTGCCGCTGTGCCTGTTCAAGGCCTGGCAGTCGCCCGATTATTGCCGCGAGCGCCTCGGGCTGGCCGCAGCGCTGGGCGCGATCGACAGCTCGAAGCTCAATGTCAAGGGCGGCAGCGTCGCGATCGGCCATCCGTTCGCCGCCACCGGCGCCCGGATCCTCGCGGTGCTCACCAAACTGTTGGCGAACGATCCGCAGTCCAAACGTGGCATCGCTTCGGCCTGTACCGCCGGGGGCATGGGCGTCACCGCCATCCTGGAGCGCGCGTGAGCCAGTCGGAAACACTGATGGCCCGCGACGGCCATGAGTTCAAGGTCTACATCGCCAAGCCCGCGGGCAAGGCGCGCGGCGCCGTGGTTATCGTGCAGGAAATCTTCGGATTGTCGCCCTGGATCGTGCGCAGCGCCGATAGCTATGCGGCCGACGGCTACCTGTGCGTGGCGCCGGCATTGTTCGATCGCGTGCGCCGCCATCTGGTGCTCGGGTATTCAGCCCCGGAAGTGGAACAGGCGATCGGCTATCGCAAGCAGATCGATCCCGCCAAGGCGGTACTCGACATCGGCGCGGCGGCGGCGATGGCGCGCCACGTCGGCAAGGTGGCGGTCATCGGCTTCTGCTGGGGCGGCACACTGGCCTGGGCCTGCGCCTGCGAACTGCCGCTGGGCGCCGCGGTGTGCTATTACGGTGCGCGCATCCCCGAGCTGCTGCCCAAGGTACCGAGATGTCCGGCCATGCTGCATTTCGGTGAGCAGGACAAGAGTATCGCCCTTAGCGACGTCGATCGCCTGCGCGGCGCCTTCCCGCAGGGCGTCTACCATCTCTATGCCGCCGGACACGCGTTCGCCAACGATGATCGCCCCGATCACTACAATGCCGAGGCCACCACGCTGGCGCGCTCGCGTACCGACGCCTTCCTGGCGCAGCACATCGGCTGACCGCTTAGCACCGGTTCAATGCCCCCGCCCATGTGAACGATTCGACGCCCATCGGCCCGGCCGTATTGCTGGTCAATACCGGCACCCCGGTGCAACCTCGCACCGGCGCGGTGCGCAGTTTCCTGCGCCGTTTCCTGTCCGATCCGCGCGTCATTGAGCTGCCGCGCGTGCTGTGGCTGCCGCTACTGTATGGCCTGGTGCTGCCGCTGCGTGCGCCGCGCAGCGCGCACAAGTATCGCCAGATCTGGCAGCCCGAGGGTTCGCCGCTGCTGCTCAACACGTCGAAACTGCGTGCCGCGCTGGAGCGCGAGCTGGGAGCCTTACGGGGCAATATGCGGGTCGAGCAGGCCTTCCTGTACTCTGCGCCGTCGGTCGCTCAGAGCCTCGAGGCACTGCGCAACGCCGGCGTGCGCCGTCTGATCGTGCTGCCTTTGTTTCCGCAGAGCAGCGGCACCACTACCGGCGCCGTCTACGACCAGGTTGCGCGCTCGCTGCGCGCATGGCGCGCGCTACCCGAGCTGCGCTACATCGCCGGCTATCACGCCGAAGCCGATTACATCGGCGCGCTCGCTGCCAGTATCGGCGACCACCGGCGTCTGCACGGCCGCGGCGCCCATCTGCTGATGTCGTTTCACGGCATTCCCCAGTCGTACGTCGCCCGCGGCGACCGCTATGGCGATCAGTGCCGGCAGACCGCGGTGCAGCTCGCGGCCGCACTCGACCTGGCGCCGCGCGACTGGAGCCTGAGTTTCCAATCGCGCTTCGGCGCCAACCGCTGGCTCACACCCGCCACCGATCGCAGCCTGCGTGAGCTGCCACGCCGCGGCATCCGCGCCGTGACCGTGCTGTGTCCGGGTTTCGCGGCTGACTGTCTGGAGACTCTGGAGGAAATCGCGCTCAGGGGCCGCGATATCTTCCTGCAATCCGGCGGCGAGCACTTCGACTACGTGCCGGCGCTCAACGGCCGCAGCGATCATGCCGCTGCGCTCGCGCGGCTGATTGTGCGCAGCAGCGCCGACTGGTCCGCGAGCGTGGGCGCGCCGTCGCTGCTGCGCTGATGTTCGGTCGCTTCCTGGAGCTCGGCATCGCGACCCCCGATATCGCCGCATCGGTGCAGTTCTATGAACGCCTTGGATTCCCGCAACTGATCACCGGCGATGCCTGGTCGCATCGCTACGGCGTGCTCAGTGACGGCCGTATCCATCTCGGCCTGCATGAACGCCCGATGCCGTCGCCGGCGCTTACCTTCGTGCTGCCGCAACTGGCGAGCTCGCAGCAACGGCTGCGCGCCGCCGGATTCGAGCCGGAACTGGCCGCGTTCAGCGACGATAGCCTGCACCAGTTGCGGCTGCGCGACGCCGCCGGCCATGCGGTGACGCTGCTCGAGGCGCGCACCTATTCCCCGGCAGCGCCCGGTGCGCAGGCGCAGTCCCTGTGCGGCTATTTTTCTTTCCTCAGCCTGCCGCAGTCGGACTTTGAGGCCGCACGCGAATTCTGGGAGCGCGGCGGCTTTGTGGCTTTAGGCGAGGAGGCTGCCCCGTTTGCGCATCTGCCGCTGACCAGCGATCACCTCGATCTGGGTTTTCATCAGCGCCGCACTTTCGAGGCGCCGCTACTGGTGTTCGAATGCGCCGACGTCGCAGCCAGCATCGCGCGCTTGCACGCGCTCGGAGTATCGCTGTCGTCGCAGCCGGTACGCGGCCTCGGCCGCGAGCGCCATGCCCTTATCGAGGCCCCAGAAGGCACCGCGCTGCTGCTGGTGCAGGCGATCGGTTGACGCCGGCGTTAGCGCGGCGCATCGCTCTCGCGCTGCGCCACCAGCCGATAACGCACGTGCATGCGCTCGGCGACGCGCAGCGCGCCGAGCGCGACGCTATAGGGCGTGAGGCCCAACTGCGCATGCGTCAGGTCGAATTCGCCGCTGGCGATCAACTCGTCCGGCGAGCGTTGCAGCGCCAGCGGCAGTTCCACCTGCGCGCTGTGGTCGCGCACGACGATATGGGCGCTCAGGCGCAGGCCCTCGGCCTCGCCGCTGATCTGCTCCGATTGCAGGTGTATCACCGGGAAGCGGACCGCATCCAGCAGCATCGGGCCGAGCATGTGATCGCGGGTCCCCGCCGTGGCGACATCGTCGAGCCTGGTCTGAAAGTCCGGGCCCTGCGCCGCACGCAGCTGCGGCTCGTCAACGCTCAGCGAACCGACCGGAAAATCCAGTTGCCAGCTGCTTTGCGTGAGATCCGTCGCCACGACGACCTCGCCGGACAGATCGCGCACTGCCAGCACGTGATTGTGTCCGAGCGACGCCATGCGACCGTCGCGATAGACCAGAATCAACACCTCGGAACGGGCGGAGTCGATGCGGTAGCGCGCCGCGCCGGCCGATGCAGCGGGCGCGCTCACCGGTGCCGGCGGCGGCGCCCGCGGGCGCAGGCCCGGCTCGCTGTGGCAGGCACCCAGGCACAGGGCTGCCACCATGAGTGTCACGCCAGGCGCAGGGCGCGTCATCGCCGCTCGCGCCGCGCGGCCGGGCGCCACTGCAACTGGTAGCTGCAACCGGCTATATGCGACCATAGGTCCATGCGTACAAACCGGGCGGCCGCTTGAGCGCCCGCGACGCATTAAAATAGGTGTCAGGCTTTCTCTCCAACCCAACTGGCCGGATCGCAAGGCCGCGGAGGATGAATCGATGAGCGAACCCATTTCCCATTCCCGTCGCGATGCCCTGAAGCAGTTCATGCTGCTGTGTGGCGCCGCCGGCGCCCTGCAGGTGACTCGATCGGCACAAGCGGCCGATGCGCCGCATCTTGCGCCCGCTGATCCGACCGCCACGGCGCTGGCGTATCACGAGGACGCCAAGACCGTAGACGCCAAGCAGTTCCCTACCTATCAGCCCGGTCAGATGTGCAGCACCTGCCTGCAGCTTCAGGGCAAGGAGGGCGACGCCTATCGCCCATGCAATATCTTCGCCGGCAAGCTGGTGAATGCCAACGGCTGGTGCAAGGTGTGGGTGAAGAAAGCCTGAACGGCGGGGAAGCGCCGCCAGCTCAGGCGGCACGGGTCACGCAAGCCAGCCGCTCGGCCTGACGGCGCAACGCCGTGCCGAAGCCATGGGTGTCGCAAAAGGCGGCGACGCGTTCCAGATTCGGAGCGCGTCGCTGCAGATCAACGGCACAGATCCCCGGCATCACCGCATCGATCGGCGCATTGCAGACGATGCGCGTGAGCGAGCGCGCCAGGTAGGCCGCCTCGCGGTGCAGCCGCAGTCGCTGCGGCAGCCCGGCCGCACCGCGCAGCGGCAGCTCGAGCACCGCGTCGAGCCCTTCGAACAGCTCATCGAGCGAGGCAAACAGCCCCATCAGTGCGGCCGCGGTCTTGGGACCGACCCCAGGCACCCCCGGCACGTTGTCTACGCTGTCGCCGCGCAATGCCTGGTAGTCGGCCATGCGCTCGGGCGCCACGCCGAAACGCGCCGCGATCTGTTCGTAGCGGTATTCGGCCGCATCGCTGTAATCCCAGAACACGTCCCCCGGTGCGATCAGCTGTGCCAGGTCCTTGTCGCGCGATACCACGGTGACGGGCAAGCCATCGTCACGACAACGCTGCGCCAGCGTACCGATCAGATCATCGGCCTCGTAGGCGGTGCTGGCGAATTCGGCAATTCCAAGGTGCCGGCAGAATTCGCGGCACAGGGTGAACTGGCGTCTGAGCGCCTCGGGCGCCGCTTCGCGATTGGCCTTGTACGGCGGATACAGTTTGTGGCGAAAGCCGCTGCCGTGGCTCTCGTCGAAAGCCACCGCGACATAGCGCGGTTGGCGTCGCTCGATCAGATCGCTCAGGAAGCGCGCGAATCCATACAGCGCTTGCGTCGGATTACCGTCGCGATCGACGATGTCGGGCGGCAGCGAATGCCAGGCGCGGAACACATAGACTGAGGCATCGATCAGGTAGACCACTTAACTTCAGTCCGCACGCGGCTTTAAGGTCAGCGCTCTAGCTGAGCCAACGGGCAATGCGATCGTGCAGCGGGCTGTGGCGCGGGAAATGCGCCAGCAGGTATTCCATCTGGTCGGTAAGTACGCGCCGGCCCTTGAGAAAGATGTATTCGGCATAGGTCGGCGTGAATGGTACCGCGATCAACTGCATCTTGGCCTGCTCGGGTGTGCGCCAGGCCTTTTCATTGTTGCAGCGACGGCAAGCCGCCACCACATTCGTCCACACGTCGTGGCCGCCCTGGCTGAACGGCCGCACGTGATCGCGTGACAGTTCGCGGCTCGGAAAACGACCTGCGCAGTACATGCACAGGAAAGCGTCGCGCCGGAACAGGGTCTCGTTGTTCAGAGGCGGCACATAGTCGTGGCGCGTATTGCCGGGATTGCCGGTGTGGCCGACGGTCGCGATGATGGAGCTGACGTCCAGCACCGTGCGCCGGCCGCTGAGCGCGTTTACCCCGCCGTACAGCCGGTACAGCAGCGAGCCACAGGTATAGGCAATCTGCTCCTGGTGATACAGCCGTGCCGCCTCGCGGTAGTCGATCCATTCGAGCGGCATGCCGGCCATATCGGTGCGCAGCACCATCTGCGATAGCGCATGCATCGCGGCATGCGGCACCAGCAAGCTCAGGTCGGACTCGGCAAGTACGATAGCGGCACTCATGATCTGTAAGATACGGCAGGATTGTGCGAGAATTCAACGATTAAGGCTATTATCGTGCGTGCTGTCCAGCGCGTGCATCAGGCCCCGTAGAGCGGCAGCCACTGTAGGGAGAACAATATGCCAGTCACAATCGGCGCGCTTCGAGAGCGCGCGCCGGGAGAAACGCGCGTCAGCCTGGTTCCCGAGATCGCCGACAAATTGGCCGCGCTTGGGGCGCGGGTGCTACTGGAGCGCGGCGCCGGGGTCAGCGCCCAGTTCCCCGACGCGCTCTACAAGAAGGTCGAATGGGCCGACAGCGCCGAGGCGGTGCTCGCGGCGGCCGACGTGCTGCTGACGGTGCAGCCGTTGAGCATCGCGCAGATCCAGGGGCTCAAAGCCGGCGCGCTGGTAATCGGCTTCATGCAGGCGCACGCGCAGCCGGACATGGTGCGCGCGCTGGTCGAGCACCAGATCACCGGCTTTGCGATGGAACTGGTGCCGCGCATATCGCGCGCACAGTCGATGGACGCACTGTCGTCGCAGGCCGCGATCGGCGGCTACAAGGCTGCGTTGATTGCCGCCAACACGCTCGATCGTTTCCTGCCGATGCTGACCACGGCGGCCGGCACGATCCGGCCCGCGACCGTGCTGATCATCGGTGTCGGGGTCGCCGGCCTGCAGGCGATCGCCACCGCCAAGCGGCTGGGCGCCGTGGTCGAGGCCTACGACGTGCGCAGCGCCACCAGAGAACAGGTGAAGTCGCTCGGCGCCAAGTTCGTCGAGACCGGCGTCTCGGCCGAAGGCACCGGCGGCTATGCGCGCGAGCTCACGGAAGAGGAAAAGGCCAAGCAGCAGGAGGTGCTCGAAGCGCGTATCGCCCTCGCCGACGCGGTGATTTCGACCGCCGCGATACCGGGGCGGCGCGCGCCGCGCATCATCTCGCGCGCCGCGGTCGAGCGCATGAAGGCCGGGGCGGTAATCGTCGACATGGCGGCCGAATCCGGCGGCAACTGTGAACTCACCCAGGCCGGACAGACCATCGTACATCAGGGGGTGAAGATCGTCGGCCCGGTGAATCTGCCTGCGCAGCTCGCCTTTCATGCCAGCGAAATGTATTCCCGCAATCTTTACAATTTCCTCAAGCCGGCGCTCGGCAAGGACGCTGCGCTCGCCGTCGACTGGCAGGACGAAGTGTTCGCGCAGTCGTGCCTGACGCACGCGGGCGCCATCAAACACGAACCGACGCGCAAGCTGGTGGAGGCAACATGACCGGGGTCGTCGCGCTGTATATTTTCATGCTGGCCGCGTTCACCGGCTACGAGGTGATCGCGAAAGTGCCGGTGATCCTGCATACGCCGTTGATGTCGGGCTCGAACTTCGTGCACGGCATCGTGCTGGTCGGCGCCATGGTGGCACTCGGCAGCGCCACCACGCCGCTCGAGAAGAGCATCGGCTTCATCGGCGTGCTGCTCGCCGCCGGCAACGCGGTCGGCGGCTACGCGGTCACCGAACGCATGCTGGAGATGTTCAAATCGAGCGGTGCCAGGGGCGGCAAGGGCAGCAAGGGCGGCAAGGGCGGTAAGGACGGCCAGGACGGCCAGGGCGGCGCAGCCAAGGGGTCGCCGTGATGACCGACCTTCACTTCAGCGCCGAAGCGCTGATTCAGGCGAGCTACCTGCTTACCGCGTTCCTGTTCATCATGGGACTGAAGCGCATGAGTTCGCCGGTCACGGCGCGCAGCGGCATCCTGTGGGCCGGCGCCGGCATGCTGGTGGCGACGCTGGCGACCTTCTTCTACCCCGGCATGACCAACTTCCCGCTGATCATCATCGCCGTGCTGATCGGCTCGGCGGTGGCCTGGATCAGTGGCCGGCGCGTCGCGATGACCAACATCCCACAGATGATCGCGCTCTATAACGGCATGGGCGGCGGTGCCGCGGCGGCGATCGCCGCGGTCGAACTGTATCGCGGCGAGCAGCAGAGCACCGCGGGGGCCACGCTCGCCGTGGTCGGCGGCATCATCGGCGCGGTGTCCTTCAGCGGCAGCCTGATCGCCTTCGGCAAGCTGCAGGGCCTGATCCGCAAATCGCTGCGCTTTGGCGGCCAGCAGCTGCTGAACCTGCTGATTCTCGCGGCCGCGCTGCTGCTCGGCGGGCTGGTGGCCTCCGGATTCAACGTGACCCCGGCGGCTGTCACCGGCCTGTTCGCCGCGTCGCTGCTGCTCGGACTGTCGATGACACTGCCGATCGGCGGCGCCGATATGCCGGTGGTGATCTCGCTCTACAACGCACTGACCGGCCTGGCGGTCGCGTTCGAAGGCTTCGTGCTCGGCAACGCCGCGATGATCATCGCCGGCACCGTGGTCGGATCGGCCGGCACGCTGCTGACGCAGTTGATGGCAAAGGCGATGAACCGCTCGCTCGGCAATGTGCTGTTTTCGGGCTTTGGCGACACCGCAGCTGCCGCGACCGGCACCGCCGTTACCGGCAGCCTCAAACCGATCGAAGCGGCCGATGCCGGCGTCATGATGGCGTTCGCGCAGAAAGTGATCATCGTGCCCGGCTACGGCATGGCGGTGGCACAGGCGCAGCACAAGGTGTGGGAGCTGTGCCAGCTGCTGATCGATCGCGGCGTGACGGTACGCTTCGCGATCCATCCGGTCGCCGGCCGCATGCCCGGCCACATGAACGTGCTGCTCGCCGAGGCCGGCGTGCCGTACGACCTGATCGCCGACCTCGACGAGATCAATGCCGAGTTCGAGACCGCCGACGTGGCACTAATCATCGGCGCCAACGATGTCGTCAACCCGGTGGCCCGTAATGACAAGTCCAGCCCGATCTACGGCATGCCGATTCTGAACGCCGACAAGGCCAAGAACGTCATCGTGATCAAACGCGGTCAGGGTGCCGGCTTCTCCGGCATCGAGAATGCGCTGTTCTATCTCGACAATACCCGCATGCTGTACGGCGACGGCCAGGCCGCCGCCGCGGCGCTGATCAGCGCGGTCAAGTCGGTCTGATCAGCGGCTGTGCTGCTGGCGGCGCTCGCGCTGGCGCTGCAGCATCTGTTGCCGCTGCTGCGGCGTCGCGTGTACCCAGCGCTCGCGCAGCTGTGCCCGCTGCTGCGGCGGCAGGTGCGAGAAGTAACGGAAGTTCTGCCGCACCGCCCGCTGCTGTTCGGGCGGCAAACTCTGAAAGCGCTGCCAGCGCTGTCGGATCAATGCCCGCTGCTCCGGCGGCAGCCGCTGCCAGGTCTGGAACCGCTCACGCGCGTCGCTGCGCTGCTCGGGTGTCATCGACAACCAGCGCGATGCGCCGCGCGTCAGCGCCTGCTGGCGCTGCGGCGACAGGCTGCCCCACTCGCCCTGGAAGTGTCCGAGCAGCTGTTGTTGCGGTGCCGGGATCGACTCCCAGGGCACGGCGGCCGGTGGCGCGCCAGCAGATGGCGGCTCGGCCTGTTGCGCCCAGCCCGGGGCCGCCGCTGCCAGCAGCAGCACCGCCAGTAGCGTGCAGATCCGGCTCATGGGTGGCTCACCGGCGACGATGCGCCCGTCGCGGGCGGGTCGCTCGGCGCCGCAGCGCCGCTAGTGGGCGGGGGCACGGGAGGCTTGGACGGCTGCCCATTGCCGGCGCGCCGGGCGACCTGGTCGATGTCGGTGCGGGCGAGGTATTCATCCCAGCCCTTGTCCTCCGAATCGACCGAACCCAGGAATTCCAGCAGGCCATCGTCGACCGGACCGTCGGCCGCATACACGGTGCGCAGCAGGCCGAGGCTAGCGCAACCAACGATGAGCGCGTAGGCACGAAGCCTCACGACCCGACCGCGGACGCGCTGGCGCCGTCGGCTTCATTGGCTGCCCACTCATAGAAGTCATAGTCGATATCCTGATCGCCGTTGAGCGGTACCGCATCGTTGTCGGTCAGCAACTCCATATCTTCCAGTCCGGCATTGGCCACGGGATTCTCGGCCAAACCACGGCCGTGCGGCACATACAGGACCAGCAGCGCCAGCGCGGCGGCCACGGCGGCGCCGGCCGGCACCCAGCGGCGCGCAAATGACGGCGCGTGCGCTGATCGCGCCGCCACGGCCGCGTAGCGCGCCTGGGTCAGGCGCGAACGCACCGCACCTGGCAGCTGCTCGGCACTCTGCGTGAGCAACGCCCGGGCGCGCCGCTCGAATTCGCTGCTGCCATCTTCGACCGGATCGCCAGTCATGTGCGGAACTCTCCAAGCTTGGCGCGCAATGCCTGTAGCGCGCGAAAATAATGCGTCTTGACGCTGCCCTGCGAGCACTTCATCGAGGCCGCGGTCTCGGCGACGTCCAAACCCTCAAAATTGCGCAGCAGAAATGCCTGTCGCTGGCGGGCGGGCAACCCGGCAATCGCCTGCTCGAGCGCCGCCATCGCCTCATCCGACTCCAGCTGCGCCGGCGGCAGTGGCGCCTTGTCTACCGCCTGGTCGATTGGATCGAGCGCATCCTCCTCATCCTCACCGCGCCAGGGCAGATAGGCCATCACGCGGTTGCGCACGCTGCGCCGGCGCTGCAGATCGCGGACGCGGTTCTCAAGGATGCGATAGAACAGCGGCCGCCATTCTTCAGGCGGCCGCGATGCATAGCGCGAACTCAGCTGCATCATGGCGTCCTGCACCACGTCGAGCGCATCGGCTTCGTGACGCAGCGCGATCTGTGCGATCCTGAACGCCTTGTGCTCTACGCTCGCCAGGAACGTTTCAAGCGCGCGCGCGGCATCCTGGGTCGTATCACGCAAATGGGCCTTCCCGGGCGGGATCAGATCAGCCGTTTGAGAATCAAGACTAGCAAAGGCAGCCATGCAACGGCATCCATCCTGTCGGGGACAGCCTACATAGGCGAACAACGGCCTGGAAACCGGTTTGGTTGACAGCAGGCCGGCCCCGGTCAGTGACGGTGGGAGGTTGCGAAATCATCCACTTGGCGCACAGAGAGCGGATTTACTCGAGATCTAGCCGTGGCAGGTTCCGGACCGGGCACCGCTGGGTCCGCGTAAACGATTGATAGGGGTGACTATCTTGAGTGGTTCAACATTTAGTCAAATCAACCGAAAGCTCTTCAGATCCCGCCAGCGCCGCTTCGCCACCGGCGGCTATCCACAGAATTATCCACAGTGCCTGTGGACAACGCTGCCCTAGCCCTGGGCGTGCTGCGGGTGGCTATCGATGCACCGCTGCGCAGCCCGTTCGACTACTTGCCACCGCCGGGCGTTGCGCCCGCCGAGGTGCCCCTCGGCGTACGCGTGCGGGTACCGGTCGGCCGGCGAGAGGCCATCGGGATGGTGGTTGACCATGCCGATACGCCCTCGGTCAGCGCGGCAGCGCTCAAACCGGTGCACCAGGTCATCGATGCCGCGCCGGTGCTCGATAGCGCGCTGATGCAATTGCTGCGCTGGACTGCCGATTATTATCACCATCCGCTCGGCGAAGTGATCGCCGCAGCGCTACCGAAGGCGCTGCGCGCAGGGGCGCCGGCCGCCGCGCAGGTCGAGTGCTGGCGTGCCAGCGTGGCGGGGCGGCAGGCGCTGGCGGTGGATGCGGCTCGCCGGGCGCCCCGGCAGCAGGCCTTGCTGGCACTACTGGCGGCTGAGCCGGCCGGCCTGACGAGCGCCGACCTCACGGCGCAGTTGCCGCGCTGGCGCGATGCGGCCAGCGCCTTGCTGGCACGCGGCTGGATCGAGCGCCTGGAGGTCGGCGTGACCACCGGCGCGCAGTCGTGCGGCTCGCGTGCCGTAGCTGCCGCCGGCGGCGAGCGCGGCGCGCCGGCGCTGTCTGACGCGCAGAGTAGCGCCGTCGCCCAGATCGATGCTTCCGCCGGGAGCTACGCCGCCTGGGTGCTGCAGGGTGCCACCGGCAGCGGCAAGACCGAGGTCTATCTGCGGTGCGCGGCGCGCACGCTCGCCCGCGGCGGCAGCGTGCTGGTGCTGGTGCCCGAGATCGGCCTGACGCCGCAGCTGGTACAACGGTTTCGCGAACGCCTGGATGTGGACATCGCGGTGCTGCACTCTGGCTTGAGCGATGCCGAGCGGCTCGCAGCCTGGCGCGCGGCGCGCGCAGGTCAGGCACGCGCCGTTCTCGGCACGCGCTCGGCGGTGTTCGCGCCGCTGCCGCAGCTCGGACTGATCGTGGTGGACGAGGAGCACGACAGCTCGTACAAGCAGCACGACGGCGGTTGCCGCTATTCGGCGCGCGACCTGGCGCTGGTCCGGGCGCAGCAGGCCGGCATCCCGGTGGTGCTCGGATCGGCCACGCCGGCGCTCGAGACGCTGCAGAACCTGATCGACGCTCGTTATCGGGGGCTCGCGCTGCCACGCCGGGAAGATCAGGCGCTGGCGCCGCGGCTGGCATTGATCGACCTGCGCGCGCACACCGTACGTCAGGGCCTGTCGACACCCGTGATCGACGCCATGCGTCGACACCTGTCGGTGCCCGGCCAGGTGCTCGTGTTTATCAACCGGCGCGGCTACGCGCCCACGCTGCTGTGCACCGCCTGCGGCTGGATAGCCCCGTGCCATGCCTGTGACGCGCGCCTGACGGTGCACCGTGCCAGCGACCAGTTGCGCTGCCATCATTGCGGCGCGGTCGAGGCGCTGCCGGAGCGCTGCCTGCGCTGCGGCTTTGCCGTCAAGCCGGTCGGTCAGGGCACCGAGCGCGTCGAGGAAACGCTGCGCGAGCTGTTTCCCGAGCAGGCGCTGATCCGGCTCGACCGCGACAGCGCGTCGCGGCCCGAACAGCTCGAAGCCATCATCGGCAGCGTGCTGTCGGGCGAGGCCCGGATTTTGGTTGGCACGCAGATGGTGACCAAAGGGCATCATTTCCCGGGGATTTCGCTGGTGGTGGTGCTGAATGCCGACCAGGGCCTGTTCAGTACCGACTTTCGCGCCGCCGAGCGGCTCGCACAGACCATCGTGCAGGTCGCGGGCCGCGCCGGACGCGAGCGCAATCGCGGCGAGGTGCTGATCCAGACGCAGTATCCGGAGCACCCACTGCTGCAAAGCCTGCTGTCCGGCGGTTACCCGGGATTCGCCGCGACCGCCCTGATCGAGCGCCGCGCCGCCCATTGGCCGCCGTTCGGCCGGCTGGCGGTATTGCGCGCATCGACGCGCTCGCGCGGCGGCGCGCTCGAATTCCTGGCGGCTGCAAGAAAGCTCTCGCCCGACACGGGCGCGGTGCGCCTGCTCGGTCCGGTGGCCGCGGCGATGGCGCGACGCGCCGACCGCTATCATGCGCAGCTGCTGATCGAGAGCGCCGATCGCGGACCGCTGCACCGATTCATCGATGACTGGCTGCCGCAGGTCGAGGCCCTGGCGCGTGCGCAGCGCGTGCGCTATGCGCTCGACGTCGATCCCGTCGATATCCAATGACCTGTGCGGTTAGACTCGCCGCCGCGATCTTCAAGTGAGGATGGGTTGAATTGAAGAGCGAGCTCGAGCGTCTGCTGGCGGACGCTGTCAGCAGCCTGGTCGGCACTGTGTTACCGCAAGCCGTGGATCCGGCGTGGATCAATGTCGAACGCGCGCGCGATGCCAGCCACGGCGACTACGCCTGCAATATCGCTCTGCGGCTGGCGAAGACGGCGCGGCGCCCGCCGCGCGAAATCGCCCAGGCGATCGTCGCCGCGTTGCCGCCCAGCCCGATGATCGCGCGCGCCGAGGTGGCGGGCGCGGGCTTTATCAACATTCACCTGGTAAGCGATGCCCACAGCGCCGTGCTGCGCCAGGTACTCGAGCGCGGCGAGCGTTACGGGGAAAGCGCCGCCGGGGGCGGCGAGCGCGTGATACTCGAATTCGTCTCGGCCAACCCGACCGGACCGCTACACGTGGGCCATGGCCGCCAGGCGGCATACGGCGCAACGCTCGGCAATCTTCTGCGCGTCACCGGCCACAGCGTGCACCGCGAGTACTACATCAACGATGCCGGCCGGCAGATGGATATCCTCACGCTCAGCACCTGGCTGCGGTACCTGGAGGCCGCCGGCGCCACGCTGCCGTTTCCCTCGAACGGCTATCGCGGGGACTACGTGCAAGCCATCGCGGCGCAGCTCGAGCTGCGTCACGGCCGCGAGCTGCAGCGCTCGGCCGCGCAGGTGCTCGCGGGGCTGCCGCAGGACGCGCCGCAGGGCGACAAGGAACAGTACATCGATGCCCTGATCTCGCGCATGCGCGCGCTACTGGGGGCTGGCGGTTTCGATCAGGTGTTCGAGCTTGCGCTGGCAGCCATGCTGGCCGACATCGGCGACGACCTGAGCGCTTTTGGGGTCGAGTTCGACCGCTGGTACTCCGAGCGCGAACTGGCGCGCAGTGGCGCGGTCGAGCGTGCGCTCGGCGAGCTAGAGGCCCGCGGTGCGCTCTATCGCAAGGACGGCGCGCTGTGGTTTCGTGCCAGCCAGTACGGCGACGATGAGGATCGGGTGCTGGTGCGCGCCAACGGCCAGAGCACCTACTTCGCACCCGACATTGCCTACCACCTGCAGAAACGTGAACGCGGCTTTGAGCGGCTGATCGACGTGCTGGGTGCGGACCATCATGGCTACGTGGCGCGGGTGCGCGGCGCGCTGGTCGCCATGGGCGAACCGGGCGAGAGCCTCGAGGCCTGCCTGATGCAGTTTGTCAGCCTGTTTCGCGGCGGCCAGAGGATCCCGATGGGCAAGCGCGAGGCACAGTTCGTCACGCTGCGCCAGCTGCGTGAAGAAGTCGGCAACGACGCCTGCCGGTTTTTCTATCTCATGCGCAGTCACGATCAGCAGCTCGACTTCGATCTCGAGCTTGCCAAATCGCGCACCAATGACAATCCCGTGTACTACATCCAGTACGCGCATGCACGCGTCGCCAGCGTGATGAAGCAGCTCGAGGCGCGCCAACTCCAGTACGATGCGTCGATGGCGTCGGACAATCTCGCGCGGCTCGACAGCCCGCAGGAACAGGCGGCGCTGCGCGAACTCGCGCGCTATCCCGAATTGGTGCTGCAGGCGGCGCGCGCGCGCGCGCCGCACGCACTGGTGCATTACCTGCGTGAGCTCGCGAACACTTTCCACACCTGGTACAACGCGTCGACTTTCATCGTCGAGGATGCGCCGCTGCGCAACGCCCGCCTGGCGCTCGCGCTGGGAGTGCGCCAGGTCATTGGCAACGGACTGGGCCTGCTCGGCGTGTCGGCGCCGGATAGCATGTGAACCGTCAACGACTCAGCGGCCGCGACTACAAGCATAAGCGGCGCACCAGCTTCGGCCTCGATCTGGCGCAGCTGTCGGTGTTCGCCATTGGGCTCGCCGCCGGTTTATGCGTCGCCGGCCTGATCTATATCGCCGATCATCACACTGCCGACACGCCGCCCGAGGCGACGCGCCCCACGCCGCGCAAGAGCAGCGCCGGGGATGCCGGCGCCGCCGCGGGCGCCGACGCCGCAACCACCGCAGCCGGCAGCGAAGGCAAGTACGACTTCTACCAGATGCTGCCCAAGTTCGAGGTGGTCGTGCCGGAAAAGGAGCGTGGTGCCCGGGTCGCACCGGCCGCGCAGATCGACCGGCCGGGTATCTATTTCCTGCAGGTCGGCTCGTACCGCGACGTCGACGTGGCCGAGCGCATTCATGCGCAGCTCGGCAAGCTCGGCATCGACGCCACGGTGCAGCGCGTGGCGGTCGACACTGACGTCTGGCACCGGGTCCGCATCGGCCCGATCAGGGACCTGGCGCAGCTGAACCGGCTGCGCCAGCGGCTGCATGCCAGCGATCTCGACTCGCTGGTCATTCGCGTCGATCAATAGCCGGACGCGCCCACAAGGCAGGAGCCTGAAATTCAGCGCCAACCGCTGAGAGCTATCGAACCATAGGGCGAATTTTTTAATTACAAAAAATTCGCCCTATGGTTCGATAGCTCTGAGTGATTGCCACTGGACCCGGGCACGCTGCCGTGCGAGCGGCGTCGGGCGGTGCGCGTTGCTACTGCCCGCCGGGCGTGAAGAATGC
Organism: Gammaproteobacteria bacterium; assembly: GCA_013289615.1. Taxonomy (GTDB): domain Bacteria; phylum Pseudomonadota; class Gammaproteobacteria; order Steroidobacterales; family Steroidobacteraceae; genus FEN-1191. The sequence goes on from JABCZO010000005.1 coordinate 67,632, forward strand.
CATGTGCGTGCTCTTGAACGCGGGCATCGCCTCGCAGCGCTCGACCAGTGCCGTGAGCCGTGGATAGCGAGTGACCAGGTCCACCGGGCGCAGCGCCTCGCGCAGGAACGTGTAGGCACAGCCGACCGTGATGTCTGCCTGGCCAAGGCTGTCGCCAATCAGCCATGGCTGCGCGCCGCGGGACGCGCAATAGCGCTCGAGCTCGCCCAGCCCACCGTGCATCTGCGTGCGGCAGCGCTCGAGCCAGGGCTCGTAGTGCTTGTCGGGCGGACGAAACGCCCGTTCGTACACCTGCTCGCGGCCTTTTTCGGCGGCGCCCATCGCCATCGCGATTTGCCTCAGGGCCTCGCGACGCTGCGGCCCGGTGGCCGGCAACAGCGCGCGCGTCGGCCCGACGCGATCATCCAGGTAGTCGAGGATCGCCGCCGATTCGGACAGCACCGCGCCATCGTCGAGCACCAGCGTGGGCACCCGGCCCAGCGGGTTGTACTGGCGGATGCGATCGAAGTCCTTGCCGACCGACCAGTCGGCGTGCTCGTGGTCGATATCGAGCAGCCGCATGCTGATGGCCACTCGCCGCACGAACGGCGAGTCGAACATGCCGATCAGCAGCACCGGGCGTCACTCCTCGGCGCCATGGCCGATTTCTATGCCGAGCGAGCGCAGCTTGCGATACAGGTGGGTGCGTTCCATGTCCACCCGCTTGGCGAGCAGGCCGACCTTGCCGTTGCACAGCAACAGCTGCTGCTGCAGGTAGGCGCGCTCGAACTGCTCGCGCGCCTCGCGCAGCGGCAGCGCCAGCAGGTCGTGCTTGACCAGCGGCTCATCCGCCGGCGTCTGCGCCGACAGCTCACGCTCGACTTCCTCCAGTCCGATCTCCTCCGGACCGCTGTTGAGCAGGAAGCGCCGGGTCAGGTTGCGCAGCTCGCGCCCATTGTCGGGCCAGGGGTAATTGCGCAGCCGATTCTGCGCCGCGACGCTGAAGCGGCGAAAACGCAGGCCCTCGGTCTCCGTCAGCGCATCGACATAGTGGCGCAGCAATTCCGGAACGTCTTCGGCGTAGTCCCGCAGCGACGGCACGCGCACCATCAGCACCGACAGCTGCGCATACAGGTCGCGGCGGAAATCCTCCGCCAGAACCCGATTGACAATGCCGGGCCGCGCCGAGGAGATGATCCGGGTTTCCAGCGCCGCGGCCTCGCCGCCGGCGCGCACGAAGCGGCCGCTCTCGAGCAGGCCGCTCAGCAGCCGCTGCGTAGACTCCGGCATGTCCTCGATATCGCCGAGGAACAGCGTGCCCTTGCGCGCCTGTTCCAGCCGACCTGGTTGCGATGCATCTACGCCCAGCAGCGTGGCGGCCGCGTTCTCCTCGCGCAGCGTGCGGCTGTCGACCACTACGAACGGGCCCGCAGCCGATGCTCCGGACTGATGCACGAAGCGCGCCATCTGTTCGCGATCGGTCCCGGACTCGCCCAGCAGCAGCAGCGGCGCGCTATAGGCCGCAAGGCGCATCAGCTCGCTGCGCAGCTGCGTCATCGCCCGGCTCCGGCCGACCGGCGCCATGACAGCGGACGCGCCGGCATTGACGAATTTGCCGCTTGGCCGGCGCGACTTGGCATCGAGCGCGCGTTCCACGGTGCGCAGCAGCTTTGCCAGCGACAGCGGCTTCTCGACGAAATCGTAGGCGCCGAGCCGGGTCGCCTCGACTGCGGTGTCGACCGTGCCGTGGCCCGACATCATCACTACCGGGCAGGCATCGCTGGCCTCGTTCGACCACTCGCGCAGCAGCGTAATGCCGTCGGTGTCGGGCATCCAGATATCGAGCAGCACCAGGTCCGGCGTCTGGCGCGCGCGCGCGGCGCGCGCCTGTCCGGCGTCGGCTGCGACTTCTACCTCGTAGCCTTCTTCGGTGAGTATTTCCTGCAGCAGGCGACGGATGTCAGATTCGTCATCCACCACCAGGATTTTGCTGGCATTCATGCTCGCTCCCTCCGCATTTCCATGCGTCGTTCCCCGCCGGCAAGCAATGTCCTATCCTGATCGCTGACCGGAAGAAAGACCAGTATTCTCGCCCCGCCCTCGGGGTGGTTTTCCGCTTCGACTCGCCCACCGTGTTCTTCGACTATTCGTTTCACGATGGCCAGTCCGAGACCGGTACCCCGTGGCTTGCCGCTCACGTATGGATCGAACAGCCGGCCCAGCAGCTCCTTGCGGAACCCCGGACCGTTGTCGCGTACACAGATTACAGCGGTAGCGGCCCCTTCTGCACGCTGTTGCATCGTACTGATCTCCACGCAGCCGCTGTCGACCCCGGCCAGGGCCTCGATGCCGTTGGTGATCAGATTTGCCAGAATCTGGCGTACCCGCCCCCGGTCGGCTTCGATCTCGGGCAGCGCCGGATCCAGGTCGAGGCGGATCTCGGCGGTCGGATCCTGTAGCCGATAGAGCTCGGCGACCTCGGTGACCAGCTGGTTGAGGTTGAAATGCTGCAGCTTCATGTCCGGCGCGCGCGCGTATTCGGAGAACGCGTTGACCATCTGCTTCATCGCATCTACCTGCTGCACGATGGTATGTGTCGCGCGCTCAAGCACCTGTGCGTCCTCTGCATTCATGCCGCCGAGCAGCTTGCGTCGCAAGCGTTCCGCCGACAGCTGAATCGGCGTCAGAGGATTCTTGATCTCGTGCGCGAGCCGCCGCGCGACCTCGCCCCAGGCCGCATCGCGCTGGGCTGCGAGCAGCGCCGTGATATCGTCAAATACGATCACCACGCCGCCCAGCTCGCGTTCATCGGGCAGCCGTGTGCAGGCCCACAACAGCACCCGTTCCCCGGCTTCACCCGGCAGCGTCAACTGCTCGCGCCATTCGTCCCAGCCCGAGCTCAGGCGCGCACGCAGCTCGGCGATGAAAGTCGCAAAGCGCGCGGTCCCCGGCGGCAGTTGCGTCAGATGCTGCCCGGCCGCGCCGGCGAAGCTGCTGCCAAGGATCGTGCCGGCCGACTGATTGGCGCTGTGCAGCGTCAGCTCGCGATCGGTAACGATGACTCCGGTTGACAGCCGGGACAGGATGATCGCCAGGCGCTCGCGCTCGCGCTCCACGGCCTGGCGGCTGCGCATGGCCTCTTCGCTCGCGCGCCGCAGCCGCTTGGTCATGTCGTTGAACGAGTGCACCAGCAGGCCCATCTCATCGCGCGAGGACAGCGGCAGGCGGGTGCCGAGATCGCCTTTACCGACCGCGCGGGTGCCGGCGATCAGATCCTGTACCGGTCGCGTCAGGCGCTGCGCCGAGTAGATCGCGCCGTAGATCGCCGCCAGCAGGGTCAGCAGCACCACCAGTGTCAGGGTCAGCCGGAAGCTTATTTTCAGCGGCTCGCGCACCGCTGACAGGTCTCCATACTGCGATGAGGTGCGCTGCACGCCCTCGGCCAGCGCCGAGAGCTCCTGCGGTACCTCGTAATGAATCAGCACGTAGCGTCGGCCGGCATGCGCCGAGACCGCGTCGGCGATCGGCGCGGCGGTCTCGATGCTGTATTGGCCGTTGGCAAGCGAAGTCAGGCTGACGTAACTGCGCCCCGCGGCCAGCTGCAGCGTCACCTCCGGCGGCGATGGCGCCGGCGGCTGCGCCAGCGGCGTCGCCGAGCTGACGGCGGCGGCGCGACCGTAGGCATCGTAGATGGTGATTTCCTTGGCTTCGGTCGCGCGCCGCTCCTCGTCGAGCCGTTGCAGCAATGCCGGCCCCTGCAGCTCACGCAGCGAGCGCGCGAAGATCTCGGTGCGCCGCGCCTGCTCGCGCAGCCTCAGATCCAGTGCCGAGCGCGACAGCACCACCGCGTCATTCAATCCCTGCTTGATCTCGACCCGAAACCAGCTGTCGATGCCGCGATTGATGAAGTCGAGCGAGAACAGGTAGACGATCACCAATGGTGCGATGACCAGCGCACCGAACATCAGCACGGTGCGCATCGCCAGGCGCGAGCCGGGCACATGGTCGCGATAATCCCGGTACAGCTGCCAGAACTTGCGTGCCAGCAGCACCATCAGCGCAATCGCGCCGAGGATGTTGACCAGCAGGATCCAGGGCTGCCAGCGCGAGAACTGCGCCGAATTCTCGACACTGCGCGCCAGCAGCAACAACGCCAGGATCCCCGCGGTGAATGCCGCCGCGGTCAGGATGCGGACGCCGAAGCGCCTTACAGCGTGAGCATCCATGTGTACCAGTCGGTGGTGCGATGCCAGTCATCGGTCCAGAACACCAGCGCACGCAGCGCGTCGGGCATGCGACCGCGGCGTACGCCGGCACGCACCGCGACCTCCCAGGGCGCTTCGCCGCGCAGCTGTGATTCGACCAGGATCGGCAGGTCCTCGATGCGGCCAAGCCGGTCGAGCGCCGCCTCGAGGGTCGGAAAGCTCTCCTGCTCGAGCCCCGCCTCACCGCGCAGCACGTAGCGGTCAGTCACCGCATGATAGGTGAGCTCGCGCCGCAGCGTCGTCTCCAGCACCGTGGCGTCGAGCCACAGGCGCCGGTGGCGGCTGATGGTGACCTCCAGGTCAAATGCCAGCGTGACCCCATCGCGCAAAGCACTGCGGATACGATCATTGATCGGATACTCGATGTGGGCGCTGAGCTGCAACACACCATGATCGACCACCACGAAGGCGGAGCGGATCTGAAAGTCGCCGGCCAGCGGACCGGCGCTGCGCGCGCCAAGCGGGGCGGCCAGTGCCACCAGCAGCACCAGAGCGACGGCCAATCTGCTGATCGTTTGCACGGCTACCTTAACGGACGAAAACTGTCGCGTGTCGTCGACGCGGCGCGCCGAAGAGCGCGGGGCAGTTGCTGGTCACGCTTCTAAGTCACTGTCAGGCAAGCATAATAGAAGCCATCGGTCTGCGCCGCATTCCCCGGCAATAGCTGCACTCCGGTTGACCGCTGCACCACATCCGCAGGCAGCTGCACCCCGCCCGGCAGCGACAGCGCCTGAACCGCAGGTTCGGCAGCAAGTACCGCCTCGACTATGCGCTCATTTTCCGCCGGCAGGACCGAGCAGGTCGAGTACAGCAGCCGCCCGCCCGGCTTCAGCAGCCTAAGGCACTGTTCCAGGATCCGGCGCTGGGTCTGTGCCAGCGCGGCGACGTCGTCAGCGCGGCGCAGCAGTTTGATGTCGGGATGGCGCCGGATGACCCCCGTGGCCGAACAGGGTGCATCGAGGAGGATGCAATCAAAACCCTCCCCCGACCACCAGCTCGGGTCGTCGCGCAGGTCGGCGGTGATCAGCCGCGCCTGGCGGCGCAGCCGCTTAAGGTTATCTGCGATCCGCTGCACCCGCGCGCCATCGACGTCGACGGCCGTCAATGACAGCTCACCATCCACCGCCTCGAGCAGCGCACCGGTCTTGCCCCCGGGTGCCGCGCAGGCATCGAGCACGCGCTCGCCCGCGCGCACGGAAAGCAGCGCGCAGGCGAGCTGCGCACCGGCGTCCTGCACCGACACCCAGCCATCGGCAAAGCCGGGCAGCTCGCTCACCCCGGCCGGCTTATCGAGCACCAGTGCCGTCGGCAGCCAGGGCGGCGCCTGCGCGCTCATGCCATGCTCGGCAAATCGGGCCTGGCAGCCCTCGCGCGTGGTGCGCGACAGGTCGACGCGCAGGCTCATCGGCGGATGGGCGTTGTTGGCCTCGATGATCTGCTGCCAGTGTGCCGGCCAGGCCTGGCGCAAGGCCTGCAGCAGCCAGGCCGGGTGCGCGCTGGCGGCGGCCGGCTCACGCAGCGCAGCTGCCAGCAGCGCCTCGCGCTCGCGCCGGAAGCGACGTAGCAGCGCATTGATCAGCCCGGTGGCGTGCGGCTGCCCCAGCAGCCGCGCCGCATCGACCGCCGACGAGACGGTCAGCTCCGGCGCGTTGCGTGAATATTCGAGCTGGTGCAGCCCGACCAGCACCAGCGCTCGCAGCGCCGGCGCCAGCGGCTTGCCCGCGATCAATCTCGCCGCGATCGCGTCGAGCCGCCAGTACCAGCGCAGCGAGCCGAGTGTGATGGCGCGGATAGCCGGGCGCTGCGCGGCGGGGGCTGCCCCGCGCAGCAGCGCATCCTCGGCCGAGCGTCCGGCGTAGGCCACCGCGGCCAGCGCCTTGGCACTTTCAGCCAGCACCGTGGCCGCCGGGCCCGAGACCGGACTTTTCACCCGAAGCGAGATCCGGCCGGCGCGTGCCCGCTGGCGAACTCGGCCGCCGTCACGATGCGCCGGCCCGCCAGCTGCAGTGTCGTCACGGCGAGCCGACCCTGGCCACACTGGACCGTCAACCGGTCGTGAGAAATATCCAGCAGGGTGCCCGGCTGAGGTGGGGCCGCTGCCGTCTCGGCGGCCGCGAGATCCGCCGCTACCTGCCCCTCCCAGATGCGCAGCGGCTGCCCCTGCCATAGCGTGTGCGCCACCGGCCACGGATTGAAGGCACGAATCTGGCGCTCGATTTCCCAGGCAGCACGCGTCCAGCCTATCTGCGCTTCCGCCTTAGCGATTTTCGCTGCGTACGTAACCCCTTGATCAGCTTGGGGCTGCGCACGCAGCGTACCGGCCTCGGCCTGCTCCAGCGTCGCGATCATCAGGCGCGCCCCGAGTGGCGCCAGGCGATCGTGCAATTGCCGGGAGTTGGCGTCAGGGTCGATCGGGATACGTTGTTGAGCAAGGATCGGCCCGGTATCAAGGCCCGCCTCAATCTGCATGATCGTGACACCGGTTTCGGAGTCGCCCGCCAGCACGGCGCGCTGAATGGGTGCTGCACCGCGCCATCGCGGCAGCAGCGAGGCATGGACATTGAAGCAACCGAGTCGCGGCAGCGCCAGTAGCGCTGGCGGCAGGATCAGGCCGTAGGCCACCACCACCAGCGCCTCGGGCGCCCAGCTCGCCAGCGTCGCGCACGCCTGTGGGTCCTGCAGTGCGTTCGGCTGCGACAGCGGCAGCTGCAGCTGTTGCGCCAGCCGCTTGACCGGGCTTTCCTTGAGCGCGCGGCCGCGGCCTGCCGGCCGATCAGGCTGCGTCAGTACCCCGACCAGGACATGGTGCGACTGCGCCAGTGCGCGCAGCGTCGGCACCGCGAAATCCGGCGTGCCGGCAAAGGCGATACGCAGCATGCGTCATATGACGCGCGCGGATGCGTGCGCGGCCGGTTTGGCCGCCCCGCTGACACGCTCGCGGCGCTCTTTTTCGAGTTTACGACGGATGCGCTCACGCTTCAGGCCCGACAGGTAGTCGACGAACAGCTTGCCGGCGAGGTGGTCGATCTCGTGCTGCAGGCACACTGCCGCCAGACCTTCCAGTTCGCGCTCAAACGGCTCGCCGTCCTGGTCCTGCGCGCGCACCTGAACCCGCGCCGCGCGCTCGACCTGCTCGAAAACGTTGGGCACCGACAGGCAGCCTTCTTCCGACACCTCGAGCCCGTCGCGTGCCACAATCTCGGGGTTGATGTAGACCTGAGGCTGATGCTTCTCGGCGCTCACATCCATCACCAGCAGCCGCCGGTGGACATTGACCTGCGTGGCTGCCAGTCCGATGCCAGGGGCGGCGTACATGGTTTGCAGCATGTCTGCGATCAGCCGTTTGAGGGCGGCATCGAACTGCTGCACCGGCTCGGCGCGGGTGCGCAGCCGAGGATCGGGGAATTCCAGTATCGGCAGCAAGGCCATCGGTGCTCTCTGTTACGGTTCTGTAACGTGGGTCTGTAACGTGGGGAAATATGCCAAGATTTCAAGCATCATGGGCCAAATGACCCACGACGTGACCCAGTGCACAAAGTTGGCAATTAAGCATGTGCGTTTACCCGCTGTTAAGTTTATAACAGCTGTACCAGAAGGCCCTACCCGATCCCAAGAGGTAGCAGGGATGTATTTGAATCAAGCTTTCGGTGTCCAACGGGCCCTACGGCTCTGCGCCACCTTCACCGCACTGCTGGCCTTCGGCGGCTGTTCGATGTTCCATCATGGCGAGCGCCAGGCCGCCGCGCCACCGCCTCCCGCCAGGCAGGCCGAGACGACGGCCGCGCCCGAACCGGAAACGGTCACCGAAGCCCTGGGCGACGTGCCCGATGAGGCCGGCGCGACCACGGTGATGGGCGATGCCGGATCGGCCCTGAAGCCCACCGCCCCCAGGAGCTACGTGGTGCGGCGCGGGGATACCCTCTGGGGCATAGCCAATACCTTCCTGCGCGATCCATGGCTGTGGCCTGAGATCTGGTACATCAACCCCGACATTCACAACCCGCATCGTATCTACCCAGGCGATAGCGTGCGCCTGGCGCTGCGCGGTGACGGCCGCACCTCGATCGAGATCGTGCGTGGAGCCAGCGGGTCGGCTGCGCGTCTACAACCGATGCTGCGCAGCGTTCCGCTCGAGGGACCGATCGCGACCATACCCTATTCGCAGATCGCTGCATTCCTGTCGCGGCCGGGCGTGCTGACCGGCGATGAGGTCAAGGCGGCGCCGTACGTACTGGCGCTACGCGACAATCATCAGATTGCCGGCTCCGGCTACGACCTGTACGTGAAGAAACTCGATGGCCAGACCGGCGCTCGCTATAGCGTCATGCATATCGATGAGCCGCTGAACGATCCGCAGAGCGGGCGCAAGCTGGGATACCTTGCCATCTACACCGGCACCGTGCAGCTCACTCGGCCCGGCGACGTGGCCAAGGTCACGTTGACCGACTCGGCGCGCGAGACGCTGCAGGGCGACGTGCTGATCGCCGAGGAGATGAGTCCGGCCAATGACTTTGCGCCGCACGGACCGTCACGACCGCTCGACGGCCGCATCATTGCGGTGGTCGATAATGTCCTGGTCGCCGGCCAGTACGAAGTCGTGGCGCTCAATCGCGGCTCGCAGGACGGCCTGGATCGCGGCACCGTGCTGACGGTGGATCTGGCCGGGGAGACGATCAGCGATCACTGCGCCAAGATCGATGGCGAGAGCACCTGCTGGGTTCCGCACAGCGAGCGCCTGCCCGACGAGAGTTCCGGCACGCTGCTGGTATTCAAGACCTATGAGCGCATGAGCTACGCGCTCATTTTCAGCGACACGGTGCCGATCAACATCGGCGATCGCGTGCGCAATCCCTAGCCATCCTTAGATAGCGCACTCTTCGGGCCGCAAGCCCCGGTTTCACGCGTCTTTGTGTCGTTTGCCCGGCTATGCGCCGGGCATCATCGCTCTATGCTGGCAGCCGAATGGATGCGCTGGACATGCAGCTCGCCCTTGGACGCGCCCCCGGACTGACTGCGCAGCAGTTGCGGCGTGCACTGTCGGGGCTCCACGGCCGGCATGATTGTTCGAGCGGGCTGCAGGCATTGTTCCGGCAATGCAGAAGCAGCCTCGAGTCGCTCGGACTGGCCGCGGCCGCGGCCGCGGCGCTGCAGGCACCGGACACGGTGCGCATAGGCGCAGATCGCCGCTGGGTCGACAGCGAGTGCATCCGCCTGATCGACGCTGCCGGGCCGCTCTATCCGCCACAGTTGGCGCAGGCGCCAGGGGCGCCGGCTGTGCTGTATGTCAAGGGTGATGCCGGCTGCCTGACGACACCGCAACTGGCGATGGTAGGAAGCCGCCATCCGACGCTGCCGGGTGAGCGCACGGCGCGCGCATTCGCGTCCACTCTTGCCGGCGCCGGACTGACGATCACCAGCGGCCTGGCGATCGGCATCGACGCTGCCAGCCATGAGGGTGCGCTCGAGACCGGGGGCGCGACCATCGCGGTCCTCGGCACCGGCATCGATGTCATTTATCCGCGCCAGCACCGAACGCTGGCCGCGCGCATTGCCGAGCGCGGTGCGCTGGTGAGCGAGTTTCCACCCGGTTCGCCGCCGATCAGGGCCAACTTTCCGCGCCGCAACCGCATCATCAGCGGCCTGTGCCTGGGCACGCTGGTGGTCGAGGCGGCGCGCCATAGCGGCTCGCTGATCACCGCGCGACTGGCGCTCGAGCAGGGACGCGAGGTGTTTGCGATCCCCGGTTCGATCCACAATCCACTTGCCCGGGGCTGTCATGCACTGATCAGGAGCGGCGCCAAACTCGTGGAATGCGTCGATGATATCCTCCGCGAGCTTAAATTTAGTTCAATAAAACAAGATGATACGAGGGTCCCGAGGGACTGCGGGGCAGGCGGTGCGACAGCCGCGCGGTTGGACAAGGCGTACAAAATCCTGTTAGATGCCCTTGGGTTTGAGCCGGCCAGCCTCGATATGCTGGTGGATCGAACCGGCCTTCCAAGCCAATCCGTGGCCGCCATGTTGCTGTATCTGGAGCTCGAGGACGTCGTTGGATTGCACTCGGGCGGTCGCTACGTGCGCTTGTAGGCGCCGCGGCGGCAGCATGGCGACACCGGTCATCGTTATATTTGAGTGACCATGGACAACAGCGTTTTCGACATTCTTATCTACGTCTTTGACCGCTACATGTTCGAAGAGCTGCCCGCCAGCGCTGAGCGGGAGACGCTCGCGCGCGATCTGGAGAGCGCCGGTTTCGGCGAGGCCAATGTGGAGCGCGCGCTCGACTGGCTGGCGGACCTCGCCGCCGAGCGTGAGCGTCCGAACCTGCGCGGCGACGGCAGCTTCCGGGTGTTTGCTCCGCAGGAACTCACCCGCCTGGACGCCCAGTGCCGTGGCCTGCTGGTGTCGCTCGAGGCCGGCGGCATCCTCTCTCCGGGCCAGCGCGAGATCGTGATCGATCGGCTGCTGGCGCTCGATACCGATGAACTCGATCTGGAACAGGTCAAGTGGGTGGTGTTGATGGTCTTATCTAGCCAACCTGGGCAAGAACTGGCGTACGCGAGGATGGAAGATCTGGTATTTGATGTGCCGCATCACGAGCCGCATTGAGCCTTAGCTCGCAGCACCCGGCAACAACCCGCGGCTCGTCCGCGGTTTTTCGTTTTTGGCTCCGTCACACGGTAGAGGCATGGCTGACAATCTGGTAATCGTCGAATCTCCGGCCAAGGCGCGGACCATCAAGAAATACCTGGGCAAGGATTTCGAGGTACTGGCCTCGTACGGCCACGTCCGCGATCTGGTGCCGAAGGAAGGCGCGGTCGATCCCGACGATGGCTTCGCGATGAAATATCAATTGGTGGAACGCAACGAGCGCCACGTCGAAGCCATCGCCAAAGCGCTGAAAAAGGCCAAGTCGCTGCACCTGGCGACCGACCCCGATCGCGAGGGCGAGGCCATTGCCTGGCACCTGTACGAGATCCTCAAGCTGCGTGGCGAGCTCAAGCACAAGGATGTTCATCGCGTCGTGTTTCATGAGATCACGCGCAATGCGGTACGCGAAGCGGTTGCCTCACCGCGTGACCTGTCGCTCGACCTGGTGAATGCGCAGCAGGCGCGCCGCGCGCTCGACTACCTGGTCGGTTTCAATCTGTCGCCGCTGCTGTGGAAGAAGGTGCGGCGCGGACTGTCGGCCGGCCGGGTGCAAAGTCCCGCGCTGCGCATGATCTGCGAGCGCGAAGCGGAAATCGCCGCCTTCGAGCCGCGCGAGTACTGGAGCATCGATGCCATCGGCGAGCACAGCGAGCAGTCCTTTCCGCTCAAGCTGATCGAATTCAAGGGCGAAAAGGTCGAACAGTTCAGCTTCACCAACCAGGCCGTGGCGCGCGCCGCCGAGCACAGCCTCAAGGCCGCTGCCGGTCCGCAAGGCGCACTCACGGTGCTGCAGGTCGATCGCAAGCAGCGCCGGCGCAATCCCGCCCCGCCGTTCACGACCTCGACGCTGCAGCAGGAAGCCTCGCGCAAGCTCGGCTTCTCCGCACAACGCACCATGCGCCTGGCCCAGCAGCTGTATGAGGGCGTGGACACCGGCGAGGGCAACGTCGGTCTGATTACCTATATGCGCACCGACTCGGTGTCGCTGGCGGCCGAGGCGGTGCAGGAGATTCGCGAGGTCATTGCGAAGCTCTATGGCCCGGAGGCGGTGGCGGAAGAGCCGCGGGTATACAAGACAAAATCCAAGAATGCGCAGGAAGCGCACGAGGCGATTCGCCCAACCTCGGCCAGCATCATCCCGGCGGACATCGAGCGCCACCTGGAGGCGGACCAGTTCAAGCTGTATTCGCTGATCTGGAAACGCGCGGTGGCCTGCCAGATGGCGCACGCGCTGTTCGACACGGTCGCGGTGGACATCCTGGCCGGCGCCGATGGGCCGCAGCGTCATGTGCTGCGCGCCAATGGCTCGACGCTGGTCAAGCCGGGGTACATCGCCGTCTATCAGGAAGGCCGCGACGATGCGGCCGACGACGAAAGCGACCAGGTGCTGCCGCGCATGGAGGCCGGCGATGCCGTCAAGCTGCTCGAGGTGCAGCCGCAACAGCATTTTACCGAGCCGCCGCCGCGTTTTACCGAGGCCTCGCTGGTCAAGGCGCTCGAAGAGTACGGCATCGGCCGACCCTCAACCTACGCCTCGATCATCTCCACGCTGCGCGATCGCGAATACGTGGAAATAGAAAACCGCCGGTTCACGGCCACCGACATCGGCAAGATCGTCAATCGCTTCCTGAGCGAGCACTTCCACCAATACGTCGACTATGGGTTTACCGCTGCTATGGAAGATGAGCTCGACGCCGTGGCGCGCGGCGAGGAAGACTGGACCACGCCGCTGTCCAAGTTCTGGAAACCCTTCATCAAGCAGGTCGACAGCGTCGAGAAGAATGTCTCGCGTGAACAGGTGGCGCAGTCGCGCGAGCTCGGTCGCGACCAGGTCAGCGGCAAACCGATGACGGTGCGCATGGGCCGTTTCGGCCCGTTCGTGCAAATCGGCACCAAGGACGATGTCGACAAGCCGCGCTTCGCCGGCCTGCGCCCGGGTCAGAAGATGGACAAGATCACGCTCGAGGAGGCGCTGGCGCTGTTCGTATTGCCGCGCACGCTGGGCAGCACGGCCGAAGGCGAGCCCATTCTTGCCAACGTCGGCCGCTTCGGCCCGTACATCAAGTACGGCAGCAAGTACGTTTCGCTCAAGGACGACGACCCGTATACCGTAACGCTGGAACGGGCGCTCGAATGCATCCAGGCCAAGAAGCTCGCCGATGCCAACCGTATCATTCAGGACTTCGGCGTCGACGGCATTCAGGTGCTCAATGGCCGTTACGGGCCGTATATCAGCAATGGCGAGAAGAACGCGCGCATTCCAAAGGACCGCGATCCAAAGGCACTGACACTCGAGGACAGCCGAGCGCTGCTGGCGGCGGCCCCGGCGCGGCCGCTGCGAGGCCGTGGCCGCTTCGCGGCAAAGAAGGCTGCCAGCAAGCCCGAGACGACGCCGGACGCCATGTCGGAGGCAAAGCCGCCCGGCCGCCGGCCGCGCGCTGCAGCGGTGCGCACGAGCGCGGGCGCTGCGCTTGCGGCCACGGGCGCGCCGACCCCGCACACCGTCCGCCCTGCGCCGGCAGCGACTGCGTCGCCGAAGGCTGCGAAGAAAAAGGCGCCCAACGCCAGGCCGGCGCTGCGTCCGAGCACCAAGGCCGCGGCCAAGTCGGCCGCGCGGCCGTCAGCAAAGGCTGCCGCCGGTGCGGGCGGCGGATCCGCGGGCACCAAGAAGGCCGCGGGCGCCGCCTAGGGTTCAACGGCGGCAGGCGCGCGCGGCGCCTTGGCTGGGCACAAGATGGGGTGTTGAGCCTCTGGCGTCACGAACATGAAGTATCGTCACAGCTTCCATGCCGGAAACTTCGCCGACGTACACAAGCATGTCGCGTTGCTGGCGCTGTTGCGCATCATGCAGCGCAAGGACAAGGGCTTCCTGTATCTGGACACTCACGCCGGTGCCGGTCGCTACGACCTGGCCGGGCCGGACGCACACCATGGCACAGAAGCACGCCATGGCATCACCGCGTTGATGAATGCGGCGGCGATGCCACAGGCGCAGGAGATCAACGACTACCGCGGCGCGGTCGCGGCATTGCGCGCCGAGATCGGCGATGCCCATGCCTATCCCGGCTCGCCGTGGCTCGCCGCGCACACGCTGCGAGCGCAGGACCGTGGCATCTGTTGGGAAATCCTGCCATCGGAATGCCGCGCACTCGAGCGCGCGCTCGGCGGCTTTCGGCGCATGCGCGTCGAATGCGCCGACGGCTACCAGCAACTGTCCGCGGTACTGCCGTCACGCGAGCGACGCTGCCTGCTGCTGATCGATCCGCCGTACGAAAATCCATCAGCAGAGCTCGATCAGGCGGTGCAGAACATCCTCAGCAGCCTGCAACGACTCGCCAACACCGTGATCATGATGTGGTATCCGATCAAGGATGAACGCACCGTCACGCCGTGGCTGGCGCGCGTAGAGCGCGCGCTGTCGGCTCCTGCACTTAGCCTTGAGCTCTGGATCTACCCGCGGGATTCGCGCGTCGGGCTCAACGGCTCCGGCCTGCTGCTGGTCAACCCGCCGTATCAGTTCGATCAGCGCAGCGCGCTGTGGCAGCCGGAGCTGCATGCCATGCTCGACAAGGGGCAGCAAGGAGGCTGCGCGCTGCAATGGCTGGTGCGCGCTTCCGATGTCGATCATGCCGGCGCCTGACCGTTACGCGGTGATTGGTCATCCGATCGCGCATAGCCGCTCGCCGCAGATCCATGCCCTGTTTGCGCAGCAGACTCATCAGCACATGATGTATAGCGCGATCGATGTGGCGCCGGAGGACCTGGCGCCGTGCGTGCGCGAGTTCTTTGCCGCCGGCGGTTGCGGCCTCAACGTCACGGTGCCGCATAAGGAGACGGTGCTTGCATTGACCGGCAGGTTGAGCCCGCGCGCCCGGATCGCCGGCGCGGCAAATACCATCGTGAAGGAGGCGGGCGGGCGGCTGATGGCCGACAACACCGACGGCGCCGGCCTGGTACGCGACCTGACACATAACCTGCGGATTGCGGTGAACGCGCGGCGTGTGCTGCTGCTCGGCGCAGGCGGCGCAGCACGCGGCGTGCTGGCACCGCTACTCGGGCTCATGCCGCGCGAACTGGTCATCGCCAACCGCGGCGTCGAGCGTGCGCAGGGGCTTGCAAATACCTTCGCCTCGCTCGGTCCGGTGAGCGCCACCGGCTATGCCGAGCTCGATGGCGCCGGTTTCGACCTGATCGTCAATGCGACCGCGGCCAGCCTTCACTCACAGCTTCCGCCGCTGCCGGCGTGCGTGCTCGGCCCGACCACGATCTGCTACGATCTGGTATATGCGAACGCCGACACCTGCTTCACGCGCTGGGCGCGCGAACACGGCGCGGCGCAGGCTCACATGGGTCTCGGCATGCTGGTGGAACAGGCCGCCGAATCCTTTAGCCTGTGGCGCGGGGTGCGACCGGATACCGCATCGGTGCTGTCGCTACTGCGGCAACACAGTCCGCCCTGAGTCCAAATGCCGGCGCGCGACTACCGCTTGTTGAGCAGAACTGTTGCGGCGCTGGCGCTGTGCCTCGGTGCACTTTCGAGCGCCGCTGCCCCGTTGCCGGATGCCGCGCCAGCCGATGCGGCATTCATGGCGCTGGCGGATGACTATTTCGATAACTATTACTTTCCGGCCAATCCCACCGCCGCCACGACGGCCGGCATCCATCGCTACGATGAGCGGCTCGAGGATTTCAGCCGCGCCGGCGTGCAACGCCAGATCAAAGCGCTGCACGGCTACCTGCATCGCTTCGAGGCGGTAGATGCATCCAGCCTGTCGCAGCGCGTGCAGGGCGATCGCGAGCTGTTGCTGTCGAGTATCCGCAGCAGCCTGCTGACGCTGCAGACGATCCGCCCCTGGCAGAAGGACCCGAACCTCTATTCCGACGGCATCACCGCCGCTGCGTTCATCCTGATGGAGAGAAATTTTTCACCGCTCGATGAGCGGCTGCGCCTGGTGTGCGCGCGCGAGAAGCTGATGCCGGCCGCGCTACGGGCCGCGCGCCTCAATCTGCGCAATCCACCGCGCATCTATACCCAGATCGCGCTCGAACAGCTGCCCGCCATCGTGAGCTTCTTCCAGGATGACCTGCCGCTGGCATTCGGCAGCACCGAGGATGCCGGACTAAAGCGCGAGTTCGCCGCGGCCAATGCGCGGGTGATCGCGGCGCTGAAGGGCTACCAGAACTGGCTGACGCACGTCCTGCTGCCACAATCGCACGGGGATTTTCGCCTGGGTATCCGCACCTTTCGCGCCAAGCTCGCCTACGACGAGATGGTGGACACACCACTGCCACGGCTGCTCGAAATCGGCATGGCCGACATGCAGCGCAATCAGGCGGAATTCGCCCGCGTCGCCAGGGAACTTGAACCCGACAAGAGCGTGCGGCAGGTGCTGGCGCAGCTCGCGCTGGACCATCCTGAACCAGGCCAGCTGCTCGATAGTTTTCGCGCCACCTTCGATAGCCTGATCGCCTTTATCGACCAGCACCAGATCGTGACGGTGCCGTCGGCGGTGCGGCCGATCCTGCGTGAGACCCCGCCGTTCATGCGCGCGACTACCTTCGCCTCGATGGATACTCCCGGGCCGTACGAACCGGCTGCGCAGGAAGCCTATTTCAATGTCACGTTGCCGGCTCCGGGTTGGGACGCGGACCGGACCGCAGGCTTCATGGCGCAGTTCAACTATCCGCTGATCAGTAACGTGGCGGTACATGAGGCCTATCCGGGCCACTACATCCAGTTCCTTTGGATGCATCGCCTCGATGATCGGGTGCGCAAGCTGGTCGGCGCCAACACCAACTCCGAGGGCTGGGCGCACTACTGCGAGCAGATGATGCTCGATGAGGGCTATGGACCAACGGGCACCGGTGCCACGGATCAGCGCCAGTCGAAGTTGCTGCGGCTGGGTCAGTTGCAGGATGCACTGTTACGCAATGCGCGCTATATCGTCGCCATCCGACTGCACACCGGTCACATGACGATTGATCAGGCGATCGATTTCTTCGTGCAGCAGGGATACCAGTCACGCGAAGTCGGGCAGGTTGAGACCAAGCGCGCCAGCTCCGACCCGACCTATCTCTACTACACGCTCGGCAAGCTGCAGATCCTGAAGCTGCGCTCAGACCTTGCGGCCCGCCAGGGCAGCAGCTTTCGACTCAAGGATTTCCACGACGCCTTCATGCAGCAGGGTTTTCCGCCGATCCGGCTGGTGCGGCGGGCGCTGCTGCAGGATGACTCGCCGACACTTTGAATCCGGCCGCAACGTACTGCGCCTTCAGCGCCGGTTAATGCTCGGGCGACGAGACTGGCGGCAGGCGGCAGGCTATCGTCCGAGGATCATTTCGCTGCGGTATCAGTATCTGGGGTTGTCGCGTGCAGGCATTTCGCCACGGTTTCATTGTGTTTTTCGGCTCCCTCGGCCTGCTCACGCTGTCGGGTACGGCTGCTGTGGCGCAACAAGAGCCTGGCGAGCAGGCCTATGAGCAGCCATTGGCCGACGATGTAGATCCACCCACCCGTGCGGCCCGCCTGAGCTACGTTGAAGGCGCGGTATCGGTGCAGCCGGCCGGCGTCGACGACTGGACCGTGGCAACCATCAATCGGCCACTGACCAGCGGCGATCAGCTCTGGAGCGACCGCGGTTCGCGCGCCGAGATCGAGCTGGGATCGGCCACTGTGAGCCTGGCCGAGGCCAGTAGCGTGTCGCTGCTGAACCTGAGCGATCAGGCGGTGCAACTGCAGGTCAGCGCGGGCACGGCCAACATCACGCTGCGCGATCTGGATCCGGCTGCCAGCTTCGAGATCGATGCTCCTAACGCATCGATATCCCTGGTGCACCCGGGGAGCTATCGCATCGGCGTCGATGAGGCGGGCAACACCACGGTGGCGATGCGCGACGGGCAGGCCCAGGTCGTCACCAGTGCCGGCCAGTCGGTCATCCTGCGCGGCGGACAGGGCGCTCAATTCGGTCCCAGCGGTGCCGTCGATGTGGCAGCACTGGGCCCGCCGGACAGTTTCGATCGCTGGTGCGCTCAGCGCAGCCAGCGCTGGGCGCAGGATCAGGCCGCCAGCCAGTACGTCTCGGCCGATGTGGTCGGCGCGCAAGACCTGGCCGCCAACGGCGACTGGCGCCAGGAGCCGGATTACGGCTACGTCTGGTACCCGACGGCGGTAGCGGTCGACTGGGCCCCGTATCGCTACGGCCGATGGTTATGGGTCACGCCCTGGGGATGGACCTGGGTGGACAGTGCCCCGTGGGGGTACGCCCCGTTTCATTATGGTCGCTGGGCTTATCTGCGGCAGCGCTGGTGCTGGGTGCCCGCGCCGGTGCGCAGCCGCGCGATCTATGCCCCGGCCCTGGTCGCGTGGATGGGTGGACCGGGCGGCGTCGATGCAGTGACGGTCGGTGCCGGTCCGGGCGTCGGCTGGCTGGCGCTTGCTCCCGGCGAGGTCTACCTGCCCGGTTATCGCGTCAGCGCGCGTTATCTGCATAACGTCAACGCCAGCAATACGAGCATCGTCAACACCAGCTACATCACGAGCGTCTACCAGAATCCGGGGTTGCAGAACCGCTATGCCAACCGCACGGCGCCGCACGCGCTGTCCGTGGTATCGCAGAGCAGTTTTGCCTCCGGCCAGCCGGTCGCCGGCAGGTTCATCGCAGCGCCGCCGCAATGGCAAGGGGTCAATGCGACGGCGCGGCCGCCCGCAATCCTGCCGGCGCGCCAGAGCGTACTGGGGCCGCCCGCCCAGACGCCGGTGAGGCGTCCGCCAGTCGCCATCGCCCATCGCCCGGTTGTGGCCCGCCATGAGCCGCCGCCGCTGCCAGCATCGTTCGACCGACAGATGGATGCGATGCGCGCCAATGGCGGCCGCGCGCTGCCGCCAGCGCAATTGCAGCAGCTACGCGGCCCGGACAGCCCACGTCCGAATATCGTGCTGGCCCCGCAGACAGTGCGCAGCGCGCCCGTCACACCCAACGCACCGGCCGCACCGGCCGCTACAGCCGCGCCCAGCACCGCGCTTCCGCGGGTGCCGCCGATTGACCGGCGCATGATTCCCGAGCGTCCACCGCCATATCAACCCCCGGCGTCATCGCCACCGCCGGCGCCATCGCAAGCGCCGGTGCAATTTCATGCTCGCGAGCAGCTGCAGCCCCCGGCAGCGCCACCACCGCCGCCCCCGCCGCCACCGCCACCGCCGTTGCCGCTGCCGCCGCACGAGGTCGCCCCCCCGCCGCCGCTCTCACCGCCACCGCCGCTACCGCCGGCTCAGGCGCCGCCGCCGGCTCAGCCGCTGCCCAAAGCCAAGGCGCCACCTGCGCCTGTGCGGCCGGAGGTTCGCAAGCCCGACCCGAGCTGATGCCGGGGACTGGGCTCGCCAGCTCAGATCACAGGGTCGAGCCAGCCGTCGTCGCCTTCGATCAGGCGCTGCGCTTCACGCGGGCCCCACGAGCCGCGTGCATATTCATAGGACGGCGTGATATCGCCGAGCACCGGATCGACCACCGTCCACTGCGCCTCGATGGCGTCCTGGCGTCCGAACAGCCCGAGATCGCCACGCAGCGCGTCGCCCAGCAGCCGCTCGTAGGGCGTCAGCGCATCCCCGGGCTGGCGTGTCACGATCAGCTCGACATCCTCGCCCGCCATGCGCTCGCCCGGCACCTTCACGCGCATTCCCAGCGCAATCAACACCTCTCGATTCAACCGCAGGCGCAGATGGCTCGAAAGGCTCGGCACCAACTCGCCAAACACCTCGCGCGGCGGTCGCCGAAACTCCACCACCACCTCGGTGCAGGTGACCGGCAGGCACTTGCCGGCACGGATATAGAACGGCACATCGGCCCAGCGCCAGCTGTCGACATACAGCTTGACCGCCGCATAGGTCTCGACCTGGGAGTTGTCGGCGACCCCGGCTTCCGAGCGATAGCCGCGGTACTGGCCGCGCACCACGCTGTTCGCGTCCAGTGGCCTGATGGCGCGCAGCACCCGCGACTTCTCATCACGCATCGCGCTGGCCGCGTTATGCAGCGGCGCGTCCATGATCACGCTGCTCAGTACCTGCAGCATGTGATTCTGGATCACGTCACGGATGGCGCCGGCTTCCTCGTAGAATTTGCCGCGGCCGCGCACGTCAAAATCCTCCGCCATCGTGATCTGCACGCTGCGGATGTAGGTGCGGTTCCAGGTCGGCTCGAGAAAGGCATTGGTGAAGCGGGTATAGAGAATATTCTGCACCGGTTCCTTGCCGAGGTAGTGATCGATGCGAAAGATCGATTCCTCGGGAAAGTATTTGTGCAGAATGACATTGAGTTCGCGCGCCGATTTCAGATCGCGGCCGAACGGCTTTTCCAGCACCACGCGCGCGTTGGCGGCGCAGTCGGCGGCGGCAAGAGCGCCGATCACGGTCGCGAACACGCTCGGCGGTATCGCCAGATAATGCAGCGGCATGCGGGCATCACCCAGGGCCGCACGCAAGCGGGCGAAGGTCGCGGCCTCGCGATAGTCGCCATCGACATAGCCCATCAGCGATGCAAGCTTGTTGAATGCCTGCTCATCGTAGACGCCGTGCTCCCTGATCGATGCGCGCGCCTGCTCGATCAGTTTCTCGCGCGTCCAGCCGGAGCGGCCGACACCCACGATCGGTGCCTCGAGCTGTCCGTGGCGCACCAGCGCCTGCAGCGCCGGAAAGATCTGTTTGTAGGCCAGATCGCCGGTCGCGCCAAAGAAGACGAATGCGTCCGAGTGCGGAAGATCCACGCTGCTGCGCTCAGGCGGCCGGGGTCGCCGGCTTTTCCTGGTGTCCTCCGAAGCCCAGCCGCATCGCCGACAAGGTGCGGTTGGCGAATTCGGATTCGCCGCGCGAACTGAAGCGCGCAAACAGCGCGGTCGCCAGGACCGGCACCGGCACGCCGGCCTCGATCGCAGCCTCGACGGTCCAGCGGCCTTCGCCCGAGTCCGCCACGTGGCCGGCGAACTTGTCCAGCGCCGGGCTTTCGGCCAGCTGTCCGGCCAGCAGATCGAGCAGCCACGAACTCACGACGCTGCCGTGCCGCCACAACTCCGCGACCTGGTCCAGCCTGACATTCATGTCACGCGGCATTAGCGCGCGCGTGGGCGCAGTCTCGGCATCAGCGGCCCTGGCCTGCACCGGCTCGCCGGCCCGGTGCAGCAGATTGAAGCCTTCCGCGTAGGCGGCCATCAATCCGTATTCGATGCCGTTATGGACCATCTTGACGAAGTGTCCGGAACCGCAGGATCCGACATGCAGAAAACCCCGCGCCGCGCTGCTTGCGGTGACGCTCGCCTCGCCGGTGGCTTGGGCAAGCGCGGACAGTATCGGCTCGAGCTGCTGCACCGCCTTGGCGTCGCCGCCGATCATCAGGCAATAGCCACGCTCCAGGCCAAACACACCGCCGCTGGTGCCGACATCGACGTAGTGCACCCCGCGCGGCTTGAGCTCCTGCTCGCGTCGCATGTCGTCGGCGTAGTGCGAGTTGCCGCCATCGATGACGATATCGCCGGCCCGGAGCACGGGAATCAGCGTCTGCAGCAATGCATCCACGGCCGCCGCCGGCACCATCATCCACACCACGCGCGGCGTTGGCAGTTTCGCCACCAGATCGGTTACCGACGCAGCCGCCGTAGCGCCGTCTGCCGCCAGTGCCTTGACCGCGGCGGCGCTGAAATCAAACGCCACACAGTCATGCCCGGCGCGCATCAGGCGGCGCGCCATGTTCGAGCCCATGCGTCCCAGGCCAATCATTCCGATTTTCAATGGTGTTCCTCGCACTGTTGGTCACCAGTCAGGCAGCTCGACGCCATTGGCGGCGGCCGCGATACGCATCAGAGCACAAAAAGCGCTGGCGGGAAATTGCTGCGAGTACCGATGTCGCGGCCATGCCGCGACCGTACTTTCAGGCCACGGCGCCGGAGGCACGCTCGGCGACGGTAACGCGGTTGCGTCCGGCCGCCTTCGATTGATAGAGGGCGCGATCGGCGCGCGCGTTCATGGCCTCGAACTGTTCATTCTCGCCGCAGGTGGCGAGTCCGAGCGAGACGGTAACATTACCGATGCTCTCCTCGGTGTCGGCGCGGCGGATCTTTCCGTGCTCGACCGCAGCCCGGATCCGCTCGGCCAGTTCGACGCCGCCGGCGCTCGAAGTGTGGGACAGCAGTACGGCGAATTCCTCGCCGCCAATACGGGCAATGGGGCCGCGTTCGCCGATGCAACTGCGCAGCACGTTGGCCACCGCGACGATGACCTTGTCGCCGAGCAGGTGACCGTGCGCATCGTTGATGGCCTTGAAGTGGTCGATGTCGACGATCAACAGGGTGCAGCCCCGCAGGCTGCCGTGGCTGATGCGCTGCATCTGATAATCGAAGCCGCGCCGGTTCAACAGCCCGGTCATCGGGTCGGTCAGCGCCAGGCCCTGCACCAGTTCGAGCTCGCCGCGCAGCCGCTCGACTTCCTCGGAACTCTTCTTCAGGTGCTCATGGTAGATGCCGGTCTTGACGCGCACGCGGGTGGTTTCGCCGATCAGCGACTCGACCACCTGGCCGACGCTCTCCTTACCGCTGTCATCGCGCAGGCGATCGCGATAGCCATCGAGCTCGTTGCCGTAGTGCTGCACCTCGTGGCCAGCGTCGACCGCCACGCCGTCGACGTGATCGATCATGCGGGCAATCTGGGCACGCATGCGTGCCGAGGAGTCGATATCGCGCATGGCGACGTGCGCGTCGAACAGCTCCTCGATGTCCCGGTCGCTCAGCACCGGGGCCTGTAGCAAGCGGGCGTCGACCGCGGCTCGCAGTGCGGGGTTGAAGCCCGCGGCATACTCGTACCAAACGCTGTAACTCAGCGGATGAAAGCCGGCGGAATGCCTGGCCATCAGCGGCAATACCATCCTCAGCAATTCGGCGGATTGCTCGCGTGTTTCTTTATACCGCATTGCACAAGGACCCCTGACGGCCGCCTGACGGCGGCTCGACGCATGGCTGATTATCTACACAACCCTGCAATCAAGCCAGCTGCCGGATAGCAGCCTTCAGTCGAATGCCGTTCCACTGACCTCGAGCAGCCGGTACTGCCAGTAGTCGAGCTGCGAGGCGTCCGCATAGACGTCGACGTCGCTGCTGTATTCGGTGCCGCCAGCGGCCCGGTTGTACCACACCGCATCAAACCACGAGAGCGCATCGCTGCTCGCTGGGGCTGCACCCGGCAGCTCGGCGATGAACGCTGCGGCGAGATTGAAATCATCGAGATCGCGGCGGCTGAGTTCGGCCGTGCCGACCATCAGCCAGGCGCGAGCGGCGCTGCGGATCAGCACAAAGCCCGGACTGAACTGCTCGCCGTGGGTGCGGTACCAGCGCACCCGCACGGCGCCATCGCTGGCAGCCACCAGCTCCGAAGCCACCTGGCGGTTGGGCAGCCCCGAACGGTCATAGCCATAGCCGTCCTTGCCCGGATCGAGCAGCACACGAACGGTCGCACCGCGCCAGGCGGCGTCGATCAGTGCGCGCACCAGGTCGCGCTGCGATAGATAGAGCGCCGCGATCTCGATGCTGTCATGGCTGCCTGCCGCGTCGAGGCGCTCGAGCAGTGCCTCGGCGATCGGCGCCTCGCTCACCACTCGTGCCCGCGCCGCGTCGACAGCCGCGGCAGCCGCGCCAGCCGTGGCAGCCGTGGCAGCCGCGGCAGCCGCGATATTGCGGCGCTGGCGTTCGATCAGCCGTTGCGAACGCTCCTGTATGGCGCCGCCGCCGCTCCAGCCGGAGAACTGCGCCATCACGAATTCGGACTCGAGCAGCGGTTCCAGCGCCTCGCCCGCAATGTGCAGCGCCACGGCGGTATGCAGCGAGGCTTCGGCGTTCAGTGGTCGCGAGAAAATCAGCGCGGCAAGGCCGCCGCCGCCATCATCGGCAATCAGAAGCTGGCGATGGCTGCGCTGATAGCCCGGCGTGCGGCCCCACAGTCCCATCGAGACCCCCGAGGGTCCAATGCCGAGCGGGTTGGGCCAGGCTCCCGCGGCTGCGACCGGGCTCCACCAGCGGCAGCACAGCTGCCAGAAGCCGACAAAGACCGCATTGGGCGCGCGCAGTCGGCCGACATCGACCGGCACGACCGCGACACCGGCCTCGCGCAGCCGCTCCAGCGTCGGGGAACCCACCTGCAGCTGAGCGCTCGCGGGGTCGATCAGTAGCAGCACCTGCAGAGCGGGTTGCTGCTGCCTGGCCTGCAGCAGTGCATCGGCCAATGTTGCTGCGACCGGCGCGGCAGCGCGCAGCCTGGATGCACCGGGGCCGGCGGCTGGCAGATCCCCGAACAGTCCCGTATCGAGCACCAGGAAGTCGCGCGCCTGAGCGATCATGCGCAGCAGTTCCACGTTGATCTGGTGCTGGTTGAGCGGCGCGCCGGTCGCATCGGCCGCGGTCAGGTCGCGCAGGAATTGCAACTCGCCGGCCGGCACGCTGTGCCAGTTGCCGGCGATATGCACACCTGGCGGCAGGCGCTTTTGCGATTGCCACAGTGCGAGCGCGGCCCAGGCGAGCAGCAATGCGGCGACCAGCAGTCGCCATAGCCAGCGGAACGGAAACGCGCGCATGCGCGCATTGTGCCTGCTGACGGCGGTAAAAAAGTGAGACGCCCTCGGCGATCAGGCCGATATCGGCTGCAGCGCCGCCGGCGCATCGGGCAGCAGATTGGCGAACGAGGGCCGGCCGGCCTGCTGGGCCTGCAGCAGCTGCAGCAGCTCATCGATGCTGCGGGCCTGGCCGAACAGCTGGCCCTGGGCGAAATTGCAGCGGCTGGCGTGCAGGAATTCCAGCTGGCGCACCGACTCGACCCCCTCGGCCACGACTTCCATGCCGAGGCTGTGGCCCATGTCGATGATGGTCCGGACCAGCACCGCATCGGCCGGATCGTCGGCAGCATCGCGCACGAACGACTGGTCGATTTTCAGCGTACCGATCGGGAACTGCTGCAATGCTGACAGCGACGAATAGCCGGTCCCGAAATCGTCGATCGACAGATGCAGCCCCATGTCATGCAGCTGGTTGAGCATCTGCACCGTGCGGCGCGGATCGGCCATCAGGGTGGTCTCGGTGATCTCGAGCTCCAGGTTTCGCGTGGGTACTTCATGCCGTTCGAATACCGAGCGGCAGTTGAGGATGAAGCTAGCCTGCTTGAGCTGTTTGAGCGACAGATTGAGCGAGATGCGCCCCGGGTCGGCCACATGCCGGCGCAGTGCGCGAAAATCCATGCATACACGCTCGAGCACCCACTCGCCGATGGCGCTGATCAGGTTGTTCTCTTCCGCAATCGGGATGAACTGCGCCGGCGGAATGTCGCCGTGTCCAGGCAATCGCCAGCGCAGCAGCGCCTCAGCGCCAACCACGCGGCCGTCGCGCAGGTCCACCTTCGGCTGGTAGCGCACCACGAACTCGTCGCGCTCGACCGCGCGCCGCAGCTTGCTCTTGAGCATCAGCCGCTCGACCGCGGCCGCATTCATCTCCGGCGAATAGAAGGCGTAGGTGTTACCACCGTTCTGCTTCGAGTAGTACATGGCAGCATCGGCGTTACGAATCAGATCGATCACGTTTTCCGCATCGCGCGGGCACAATGCAATACCGATGCTGACCGTCAGGAACACTTCCTGCTGATTGATGTGGAACGCCTCGCCGGCGGCGTGCAGCACGGTACGGGCGAGCTGCGCTACCTGGCCCCCGGCCTCGTCGGCGTCCTGGCTCACGCTATCGACAAACAGCGCGAACTCATCGCCGGCCAGACGCCCGATTACCGCCTCGGTGTTCAGCACCCGCGTCAGGCGCTCGGTGAGCACCTCGAGCACCCGATCGCCCGAGGCGTGGCCGAAGGTGTCGTTGACCTCCTTGAAGCGATCCATGTCCACGTACAGCATGGCGACCCCGTGGCCACTGCGCCGCGAACGGGCGATCGCCTGCTGCAGCAGGTGCTGAAACTGCATCCGGTTGGGAATCTTGGTGAGCGCGTCGTAGCGCGCAAGATAGCGGATGCGCCGCTCGGCGCGCTTGCGCTCGGTGATGTCGCGGGCAACGTAGATCTCGCCTTCGAATTCCGGGTCCTCGGTGGCGACGGTCGAACCGACGAATGACACCGGGATGGTCTGCCCGGCGCGGGTGCGCAGCACCGTCTCGCCGGCGTCGCGCGCGACCTGCAGCGGGTCGGGGCCGAGCTTGTCGCCCTGGTCCAGCAACGTCACCAGGTTCTTGCCGATCAACTCGTCATCGCCGTAACCGGTCAGCTGGC
This sequence comes from Gammaproteobacteria bacterium, assembly GCA_013289615.1. GTDB lineage: Bacteria > Pseudomonadota > Gammaproteobacteria > Steroidobacterales > Steroidobacteraceae > FEN-1191. The sequence continues at coordinate 93,810 of JABCZO010000005.1, forward strand.
AGGCGGCGTCATTGGCAATGCGCACGCTGCCGCCGGGAGCGGTGACGAATACCGCATCGGTCATGCTGTTGAGCACGCTGTGCAGGTAATTGCGGGTGAAGGTGGTGTTGCGCAGCGCCAGGCGCATGTTTTCGAACGCATGTTCCAGCTCGCCGATCTTGTCGCTGCGGGTGCTCACCAGCGCCTGATGAAACTCGCCGCGACTGATCTGCACGGCGGCACCGATCAGTCCACGCACGGCGTGATCCAGACGCTGACGCTGACGCCACGACCAGAAGCCGGGTAGCATCACGGCGAATGCGGCGAATAGTCCCGATAGCAGCAGGACCGACAATGGGGTGTCGTAGCTTCGGGCGAGGTAGCCCAGCAGCGCTGCTACCCCCAGGAAGACGCTGCACAGGATCAGCATCAGGTACTTGAATCGCGGGCCGTTCATCCGGCCTCCATGGATATTTAACTTTAGAATGATGCCGTATGTACGGCACGGCGGCTAGCAAAAATGTCGGTACTTAGTGCCGAACAGTTGACCGGGCGCGTGCGCAGTCACGTGATCGATCTACCGGATGCGGGAGGCACACTGCACCCCGATGCGGCTGCGGCGTTCCTTGGTCTGCGCGCCGCAGCCCTGCAGAGTGACATAGATCTGGCCCCGGTCTCCACCTTTCGCACCTTCCAGCACCAGCTGAGCATCTGGAACGATAAGTTCCACGGCCGCCGGCCGCTACTCGACCAGCGGGGCCGCGGCCTGGATCCAGCCGTTATGACCGATGAGCAGGTAGTGGGCGCGATCCTGCTGTGGTCGGCGTTGCCGGGCGCGAGCCGCCATCATTGGGGCACCGACATCGATGTGATCGATCGGGCCGCCCTGGCTCAGGGCCAGCGCCCGCAGCTGATCCCGGTGGAATATGCCTCCGGCGGGGCATTCGCCAGGCTTGGCACCTGGTTGCCAAGGCACTGTGAGGACTACGGATTTTTCCTGCCGTACGACCTAGATCGCGGCGGCGTACGGCCGGAGCCGTGGCATTTGAGCTTCGCGCCGCTCTCGAGCAAGGCGCTGCCAGCCCTGACAGTGGCGGTTCTGGCTGCGGCGCTGACCGATGTCGAATTGGCGGGAGCGGCGGTGGTGCGCCGGCAGCTGGCCGACATCCACACGCGTTATGTCTGCGCCGTGGCGCAGCCCGGTGCGGCGGCGCTGGCGGCCGGGCTGGCGGCCGGGTGGCTCAATCCTGCAGCCAGGCCTTCTTGAAGTAGCCCAGCATCAGGCTGCGCACCCGGCCCAGGGTGTTAGGATCGGCCGCGTGCAGCGGCGGATTTCGCCGCAACATGCGCCAGCTCTCGCTGCGCAGGATCTGTTCCAGGTAGTTCATGTTGCGGTCGATGGCCTCGATGTAGGGATTGCGGCCGTCGAACAGGATTTCCAGGTAGCGATAGGCACCGCCGAAGCGATCGTCCAGGCGGGTCGCCCGGGTATTGGCCACAAAGGCCGGCGTCTGGCGCAGCAGATCCAGACCCGAGGCATAGCGCACTTCGCGCGCACCGTCCGCGGTGGACATCGCCACACCGCCGAGCACGAATTCCGGGTACAGCCGGTCGCGACATTTCTCCAGATAGCAGCGGTCCGCCAGCTGAGCGATCATGTCGGCGGTGCCGAGCAGATGCCCGAGCGCGATGTCACGCGCATCGTCGGTCACAATCTGATCGAACGGTCGCTCATAGCCGGTGAAATGGATGACCTGGGCGGCGACATCGGCCCACTGCGGCAGCCCTATCTGCGGCAGGTAGTGCGACAGGAATTCAGCGCCGCGGCTGACGTGGTTGAGGGTGAATTCCGCCCCATTGGCCTGCGCGCGATCGCTGCTTCGGCGCAGGTACCCCACGTCATGGAACAGAGCCAGGATCACGCCGGCGGTGGCGCGCTCCGAGGTCAGCTGGCGCTCGCCCTCCACCTGGCGCTCGTAGCCGGCGAGCAGCCGCGCCATCGCCAGCGTGACGTCGAGCGTGTGCTGCCGATCGTGATAGACCGTGTCGACACCGGAAAATCCGGGCATGCGGCCGGCAAACAACGCGTCGAAATCGGCAAATGCACGCTCGACCGGGGCCAGCATCATGTGCGGCCAGGTGGAGACCAGCAGCTGCTCGACCGCGCGCAACACCGACTGCGGCGAGCTGACCCGCACCGTGTTTGTAATGTCGTAGTCGCTGCGGCGGATGTTGGCCATGTCGGCGCCAAGGTATCAGAGTAGCTGTAATTGTTCGTCGGGCAGAGCCGTGGATTGCGAAAGTCTAGGACAGCGTGCGATGAACCACCTGCGACGCGCCGCACACTTTGAGGACATAAGGCGCCCCCCTGGCGCCGTTTCGCCACCGGTGCGCGCAGCTGCTATATGTCAAAGCTTGCGACCACCGGTGCGTGATCGGATGCCCGCTCGCCGCTGCGCGCCAGCCGGTCGATACGGCAGCCCGTGCAGTGCGGCGCCAGCAGTGTCGATGCCAGGATCAGGTCGATACGCAGGCCATTATTGCGCCGGAAGGCGCCCGCGCGATAGTCCCACCAGCTGAAGCTTTGCGGCGCCTGATCGAACTGGCGGAACACATCGACAAAGCCCATCTGCAGCAGATCGCCGAGCGCCTCGCGTTCCGGCGCACTCACGTGCACCGATCCCGCCCAGGCTTGCGGGTCGTGCACGTCGCGATCCTCGGGCGCAATGTTGAAATCCCCGAGCACCAGCAGCCGCGGGTATTGCGCCTGCTCGGCGCGCAGCCACGCGCGCAGCGCCTTGAGCCAGCGCAGTTTGTAGTCGTACTTATCCGATCCGATCGACTGGCCGTTCGGTACGTACAGGTTTACCACCCGCACTGCGCCGCAGCTTGCCGCCAGCACACGCCGCTGCTGATCGTCGAAGCGCGGGATCTCGAGCACCGCATCACTCAGCGCTGTGCGCGCCAGGATCGCAACACCATTGTAGGTCTTCTGCCCGTTGAACGCGCACTGGTAGCCCGCAGCGGCCAGCGCGGCGGCCGGAAATGCCTCATTCACCAGCTTGGTTTCCTGCAGCGCGACCATGTCAGGCCGGTTGGCGGCGAGCCAGTCGAGCAGCTGCGGCAGACGCACGCGCAGTGAATTGACGTTCCAGGTCACGATCTGCATGTGCGCAACGATAGCCCGCGCCTGATCGATGCGCGAGACCCCGGCGCGGCGATCTGCCGGCGGCTGGCGCACGCTGCGCGCTGATTGCCTCCAATGCGCCGTTTATCTGGCCGCGATGGGTATTTTTACGGCTTCTTTACGGCAGCGCGCAGCAGGATAGTCATGCGCCCGCTGCAAGGAGGCTGTCATGGATCTGTGGTTTCTGGGCCTGATCGTCGTGCTTGCGGTTTTGACCTGGGGCGGCATCGTTCTTTGCGAACGCTTGCTGGTGCGCCCTTGACCACGCTCTATTGGATCGCGCTGGTGATCACGCTCGGGCTGTTCGGCTACCTGCTGTACGCGATGCTCAAAGCGGAGAACTTCTAAAGATGAGCTCCAATGGGTGGCTGCAGCTCGCGATTTACCTGCTCGTGCTGCTGCTGTCGGTCAAGCCTCTGGGGCTGTACATGGCCGGGGTGTTCGATGGCAGCGGCGCCGTGACGCGCTGGTTGCGCCCGCTCGAGCGCGGCTTGTACAAGCTCTGCCGCGTCGACGGCGACGCCTCGATGAACTGGAAGCAGTACGCGCTGTCGATGCTGGCGTTCAACGCCTTTGGCGCGCTCGCCGTGTATGCGCTGCAGCGCCTGCAGGCCTATCTGCCCTGGAATCCGCAGCAGATGAGCGCGGTGACGCCAGACTCCTCGTTCAATACCGCGGTCAGTTACATCACCAACACCAACTGGCAGGGCTATGGCGGCGAGTCATCCATGAGCTACCTGACGCAGATGCTCGGGCTCGGCGTGCAGAACTTCCTGTCTGCGGCTACCGGAATCGCGGTGCTGGTGGCCCTGGTGCGCGGCTTCACCCTGAAGCAGGCGCAGCAGATCGGCAGCTTCTGGGTCGATCTGACGCGCGCCACCTTGTACGTACTGCTGCCACTGTCGCTCATTCTCGCGCTCGCGCTCGTCGGCCAGGGCGTCGTACAGAGCTTCAGTGCCTATCAGACCGCGACACTGGTCGATCCGATCACGGTCTCGGAGCCGGTGACCGACGCGGCCGGCAATGCGCTCAAGGACGCCCACGGTAACCCCGAAACCAGGCCCGTGCAGGTGACCACGCAGACGATTCCGCTCGGTCCCGCAGCCAGCCAGATCGCCATCAAGCAGCTTGGCACCAACGGCGGCGGCTTTTTCAACGTCAACTCGGCACATCCGTTTGAAAATCCGACCCCGCTGAGCAACTTGCTCGAGGTGCTGGCCATTTTGCTGATCCCAGCCGCGCTGTGCTACAGCTTTGGACGCCTGATCGGCGATACCCGTCAGGGCTGGGCGCTGCTCGCAGCCATGCTGGTGTTATGGATTCCGCTGCTGGGCCTGACTGCCTGGGCCGAAGGCCGCAGCAATCCAGCCTACCCGCCCGCGCTCGCGCAGGCGGCGTCGGCGCAGCAGTCGGGCGGCAACATGGAGGGCAAGGAGACCCGTTTCGGCGTCGCCGACTCGGCACTGTGGGCGGCTGCCACCACCGCCGCGTCCAACGGCTCGGTCAACTCGATGCACGACTCCTACACGCCGGTCGGCGGGCTGATTCCGATGTGGCTGATACAGCTCGGTGAAGTGATCTTCGGCGGCGTCGGCTCGGGCCTGTACGGCATGCTGGTATTTGCCATCATCGCGGTATTCATCGCCGGTCTGATGGTCGGGCGCACACCCGAGTACCTGGGCAAGAAGCTCGAGGCTTTCGAGATGAAGATGGCCTCGCTCGTGATCCTGATTCCACCGTTCTTCTCGCTGGTCGGCACGGCGATCGCGGTGTCGGCGGCGGCCGGTCGCGCCGGCACGGCCAATCCCGGCGCGCACGGCTTCTCGGAGATCCTGTACGCGTTCTCTTCGGCATCGAATAACAACGGTAGCGCCTTTGCAGGCCTGTCCGCGAACACTGCGTTCTACAACACCCTGCTCGGCATCGTCATGTGGACCTCGCGCTACTGGCTGATCGTCCCGGTGCTGGCCATCGCCGGCAGCCTTGCGGCCAAGAAACACGTGCCCGCCGGTGCCGGCACGCTGCCCACGCACACGCCGCTGTTCGTGGTGCTGCTGGCATCAACGGTCCTGGTGGTCGGCGCACTGGCGTTCTTTCCGGCGCTGGCACTCGGTCCGATCGTCGAGGAGCTGCAGTTTGCGGCGCACTGACCTGACCGAGCGGGGATTGCAATGACCACCGTCGCCCGCGCGCGCCCGCTGTTCGATCCGCCGCTGGTCAATGCGGCCATCAAGGACTCGTTCGTCAAACTGGCGCCGTGGGTGCAATGGCGCAATCCGGTGATGTTCGTGGTGCTGGTCGGCAGCCTGCTCATTACCGGACTGTGGCTGGTGCAGCTCGGCGGCGGCTTGCGTTCCGAGGGTCGGCCCGGCTTCGTATTGGCGATCGCACTGTGGCTCTGGGCGACACTGCTGTTCGCGAATTTCGCCGAGAGCCTGGCTGAAGGGCGCGGCAAGGCCCAGGCCGCCGCGTTGCGATCGAGCAAGCGCGACACCACCGCGCGCCGCTTTCCGGGCGGCCGTACCGACCAGCCCTATCAGAGCGTACCCTCGAGCAGCCTGCGGCGCGGCGACGTGGTCCTGGTGGAAGCCGGCGACACGATTCCAGGCGACGGAGAGGTCGTCAACGGCACCGCCTCGGTCGATGAGAGCGCGATCACCGGCGAGTCGGCACCGGTCATCCGTGAAGCTGGCGGCGACCGCTCGGCGGTGACCGGCGGCACGCGGCTGCTGTCCGACACGCTGCACATCCGCATTAGCGCCAATCCCGGCGAGGCCTTCATCGATCGCATGATCGCGATGGTCGAGAACGCTAGGCGCCAGCGCACCCCCAACGAGATCGCACTGGCAATCCTGCTCGCCGCCCTGACCGTGATCTTCCTGAAAACTACCGCGACGCTGCTGCCGTTTTCGATTTATAGCGTCGCCGCGGCCGGCCAAGGCGCGCCGATCTCGATCACCGTGCTGGTGGCACTGCTGGTGTGCCTGATTCCGACCACCATCGGCGGCCTGCTGTCGGCGATCGGAATTGCCGGCATGGACCGCATGATCCAGGCCAATGTGATCGCGACCTCGGGCCGCGCGGTCGAGGCGGCCGGCGACGTCGACGTGCTGCTACTCGACAAGACCGGCACGATCACGCTCGGCAACCGCCTCGCCTCGCGCTTCATTGCTGCCTCGGGTGTCAGCTCCGCAGACCTCGCGGATGCGGCACAGCTGTCTTCACTGGCCGACGAGACCCCCGAGGGCCGCTCGATCGTGATACTCGCCAAGCAGCAGCACGGCATCCGCGGCCGCGACGTGCAGGCGCTGGGAGCACATTTTATCGCCTTCAGCGCCCAGAGCCGCATGAGCGGCGTGGACTTCGAAGGCCGGCGCATCCGCAAGGGCGCGGCCGATGCGATCGGCAACTGGCTGAGCGAACAGGGCGGTGCCCTGCCGCCGGAACTGCAGCGCGCGGTCGAGACCGTGGCGCGGCAGGGCGCCACGCCGCTGGTGGTGGCCGACGGCGCGCGTGCGCTCGGCGTCGTCGAGCTCAAGGACATCGTCAAAGGCGGCATTCGCGAGCGCTTCGCGGAATTGCGCCGCATGGGCATTCGCACCGTGATGATCACCGGCGACAACAAACTCACCGCCGCGGCGATTGCCGCCGAGGCCGGCGTCGACGACTTTCTCGCCGAGGCGACGCCGGAAGCCAAGCTGAAACTGATCCGCGAGCATCAGCAGCAGGGGCGCCTGGTCGCCATGTGCGGCGACGGCACCAACGATGCTCCGGCGCTGGCCCAGGCCGATGTTGCGGTGGCGATGAATACCGGCACGCAGGCCGCGAAAGAGGCCGGCAACATGGTCGATCTCGATTCCAATCCCACCAAGCTCATCGAGGTGGTCGAAGTCGGCAAGCAGATGCTGATCACGCGCGGATCGCTGACCACCTTCAGCATCGCCAACGATGTCGCGAAGTACTTCGCCATCATCCCGGCGGCCTTCGCGACCACTTATCCGCAGCTCAACACCCTCAACATCATGCGCCTGGCAAGTCCGGACAGCGCGATCCTCTCGGCCGTGATCTTCAACGCGCTGATCATCGTCGCCCTGATCCCGCTGGCGCTGCGCGGCGTGCGCTACCGCCCGGTGGGGGCCGAGGCACTGCTGCGGCGTAATCTGCTGATCTACGGTCTGGGCGGCATCATCGTGCCGTTCGTGGGCATCAAGCTGATCGACCTGGTGCTGGTCGCGCTGCACCTGGTGTAGAAGGATGGCTGCCATGTCCAGGATCCTGCTGCCGTCACTGTTGAGCCTGCTGGTGTTCAGCGTGCTGACCGGCCTCATCTACCCGTTCATGGTCACTGGCATCGCCGCGCTGTGCTGCGAGCACCAGGCACAGGGCTCGCTGATCCGTCAGGCCGACCGGCTGGTCGGCTCGTCGCTGATCGGCCAGCCGTTCGACGACCCGAAGTACTTCTGGCCGCGTCCTTCGGCGACGACGCCACAGCCGTACAACGGCGCGAGCTCAGCTGGTTCGAACCTGGGTCCGACCAACCCGGCGCAGCTCGATGCGGTCCGGACCCAGCTCGCGGCCCTGCAACAGGCTGACCCCGACAACAAGTGGCCGGTGCCGATCGATCTGGTGACCGCGTCCGCCAGCGGGCTGGACCCGCACATCAGCCCGGCGGCCGCCGAATACCAGCTCATGCGCGTGGCGCGCGCGCGCGCCATCGATCCGCAACGGCTGCGCAGCCTGGTTGCAGCTCACACGCAATCGCGCCAGTGGGCGCTGCTCGGCGAGCCTCGTGTCAATGTACTGGAGCTCAATCTCGCCCTTGATGCGCTGCATTGAGTGCGGGTGAGCGTGCCGGCGCATTACAGCCAACGCACCAGCGGGTATAGTCAATCGATCAAGCTCTGGAGCCCGCCGAGCGCGCACTGGTCAGGGATGAACGATAACCGGCCCGATCCCGACCTGTTGCTCGCCCAGATGCGGCAGAGCGAGGCGCGCGCGCTGCGTGGACGCCTGACCGTATTTTTCGGCGCCAATGCCGGCGTCGGCAAGACCTACTCGATGCTCGAGGCCGCACAGCGGCGACACGCCGAAGGGCTGGATGTCGTGGTCGGCTATGTCGAGCTGCACGGCCGCGAGGAGACCGAACGGCTGCTGCTCGGGCTCGAACAGCTGCCCCCGCTGATCATGAATTTCGGCAGCACGACGCGCCGCGAATTCGATCTGGACGCAGCGCTGGCTCGCAGGCCGCGCCTGTTGCTGGTGGATGAACTTGCCCACACCAACATCAGCGGCGGCGATCCGCCACCGCGCCACGAGAAACGCTGGCAGGACATCGAGGAACTGCTCGATGCCGGCATCGACGTTTTCACCACCCTCAATGTCCAGCACCTGGAGTCCCTGAGCGACGTCGTGTGGCAGATCACCGGCGTGCGTCAGCTCGAGACGCTGCCCGATCGCGTGTTCGACCAGGCCGATGAGATCAAGCTGGTGGATATACCGCCCGACGAGCTGCTGCAACGGCTGCGCGAAGGCCGCGTTTATGTATCCCAGCAGGCCGAGCGCGCGCTGGAGAATTTTTTCCGCAAGGGCAATCTGATCGCGCTGCGCGAACTGGCGCTGCGCAAGACCGCCGATCGCGTCGATTTGGCGATGCGCGACTACCGCCGCGAGAAGGCAGTACGCGGCTCCTGGGCAGCACGCGAGCGCGTGCTGGTGGCGGTGGGCCCGGACTCACAGGCCGAGCGGCTGGTGCGCGCCGGCAAACGCACTGCCGACCGGCTCGACGCCGAATGGCTGGTGGTGTTCGTCGAGACGCCAGACCTGCTGCGGCTGTCCGAGCATGAGCGCAATCGCCGCATTGCGATCCTGCGGCTGGCCGAATCGCTGGGAGCCGAGGCCATCACCCTCGGCGGCTCGTCGGCGGGCGCGGAGCTGCTGCAGTACGCGCGCACGCGCAATGTCACACGCCTGCTGGTCGGCACTTACAATCGCCCGCGCTGGCGCCGGCTGCTGCGTCCCTCGACCACCGATTATCTGCTGGAAGCCAGCCGCGACATCGATGTGATGGTGATCGCACGCAACAGCGCAGCGGATACGCCGGCCAACGCTGCCAGCACTCCCGACAGCGTGCTGTCGGTCGGCTCCGACAAGCCGCTGTGGCCGCGCTATCTGCTGGCTGTGATGTCGACGCTGGCCGCCACCGGCGTGTGTTGGGTGTTCTACGGTCTGTACCCCAGGCTGGCGCAAGCCAACCTGGCGATGATCTATCTGCTGACCACGGCGCTGGTTGCGGTCTATGGCGGCCGCCGGGCGGCGATACTGAGCTCGGTACTCGGCGTAGCGGCGTTCGATTTCATGTTCGTGCCGCCGCGTTTCAATTTTGCGGTCACCGATGTGCAGTACCTGATCACCTTCGCGATCATGCTGATCGTCGCGCTGATCATCGGCACACTCAATGCCAACGTGCGCCAGCAGGCGCGCATCGCCGGGTACCGCGAGCGACGCACGGCACTGCTGTATGAGATGAGCCGGCAGTTGGCGATGGCGCGCGGCCGCGACGAAATGGCCGAGGTGGCGGTGCGTCACGTGAGCCAGGTGTTCACCAGTCGCGCGGTGCTGCTGTTCGCCGACGAGCAGGGTCACGTCATCTACCCGCGCACCAGTCTGCTCGACGTGTCCTATACCGGCGCCGACCTGGGCGTCGCCCAATGGGTATTCGATCATCGCAAGCCCGCCGGTATGGGTACCGATACGCTGAGCGGTTCGGCCGGTCTGTATCTGCCGCTGACCGGTGGCGAGCGTGCGTTCGGCGTGCTGGCGTTGCTGCCGGAGAATCCGCGGCGCGTCACCCTGCCGGAGCAGTTTCGATTGCTCGAGACTTTCGCGGCGCAGATCGGGCTGGCACTGGAGCGCGCTGATTTTGCAGCCCACGCGCAGGCGGCCGAGGTACGGGCCGAGACCGAAGCCATTCGCAATGCGCTGCTGGCGTCGATCTCGCATGATCTGCGCACGCCGCTGACCACGATCGCCGGTGGCGCCGCGACGCTCGCCGGTAACCTCGATGCGTTGAGCGATGCCGACCGCCGCGCGCTGGCAGCTTCCGTGAGCGAGGAGGCCACGCGCATGAGCGAGCGCATCACCACGCTGCTCGATCTGGTGCGGCTCGAGACCGGCGCCATCCAGCCACGTATCGACCTGTATGCACTCGACGAGCTGGTCGGTTCGGTGCTGCATCGTCTGGAGCAGCCGCTGCGCCGTCACCGCGTGCGTATCGAGCTGCCCGATGCATTGCCGCTGCTGCGCATCGATGGGCGCCTGATCGAGCAGGTGCTCGAGAACCTGCTCGACAACGCGGCCAAGTACACCCCTGCGGGCAGCGAGATTCGCATCAGCGCACAGGTGCTTTCGCGCCAGATCGAAGTCAGCATCGAGGACAATGGGCCCGGCCTGAGCGCTGCCGATCCGGAGATCCTGTTCGAGAAATTTCAGCGCGGCACGCCGGAGGGCAGCGTCGGCGGCATCGGTCTGGGGCTGGCGATCTGCCGCACCATCCTGGCACTGCACAAGGGGCGTATCTGGGCCGAAAACCGCGCGCCGCACGGCGCCGCGCTGCGCTTCACGCTGCCGCTGCCGCCCGTCGCGCCGGCAACGCCCGAGCAGGGGATATCGCCCGAGTTTCGCTCGTCACCATGACCATCGCTAGTCGCGCGGTGCTGGTGGTCGAGGACGAACCGCAACTGCGTCGGGTATTGCGCACGCTGCTCGAGCTGGAGAATTTCCGTGTCATCGAAGCCGACAGCGCCGAGCGCGGCCTGGCGGAAGCGCGCACGCACAAACCCGACCTTCTGATCGTCGATCTGGGCCTGCCGGATCGCGACGGCACCGAGGTGATCACCGGCGTGCGAAGCTGGTCGCGGGTGCCGATCATCGTGTTGTCGGCACGCACTGACGAGTCGGACAAGGTCGCAGCACTCGACGCCGGCGCCGACGACTACATCACCAAGCCATTCGGCGCCCGTGAGCTCAGCGCCCGGGTGCAGGTCGCGCTGCGCCACACTGCCAGCGCCGGTGCTGCCGGCGCCACGCTGCAGATCGGCGCCTGGCGGGTCGACCTGCAGGCACGCATCGCGCGTGACGACAGCGGCGGCGAGCTGCACCTGACGCCGACCGAATACCGCCTGCTCGAAGTGCTGGCGCAGCACATCGGCCTGGTGGTGACGCACCGCACGCTGCTGCAGCAGGTCTGGGGACCGGGCAGCGCGCAGCAGACGCATTACCTGCGCGTGTATATGAAGCAGTTGCGCTCCAAGCTCGAGCCCGATCCGGCGCGGCCGCGCTGGCTGCTCACCGAGACCGGCGTTGGCTATCGACTGGCGCTGCGCGAATAGGCTAACCGCTCGCGCTGGGGCGCGCGAAAAGCCGCCGTCATCAGTAGCCCGGTGTGGTGGACTCGATGGGAGCACAATTGGAGCGGCCCGACATCACGCAATCCTGGAGCTGCGCGCTGTTGTGCAGCACGCGGGTCAGCAGCAGGCCGCCCACGATAAGCAGCACGACCAACAGCAGCCCGAGCAGTGCCTTGCGGCGCAGGTGGTCGCTCTGGGGCCGCGGCGGCTCAGGCTCATTCATTCGAACATTCGCAAGTTAGTCTCCAACTGCAAAATGCGCGCTACGTGACCAATACACAGAATGTGTCGCAGGATCGCGCGGCCTTCACCGCCGCGTTGCTGCTGCTTGCAGGCGCGGCCATCCTGTGCCTCCAGTTTGCCTGGCAGAGCGACGTGCGTCATCTGCTGGTGCGCATAGCGGACGACGCTTCCTATTTCATGACAACGGCCCGGAATATGGCCGCGGGCCGCGGCATGACTTTCGATGGGATTCATTCCAGCAACGGCTTTCAGCCGCTGTGGCTGCTGCTGCTGGTTGCCCTGTTCACGTTTCATGGCCCTCCCGAGACCATGATAAGGCTGGTGGTGTTGCTGCAGGCAGCGCTGCTGGTGGTCGCGTTCCTGTTGCTGTATCGCGCCCACGCAAGGATGTTTTCAGCGCGCACCGCATTGGTGAGCGCAATTCTGTTCATCTTCCTGGTCGCCATACCGAGCGTGAATGGCATGGAATCGGCGCTGTTGGTGCTGCTGGCGATCGCTTTGTTCGGCTACGGACTGCACATTTCGCCGGCGCCGCTAAGCCGCTATCGCGCCCTGTGCTTCGGCATGCTACTGGGCCTGGTCGTGCTCGCAAGGCTCGACATGGTCTTCATTGTGCTGGCGCTGCTCGGCTGCTCCTTGCATTACCTTGTCGATCGCAGCACGCGCGCCACTGCCACGGCGGCGATCGTATTCGCCGGCCTGGGTTGCTGCGCCGTGCTGGCACCGTATCTGTCATTCAATTACACACAGTTCGGCTCAATGATGCCGATCAGCGGCGCACTGAAGTCTGTTTTTCCATCGCTCGCACTCAGCCCCGGAACCCTGGGCGCCGTCGGGCGCATCCACTATGCATGCGTCGCACTCGCCGTGGGTTGGTTGACATGGCGATCCATCAGGGCGGGCAGCCCGCTGCCATTGCCGGGCAACGACTACTACACGCTGTCAACCACGGTGCTGGCATGGGCCGTCATTCTGCATTTCCTGAACACCATTCTTTTTATGAGATGGGGCGTTTTCAGCTGGTACTTCGTTCCGTATCGGCTGTTCGCGGTAATGCTGGCGGCGCGGGGCGTCGAATCGATCGTTAAATCGAGCATCGTCGCTAGGACGCCAGCCATCTACTGGGAGGCGGTGACGCTGCTGCTCGCGGGCGGCGTCTGGAGACAGTACACCGCGGACCAATATCCGCTCAACGGCAGTTGGCACGCGGCTGTCTACAACGCGGCGCTTTGGGCGCGCGAGCACACGGCCGCGACCGATGTGTTTGCGATGACCGATAGCGGCGATTTTGCCTTCTTCAGTTGCCGGCAGGTGATCAATCTCGACGGACTCGCCAACAACATGCAGTATCAGCGAGCGATCGCCGATCAGCGCATCAACCAGTACCTGCGCAGCAATCACGTCAGATACCTGGTTCAGCATGCGGTGCACCATCACGACGACGTGGTGCAGGGAAGCTACGATTCACTCGCTCTGAATTTCCCAAGCCAGAAGTTCGGCGTGCCAAGTGACGACGTGCTGGTGCGCCGGCAGAATGAGGCCTATCGCTCGCCGCCGTACTTCGATGGAGCCGAGCGCGTGGTGTTGCTGATCTGGTCGCTGTAAGCGTGCTTCATCGCCTCCAGACCAGGGTAGGCGGGGCGGATGCGATGGGCGAATAGCCCGTCACGGTATGCGCCTTTGGGCCCCCGCTACTCGTATCCGCCGCCAGTTCACGCAAGTTCCGGACCCGCTGAGCCCGAATTGCCTTTAGACTGGCGGGCTTCGGTGGTCATCCATACGGCCATCAGCAAGTGAGGAGCCGGCGATATGAGTAAGGGAATCGATCGTAAGAAGGAAACCAAGAAGAAACCCGCATTGAACCTCATGCAGAAGAGGGCCGCCAAGGCTGAGAAGAAGAAAAATCGATAGTGAGCGTTGCGCTGCCGCATCAGGCCCGACTCGGGCTGATACGGGCCGCGAGCTTCGTGACGCCAGTGTCTGATCACGCCTGATGAAAGTTCCCAAAGGCCTGCAGGCACTGGTTGACGACGGCAAGATCGATGCGGTTGTGCGACAGCTCAAGAGCGGCAAGGAAGCGTCGGTCTACGTCGTGGCCTGCGGCGATCAGGTTCGCTGCGCCAAGCTCTACAAGGACGCCGAGCACCGCGGCTTCCACAAGCTCGCGGCCTACCAGGAAGGCCGCAAGGCGCGCGGCGGTCGCGCCGCGCGGGCGATGGCCAGGCGCGGCCGCCACGGCCGCAAGATGCAGGAAACCGAGTGGACCAACGCCGAGGTCACGGCGCTGTATCGCCTCGCGCACGCCGGCGTACGCGTTCCCACGCCCTACGGTGTCTATGATCGGGTGCTGTTGATGGAGCTGGTGGTGGATGCGCAGGGCCATCCCGCGCCGCGCCTCATCGACGTCGACATGAGCGCCGAGCAGGCGCGGCGGTGGCATGCATTCGCGATCACGCAGATCGTGCGCATGCTGTGCGCCGGGCTGATTCACGGCGACCTGTCCGAATACAACGTACTGCTCGATGCCTGCGGCCCGGTGATCATCGATCTGCCGCAGGCGGTAAGCGCCGCCAGCAACAACAATGCCTTCAGCATGTTCGAGCGCGATGTCAACAACATGCGCGCGGCTTTCGCCCGCGCCGCTCCCGAACTGCTGGACACGACCTATGCGCAGGAGATCTGGAAGCTCTATCGGGCCGGCGTGCTGACGCCGGACAGCCCGCTCACCGGCCGCTTTACCGAGCAGCTGGTCGAGGCGGACCTGGGCGCGGTGCTCGAGCAGATCGAGGACGCCCGGCGCGAGGCCGAGGCCCGGCAACGCGGCCGAGAGGAAACCGAGGCGGTCTGAATGACCCCCGCATGTCGCCGCTCGGGCGGCAGCTGTCAGGGTGCGCCGATCAGGTGTACCTCGCGTTGCGGGAACGGAATCGATATGCCGCGGCGACGGCAGGTTTCAACCACCGCGAGGCTGAGCTCCCCGACCACGGGTGCGTAGTCCTCCACCGCCACCCACGGCCTGAGGGCAATCTGTACCACCGACTCGGCGAGTGCGACCACCTGCACCTGGGGCGCCGGATCGTGCAACACCCGGGTATTGGCGTCCACCAGCTCGCGAATTGCTGCGATGGCCTGTGGCAGGTCGACCTCGTAGCCTACGCCGACCTTGACCTCGGCCTGGCGAATCTGGCCGAAGTTGTGCAGGATCTCCCCGACGACCTTTCGATTCGGCACCACCACGCGCGAGCGATCCAGGTGCAGCAGCGTGGTGCTGAATATCGTGATGAGCTGCACCTGGCCCTGCACGCCCACGATCTCGATGTAATCGCCGACCCGATAGGGCTTGGTGAAGATGATCGTCAGGCCGGCGACGACATTGCTCAGGATGCCCTGGGTCGCCAGCGCGATACCGGCACCGGCGATACTCAGCCCGGCAATCAGCGGCAGCAGCTCGACACCAAGATTCTGCAGGGCAAGGATCGCGAACAGCGCGAATACCACGACGCGCACCAGGCGTACCATGAGCAGCCGTACCGGCGGCTCGAGTTCCATGCGCGCCAGCCCGCGCTCGGTCGCCCGCCCGATCCAGCGCCCGGCCATCGCACCCGCAATCAGAACCAGCACGGCGACCAGGATCTTGGGTCCGAAACGCAGCGCCAGATCGATCAGTTCGTTCTTGGCGTGGTTGATCGCGTCCAGATTGGTATCCATTGGCATCCTCCCTTGATCGATGCCGCCATTGTACCGTCCGGGGCTCGTGGTAATGTCGCGTCGACGGAAACGGTACGGAGGATCGGCGTTGCTTGGTGCACATTGCGTGATCGCAGCAGGCGCCCTGCTGAGCGCGTCGGCCGCTGTCGCCGCTCCCATGGTCCCAGCGGCATTTGGCGGGCCGCTGTACCCACCGGTGGGACTGGATATGTCGGCGATGGACTCCTCGGTCAATCCGGGCGATGATTTTTTTCAGCATTGCAATGGCGCCTGGATTGCACGTTCGACCATCCCGCCCGACCGGCCCTACATGACCGAGTCGCAGCTGATGCGCGAGCGCACCGAGGCACAGCTGCGCACCATCATCGAACAGGCGGCCGCGAGCGCCGGCCATGAACCGACCTCGCTCGAAGGCAAGGTAGGTGCGTTCTACAATTCCTTCATGGACGAGAAGCGGCTCGAGGCCCTGGGAGCGCGGCCGATCGCGCCCGAGCTCAGCGCCATTCGTTCGGCCCGCTCGCGCGAGCAGCTGGCGACGCTGATGGGGCACTCGACCGCAGGCTTCGAGGGGACCTTTTTTCGCGTATCCATCGACGTCGATCTCAAGGACACCGCGCACTATGCGATCTACCTGCAGCAGAGCGGGCTGACGCTGCCTGACCGGGACTACTATCTGAAGCCCGAACTGGCTGACAAGAAACGGCTGTTCGGCGATTACATCGAGCGCCTGTTGACGCTGAGCGGCTGGCCCGCCGCGCACGAGCGTGCCGCCGAGATCGTGGCGCTCGAAACCCGCATTGCACAGGCCAGCTGGACCAAGACCGAGCAGCGCGATCTGTCGAAGCTCTATAACCCGTACACGCCGGCGCAGCTGTCGGCATTCGCGCCGGGGTTTCCATGGCAGGCATTCCTGAAGGGGGCAGGCCTGTCGGCCCGGAACCGCATCGTTGTCGGCGAGAAGAGCGCCTTTCCGCGGATCACGCGGATTTTCGCCGACACCTCGCTCGACACGCTGAAGGCGTGGCTGGCGTTCAGCGTCGTGGAAACGGCGTCACCCTATCTGTCGCGTTCGTTTGGCGATGCCCGCTTCGGGTTTCGCGATCATGTGCTGCTGGGTATCAGCGAGCGGCATGCTCGATGGAAAGAGGGCATCAACGCCGTCTCGGGCGGTGATTGTGCAGCGGATCCGGCCAGCTGTTTTGGCACGCTCGACTGGGCGGTCGGCCGGTTATATACGGCGCGCTATTTTCGGGCCGATACCAAAGCTGCGATCGAATCCCTGGTGACCGAGATCATTCGCGCCTTTCGCGGCCGCATCGAGCGGCTCGACTGGATGGGCGAGGCGACGCGGGCCGAGGCGCTTCGCAAGCTGGACAGCTACGTCGTGAAAGTGGGATATCCGGAGACGCCGCGCGATTATACCGGCGTCATCGTGCGAGATAACGACCTGGTCGGCAACGTGCGTCGGGCCGCAGCGGCGGAGTACGCGTTCCTGCTCCGCCGCAGCGACGGTCCGGTCGACAAGGGCAACTGGGACATGACTCCGCAGACGGTCGATGCCTACAACGGCTCATTGCGCGACATCGTGTTTCCGGCCGCGATCCTGCAGGCGCCGGATTTTGATGCCAATGCCGATGCGGCGGTGAACTTCGGCGGCATCGGCGCCATCATTGGCCACGAACTGACGCACGGCTTCGACGACCAGGGCCGCACGCTCGACGCGAGCGGTGCGCTGCGGGACTGGTGGACCGAGGCCGACGCGGGCTCATTCAAGGCCCGGGCGGCGGTACTCGGCTCACAGTACGCCGCTTTCGAGCCGGTCCCCGGACTGCATATCAATCCGGAGCTGACCATGGGGGAGAATATCGCGGATCTCGGCGGTGCCGTGATCGCGCTGGATGCCTATCATGCGTCGCTGAACAATGAACCCGCACCGGTGATCGACGGCCTGACCGGCGACCAGCGCTTCTTTCTGTCGTTCGCGCAGATCTGGCGCGGCACCGCGCGCGATGACTACATCCGCCAGCTCACGGTCAGTAATGCCCATACCTACCGCAGTTTTCGAGTCAATGGCGTGGTGCGAAACATCGACGCCTGGTATCAGGCCTTCGGCGTCCAGCCTACCGATAATCTCTATATAGACCCGGCCGCTCGCGCGCGAATCTGGTGACGGCGTTCGGCTACGGATGCGGCGGCGGAAACGCCAGCACGTTGCCCGTGTAGGTCTCCACCACCTCGCTGAATGGCGTGCCATCGGGCAACGTGAGCACGGCCCGATGCTGCAGCACCGCAGCCGGCGCGACCAGCTTTCCTGCGCGGCCGCCCGGCGCGGCAGCGCTCATCTCCCAGCCTTCGGGCAATGGCTGCCACAGCAGCGTTGCCGAAATCGTATGGCGCTGGAAATGCAGCGCCTGCACCGCCCGGCCGAACGGCGTGTCGGTCGTGTCCAGCAGCCGGTTCATCTCGGGCGTCAGCCGCGCGGGCAGGTACCAATTATCCGCCTCCGACAGCAGCACTGACCCGCACAGCAATTTCACCCGGCGATAGCGCACGGCATCGGTCGCACTGACCCCAAGGACTCGAAGCTGCTCCTCGCCAGCCACTTTATCGACGCCGCTGACCCGCTCGGCGATCAATCTTGGCGGCGCTGCCAGCCGATGGCTGGCGCACCAGCCCTCGAGCGTCAGCGTTGCGCTGTCATGGCTCAGCAGGTCGGCGTTCAGTGTCTGAATCAGCGCCAGCGCCTCGAGGCGCGCCACGAAGTTATCCGGCCAATCCTGCGGAGCCAGCGCCGCTGTATCGCCGGCAACGGCCAGTGAGCCGTGAAGCAGCAGGATAAGAAGCGTGGCCCGGCTTCCGACCAATTTAGCGTTCATGGCTCGGGTCCTCTGGGGTTGATAGGTGCAGCGTGAGCCGGCGCGCAACCGGAGTAGGATGCCTGGCGCGCGCCACTTACCCACAGCCGACCTGAGGCCAGCAGCATGATCTACTTCCTGGCGTTGATTCCGGCCACGGCACTGACGATCGCCGGCTATTGTGTGCTGTATGTGTCTCAGCGTTCGGAAGGCAGTTTCCGCTCATTCGGAAAGTACCTCGGGTTCTGGGCCTTCAGCCTGGCCGCACTGGTGATCCTGGGGGCGATATTCGCGGCCGCGCACCGCCACCGTCATGGCGCGATGATGCACGAGCGGGCAGCGCACGGCATGATGCATCGCCCGTGGGCGGATGATCCGCGCTTCGCTGCGCCTGGATTCGGCATGCCGCCTGACGCGTCGCCGCCGGCGGATACGCCGCAGCGCACAGCTCCGCAGAATTCCGCAGTGCCGCCGCCGCGATAGTGCCGGATCGACGGCGGCGCCTCAGGCGGCGATTCCGTACTGCTTGAGCAGTGCCGAGACTTGCGGCTTGCGGCCGCGAAACTCCACGAACGCCTCGAGCGCATCGCGGCTGCCGCCGCGCGAGAGAATGCTGTCGAGAAAGCGCCGCGCCGTGGTGCGGTCAAATGTCCCACGCTCGACGAATGCCCCAAATGCATCCGCCGCCAGTACTTCCGCCCACTTGTAGCTGTAATAGCCGGCCGCATAGCCTCCGGAAAAAATATGGCCGAAGCCATGCGGATAGCGATTCCAATCCGGCACCGGCACTACCGCGACCTCGTGCCGCACCTCGTTCAGAATCTCGTACACGCGGCCGCCGCGTGCCGGATCGTATTCGGCGTGCAGGCGCATATCGAATAGTGCGAACTCGACTTGCCGCAGGGTCTGCAAGCCGGCCTGGAAACTGCGGGTCGCGATCAACTGGCGCTGTGTCTCCGCCGGAATCGGCTCGCCGTCGCGCACATGCGCCGAGATGCGATTGAGCACCTCGTTCTGCCAGGCATAGTTCTCCATGAACTGGCTTGGCAGTTCTACCGCGTCCCAGGAAACGCCGTTGATGCCGGCAAGACTCGGGTAGTTCACGCGCGTGAGCATGTGGTGCAGGCCATGGCCGAATTCATGGAACAG
Source organism: Gammaproteobacteria bacterium (assembly GCA_013289615.1). GTDB lineage: Bacteria > Pseudomonadota > Gammaproteobacteria > Steroidobacterales > Steroidobacteraceae > FEN-1191. The sequence goes on from JABCZO010000005.1 coordinate 113,336, forward strand.
AGTCACGACGTCATCGTGCGTGAGCTGCGCCGGCCGATGATCGCCCGGCGGCATCGAATTGCACACCAGGTAGGCCACCGGAAGGATGGTGCGCCCGCTCAGGCCCTTGCGGCCGACGCAGTCGTCCATCCATGCGCCGCTGCGTTTGTGCGGGCGGGCATAGGCATCCAGGTAGAAGCTGGCCACCGGGGTATCGGTGGGGCTCTGCACCTCGAAGTAGCGTACATCCGGGTGCCACACCGGCACGCCGGCGTGCTCGCGGATGCGCACATCGAACAGTTTCTCCGCCACTTCGAACAGGCCCTCGAGCACCCGCGGCAGCGGCAGGTATTCGCGCAACTCCTCCTGCGTCACCGAATAGCGGCTCTGCTGCAGCCGCTCGGAATAAAAGGTGACATCCCAGGCGTTGAGCTTGCGGCCCGCGAAGCGTTCGAGTTCGGCGAACTCGGCGGCGCCGGCCGGCTTGGCGGTGCGCACCAGCTCGCGCAGGAAGTCGATCACCTCGGGGATCGTGCGCGCCATGCGGTTCGCCAGCGCGTAATCCGCGTAGCTGCCGAAATCCACCAGTTGCGCGGCTTCGTGCCGCAGCCGCAGGATATCGTTCATCACCTCGGTGTTGTCGTAGTTGCAGGCTCCCGGCCCCTGGTCGGAGGCGCGCGTAGACCAGGCTTCGTAGAACACGCGCCGCAACGACTCCGACTCGGCGTCGGTGACCACCGCCACATAGCTGGGTTGATCCAGGCCGAACAGCCAGCCCTCGACACCCTTCTCCTGTGCCCGGCGGCGCGCCTGCTCGACGATCGCGTCGTTGATGCCGGTGAGCTGGGCGCGATCGGTGACATGATGCGACCAGGCGTTGGTGGCATCGAGCACATTCTCCTCGAACTTTGCCGACAGCCGCGACAGCTCCATCATGACGGCCTTGAAGCGCGCCTTGCGCGCAGCATCGAGCGCGACTCCCGCCAGGCGAAATTCACGCAGCGCGTGTTCAATCACCTCGCGCTGTACCGCATCGAGTGTCGGACCCTCGCGCTCTGAAATCTGAGCGTAGGCACGGTACAGGGGTTCGCTCTGCGCCAGATCGGTGTGGTACTCGGACAGCAGCGGCAGGCAGGCGTTGTACGCCGCCCGCAACTGTTCCGAGTTCATCACCGCATTCAGGTGCCCGATCGGCGACCAGACGCGGCTCAGGCGATGCCGCAGTTCCTCGAGCGGCTCCACCACCGTCTTGAAGGTCGGAGCCGGCGTTGCCGCTATCTGCGCCACCAGCGCGCGCTGCTGCGCGATCAGGTGCGAGATCGCCGGCTCTACGTGTTCCGGACGGATGGCGTCGAAACGCGGCAGCGGGGTGTCTTCGAGCAGCGGGTTATCGGGGATGGCTGCGGACATAGGATGCGGCCTTGAGCATGACAGTCCGTTATTTTAGCAATGAGTGGCCGGTGTAACATGCTCAATGTGCAAGATTGATCAAAGAGCCGAGGTTCCACGCCATGGCATCCGACTATGACCTGATAGTGATCGGCGGCGGCAGCGGCGGTCTGGCCTGTGTCCAGCGCGCGGCTGACTACGGGGCACGAACACTGCTGGTCGAAATGGGCCGCCTGGGAGGCACCTGCGTCAACGTCGGTTGCGTTCCCAAGAAGGTCATGTGGAATGCCGGTGAACTCGCTCATGCGCTGCGCGACGCGGCCGGCTACGGCTTCGATATCTCGCTGTGGCGACACGACTGGCCGCTGCTCAAGCAGCTGCGCGATGAGTTCATCGCCCGCATCAACGCGGTCTACGAGCGCAAGCTCGGCCAGCGCCAGGTCGAGCTGCTGCGCGATCACGCGCGTCTGCTGTCAGCGCAATCCGTCCAGGTCGGTGACCGGGTCGTCTCGGCCGGCAGCATCGTGCTCGCCACCGGCGGCCGGCCGATCATCCCGAGGCTGCCGGGGGCGCAACTGGGCATCAGCTCGGACGGGTTCTTCGAGCTGGGTGCGCGCCCCGACAGCGTCGCGGTGGTCGGCGCCGGCTATATCGCCGCCGAGCTCAGCGGCATCTTCTCGGCGCTGGGCTCACGCACCACGGTGGTATTGCGGCACGAGCGCCTGCTGCGGCACTTCGATTCGATGCTCGGCGACTCGCTGATGCAGATCATGCGCGAGGAAGGCGTCGAATTCGCAACCGGCGCGGTGCCGAAGTCACTGGCCAGGAATGCGTCGGGTTTGCTCGAACTCACGGTCGAGGACGGTCGCGTGCTAGGACAGTTCGACGCCCTGGTGTGGGCGGTGGGCCGCAAACCCATCACCACGGATTTGGGCCTGGAGTTGCTGGGAGTGAGCGTGGACTGGGCGGGACACATCGTCACCGATGAATTTCAGCAGACCAATCTGCAACATCTGTACGCCCTCGGCGATGTCACCTCGCGAGCCGGTCTGACGCCGGTGGCGGTTGCGGCCGGGCGGCGGTTAGCGGATCGCCTGTTCGGCGGCCAGAAAGGCCGGAAAGTCGATTACGACACCATTCCCACGGTGGTATTCAGTCACCCGCCGGTTGGCACGGTGGGTTTGAGCGAGGCCGATGCCCGCACGCGCTACGGCGACGCGGTCAAGGTAGCCACTTCGACCTTCATGCCGCTGTATCACGCGCTCACGCCGCGCAAGCCGCGCGAGCACATGAAACTGGTCACCGTGGGTCCAGCGCAGAAGATCGTTGGCATCCACGTCATTGGCGAGGGCGCGGACGAAATGCTGCAGGGCTTCGCCGTGGCACTGCGCATGGGGGCGACCAAGCGCGACTTCGACGACACGATCGCGATTCATCCGACCGCCGCCGAAGAAATGGTGACCATGCCCTAGGTGAGGGCAGCGTGCGGGGCGCGCCGGTTGCAGCCGTTCACCCGGGGAGTTGCGCGACCGCCAGGGTGAAGGTCTGCAGGAAATGCAGATCCGGCCGGCGCAGGGCGCAGTCCGGACTGCGCGGATCGCACAACTGCGTCAGCCGCTGGAAGTCCTCGGCGGACAGATACGGCCGCAGGCGCTCGCCCCAGGTGTCGCGGAAGATGACGTCGCGCAGGTAATTTTCGCTCGCCACGTCGAGCGGAGACAGGCGCTCGAGCGACCAGGTGCGCACGCTGACGTTGGCAAGCCCGGCGCCACGCAGCCATCCCACCAGCGCTCGGACCGCAGCCAGATCCGCCTCGCTCACGCCATAGCGGTCGCGGTAGTACTGGCGCACGGCCTCGTTGGTCAGCCGTTCGAGCCGCGCGTCCCAGGCAAACACCATGTCCGGCAGCAGCGAACTTTGTCCAAGCGCAATCCGGCCACCGGGCCGCAGCAGGCCGGCCAGCGCTTGCACGCCGGCCAGCGGATCGCGCAGGTGATTGATCGTATTCACCGTCCAGATCAGATCGACACTGGCGCGGCGCAGCGGCGCGCGCAGCAGGTCGGCCTGCAGCACCAGCACCTGAGCTGGCGTCGCGCTGCGGGCGCAAGCCGCGTGCGCCCGGGCCAGCTCGATCCCGATCACGACGCCGGTGGCGCCGACTGCCGCGGACAGCCAGTTCAGCACCTCACCGGTCCCGCAGCCGACGTCAACCACGTGCATACCCGGCTGCAATCGCAGGCTGGCGATGGCGTCACGCAGTTCGGGTGCGGCAAACGCATTGAATTGCTTCAATTTGCCTGAGTAGTCGCGGGTGGTGGTGTCACCCAGCAGACCGCAGGGCACCGTCGCCTCATGCGCTGTTAGTTTTTTCATGCCACTGCCCTCGACCTTGCGACCTCGATCCAGACTCTGCGCCGCTGATGCAACCAAAATTCCTTCAGCCGGCACTTATAGGCAGCGTGTTGTCCAGATCAGGTGCCGGCCCGCCAATGAATGATCGCAAGGATCCAGCGCAATCACGACCGGCGGAGTATCGAAGCACTACAACTGTCCGCGCCAATTGCCGCACCTACAGTCTGAAGGCTCTGCCGCAGACATCATGACGCGCGCCGGTGTGCGTTTGACCAATAGGCAGGCGGGAACAGCGAATGGTAACACGCCGAATTGCCGTCCCATGCGACGGCGCATCGACGGCTCCGCCGTAGGCAGTGAACCCTGTGCCCGCCCACCTGCCCCCGGATCCTCAACGGCTACAACAGCTGCCGCTGGTCACTCTGTACCTGACCGAGCGCTGCAACTCACGCTGCATCAGCTGCGACTACTGGCGCCATGGCCGGTCGGACATGAGCCTTGCGCTGGTGTCGCGGTTGCTGCCAAGCCTCACCCGGCTGCAGACCCGGGTGGCGCTGATATCCGGTGGGGAGCCGCTACTGAATCCGGAGTGGGCGCAGATCGCGCAGCTGCTCAAGCAAAGCGGCTTGCACGTCTGGCTTCTTACCTCCGGTCTTTCCCTTGCCAAGCATGCGGTGCGTGCGTCGCAGTTGTTCGACGCGATAACCGTCTCGCTCGATGGGGCCAACGCCGAAACCTACGCCGCAATCCGCGGACTGAATGCATTCGAAAAGGTGTGTGCAGGAATTGCGGCGACCGCGCGTACCGGCGTACCGGTCGGCGTGCGGGTCACGGTCCAGGCTGCAAACTACCGGCAGCTGCCGGCATGCATCGAGGTAGCGCGGCAACTGGGCGCCCACCAGGTCTCCTTTGTCGCCGTCGATGTCGCCAACCCACATGCGTTCGGACGCCTGGATGGGGTGGTGCCGGATCTCGCACTACAGCTGCGAGATCTGCCCGAGTTCGAGCAGATTCTATGCCGCCTGGAGCGCGACTACGTCGAGGACTTTCGCTCGGGCTTCATCGCCGAGAGTCCACGCCGGCTGCGACGTATGCACCAATACTTTTCAGCCATCTGCGGGGCCGGTGCCTTTCCCCCGACGCGCTGCAACGCGCCCGAGTTCTCCGCCGTGATCGACGCCAAGGGTCGAGTCAACCCCTGTTTCTTCATTGCCGGGCCGACCGAGGCGCAGCTGCAGCAGGAGTTGGCAGCCGTTCTGAACGGCGGCTCGATGCTGGCGCTGCGCCAAGATATTCGCGCAGGAGCGCGCTCCGAATGTGCGACCTGCGTTTGCTCGCTGTGGCGTGAAGCGGGCAGTCGCACCACTCAAGACCTGCTGTTGCATCGGAAAGCAAATGCTTGATCTCACGCAGGCTGGTCCGGTGTCGTGCGCGCATGATTCACTGCGCCCTGCGCGACCTGCTGTGCTCACGCACCTTCTGGGCAAGTTGATGGCTGCCGGCTATCGGCTGGCAAGGAAGGACCGATACGATGATTTCCGCCTGGAGTGGGTGCACGACTCGCCATTTATCGTGATTCCGAGCGTGTTCAATCCCAAAGTCCCCCGCACCGGAGAATTCCTCGCAGCTCAGATCGATTCGCGGCTGGTGAGTGCCGATGCGGAGGTGCTGGACATGGGCACCGGCTCCGGCGTGTGCGCGGTCATTTGCGCCAGGCACGCGCGCCGCGTGGTGGCAGTGGACATCAACATGGCCGCGGTACGCTGTGCCGGCATCAACGCCGTGCTGAATCAGCTCGAACACAAGATCGAGCTACGGCACGGCGATCTGTTCGCGCCCGTACCCGAGGAGCGCTTCGATCTCGTACTGTTCAATCCGCCATTCCTGCTTGGGCCGCCACGAGATGACCGCGATCGCGCTTGGCGCTCGAACGATGTCGCGGAACGATTCGCGGCCGGTCTTGGCGCTCATCTCAAGCCGGGCGCATCCGCGCTGGTGCTGCTGTCGAGCTTTGGCAACGCGCAGCTGTTTCTCGAGGGATTCAGCAGGCACGGATTTTCAATCGCGGTGTGGGCCGAGCGCCGGTTCGTCAACGAGAAGTTGGCGGTCTTCAGGCTCACGCTACCAAGACCGCGGCACACGACATGATGCAGCTAGCCGCCGTGGACAATCGTGAATCGACCAGTCGGCCGCGGACGCAACGCCGGCTCAAGGTCGTGCTCTACAATCCTCAGGCGGTATTCTTCACCATGCCGCTGGCATTGCTCGCCATTGGCTCCGAGCTCGACCCGGATGTCTACGAGATCGTAACGATAGACGGACGCCTGGATCCGAACGCGGAAGCGACCGTACGGTCGCATCTCGATGCAGCGGTGTGCCTGGGCGTGACCGTACTGACCGGGGCCCCGATCTCCGATGCCCTGCGGATATCGCGCGCGGCGAAACGAGCGCGGCCCGATCTGCCGGTGGTCTGGGGCGGCTGGCATCCGTCGATGTTTGCGCGCGAGTGTCTGCTTGAGCCGTCGGTCGACGTCACGGTGCGCGGACAGGGCGAGGAGACGTTCGCGGAGATCGTGGGGCGTCTTGCCGAAGGCCGCTCACTCGAAGGCTGCGCTGGCTGCACCGTGCGGCTCGCCGACGGCAGCATTCACGAAAATCCGCCGCGACCGCTTGCCCCGGTCGACAAATTTCGTGCCCACGATTACCGCTTGATTGCAGTCGAGCGCTACTTCGAGCTCAAGGGCAAGCGACAGCTCGACTACATCTCATCGCAGGGCTGCAATTTCCGCTGCGCGTTCTGCTCCGACCCATTCGTCTACGGCCGCAAGTGGGTGGGGCTTGAGCCGACGCGGATGGCGCTCAGGTTGAAGGAGCTTTGGGACCAGTACCATTTCGATGATGTCAACTTTCAGGACGAGACCTTTTTCACCAAGCGCGAGCGCGTGCAGTCGCTCGCCGATCGTATCGTCGAGTCCGGCATGAAGATCACCTGGGCGGCGACCATGCGTGCCGATCAGGGAATTCGCATGACCGAGGAGGTCTGGATGCGATGCAAGCAGTCCGGCCTGCGCCGGTTGCTGGTCGGCGTGGAGTCCGGGTCGAACGAGATGCTAAAGCGCATCCGCAAGGACATCAGGATCGAGCAGGTGTTTCAGACCGCGGAGAAGATGCTCAAGTACGACATCGCCGGGCATTTTCCCTTCATCGTCGGCTTCCCTGACGAGAGCGACTCAAGCATTCAGGCGACGCTCGACTGCGCGAAGAAGCTGCGCTCGCTGAGCCCCGATTTCCTGACCCCGATCTACTACTTCAAGCCCTATCCGGGCAGCGAACTTGTGATCGAAGCGGTCGCCCGCGGCTTTCGCCTGCCCGAGACACTCGAGGGATGGGCGCAATTCGATTACGTGGCGGGAATGCCCGGCCCATGGGTGTCGCCGGAGAAGTTCAAGCTGATCGAGCGCTTCAAGTTCTTTCACGAACTGGCCTGGAAGCGCATGTCGCGCGATAAAAGACTGCTGCAGCAACTCGCGCGTTACCGCTGTGACACCGACAACTATCGATGGCCGGTCGAAATGCTGCTGACGCGCTGGATCCTGCCGGCCCAGAGGCTCTCATGAGCAGTTCGCGGCATATTCTGCTCATCAACCCGACGATCACATCGCAGCGCCACGCCCGCTTTCCGCTCGCCGTCATGAGCCTGTCCGCGGCGCTCGAGGGCAGGCACAGCTCGAGCATTATCGACGGCAACGTCGATCGCGACTTCATCGCCACGGCCGCACGCATGGTCGAGCAGGGACAGGTCGACTGCGTTGGCGTTACCGTCATGGGAGGACCGCAGCTCAGTACGGCGATCGCGGTGTCCAAAGCGGTCCGCGAGCAGCGGCCTGGTGTGCCGATCATCTGGGGCGGCGCCTTTCCGACCGTGTGTCCCGAGGCGACGGTGAACGTGCCGTACGTGGATTACGCCGTCAGGGCGCAGGGTGAGGACACGCTCGTTGAGCTTCTGGATGCCCTGCCTGCGCAGCGCAGCGAGCTGCTTGCCGCCATCGCCGGACTGACCTGGCGCCTCGACGGCAGGGCCGTGCACAACAGGGACCGCGTGTTTTCCACGGCCAGCCTCAACCGGATGCTGCCCTATGACAGTCTCGACAACCCGCGGCAGTATCTGACCAGAACCTATCTCGGCGAGCGCACCGCCGGCTACCAGGCGGCCCTGGGTTGCCGGTTTCGCTGCACATTCTGCGGCGTCGCCGCGATGTATCGCGGCAAGATGGCGTTGCCGCCGGTGGCCCGGCTCGAGCAGGATCTGGGGTTCCTGAAGAATCGCCTGGGCGTGGATGCGATCCAGTTCTACGACCACAATTTCTTCGATCGTGAAGTAGACATGGTGCCGCTGCTCGAGGTAATGGCGAAATACGCGCTGCCATGGTGGTGCTTTGCGCGCTCGGACGCTCTGGTGAACTTGTCGGAGCGATCCTGGGCGCTGGTGAAGAACAGCCGCTTGCGCATGGCTTATATCGGCGCCGAATCCCCCAGCGATTGGCTGCTGCACGATATCCGCAAGGGCACGCGCTCCGACCAGACCTTGGCAGCCGTCGAGACATGTCGCGGCCACGGCGTAGTTCCGGAACTGTCTTTCATGCTGGCGCCGCCGCAGGATCCGGAGGGCGAGACCGAGAGGACGTTCGAGTTCATCCGCATGATCAAGCGGCTGCACCCGGCGACCGAGGTGATGATCTACATCTACACGCCGCTGCCTCAGCGCCATGACAGCAAGGATGCGGCTGCGCTGCGCATGCAGAGCGAGATGCGCGATTGCGCCGGCAATCCGGTGGTGTTTCCGCGCAGCGCAGATGAATGGGCCGAACCGCAGTGGCGGGCTTACTGGTGCCACCAGGATGCGCCCTGGCTGTCGGCGCGGCTGCGGCGGCGAATTGTCGATTTCACCACCGTGTTGGGATGCAGATTCCCGACCATCATGGACATCCGCGCTTCTGCCTGGGGAAAAACCGCCCTGCGAGCACTGGCATCGTGGCGCTACCGATTCCAACGATACGATGATCCCTGGGAACTGCGTGTCTCGAGGAGGCTCATCCGTCAATGGGACCCGCGTGTCATGAGCCTGTGACCATCATGCCGCGCCCATTGCTGCACGTCGTACAGATCAGCTTCTTCAACGATCCCGAAGGGCGCTCGCCGCGACAGCTGCTGGACGCCTGGCCGTCGCTGGTCGACGTCGCCGAAGCCGCAGCCCGATCCGGCATGCGCGTATCGGTGGTGCAGGCGTGTACGCATTCGGAACGCCTGGTACATGGCGGTGTGCACTACTACTTTCAACCATTCGGCGACGTCCCGGCGCCGCATCGAGGCAGCACGGAGTTACGCGAATTGCTACGGCAACTGTCGCCGGACGTTTTTCACGTGCATGGCCTGGGCTTCCCTCGGCATGTACTGGCGCTGGCAGCGCTTGCCCCGGGCGTTCCCATCATCCTGCAGGACCATGCGAATCGACCGCCGCGAGCGTGGCGGCGCGCATCATGGCGACGCGCAATGGCGGCGGCAGCGGGACTGGCATTTTGCGCCCTGGGACAGGTGCGAGCCTTCGCCCGTGCTGGCCTGGTACCGCCGCAGCTGCGGCTGTATGAAATTCCGGAATCCACCAGTCGCTTTGCCCCCGGCGACCGACAGCAGGCACGCAGCATTACCGGCCTCGCGGGGGCTCCCGCGCTGCTGTGGGTCGGGCACCTGGACGCCAATAAGGATCCGCTCACGGTGCTCGATGGCATCAGTGCCGCCGCCCGGACACTGCCGCAATTGCGGCTGTACTGCTGCTTCGGACAAGCACCGCTGCTGCGAGCCGTTCAAGATCGAATCGCGACCGATCCGCATCTGCGCGAGCGGGTGCAGCTGCTCGGGCGCGTGCCGCATGAGCGCATCGAGGCGTTGATGCGGGCGGCGGACCTGTTCGTGCTCGGCAGCCACCGGGAGGGCAGCGGCTACTCGCTGATCGAAGCGCTCGCCTGTGGATTGCCCCCGGTCGTCACCGACATCCCGTCGTTTCGGTCGCTGACCGGTGCGGGTGCGGTGGGAATGTTGTGGCCGTGTAACGATTCGCAGGCCCTGTGCCAGGCGTTGCAGTCGATCGCGGCTGGTGTCGGCCGTGAGATGCGCTTCGCCGTGCGGGCACATTTCGAACGCGAGATGTCGTTCGATGCGCTTGGCCGCAGGCTTGGCGCCATGTATGAAGACGTGCTGCGGCGCAGACGCGGCACCGGGGTCTCGAGCAGCCGGGCCGAAGCAAACACCGCGCTACCGGCACATTAGGAGCCGCCGTCATGTCGCCGGCCGTGTCGATCATTGTTCCCACCTACAATCGGCTGGAATATCTGCCTGCCGCGATCGAATCGGTATTGGGGCAGAGCTTTACCCAGTGGGAACTGATCATCGCGGACGACGGCTCGAGCGCCGACACCAGAGCGTACCTGCAATCACTCGACGATCCACGCGTCAAAGTGATCTGGCTGGCGCACACCGGCAGGCCGTCAGTAGTGAGCAATGCCGCCCTGCGCGAGGCGCGCGGTGAGTATGTCGCATTTCTGGACTCCGACGATCTGTGGCTGCCGAGGAAGCTGGAGATCCAGCTTGCTTCGCTGCGCCGTCACCCGCAACGCAGATGGAGCTACACCAGGTTTGCGCTGGTGGATGCAGCGGGTCGTCCGATGGTCGCGGCGCAGGTAACACACTGGCCAGCCCCGGCCGGCTGGATCCTGGAAACACTGCTGCAAGAGGTGACCGTCATTGCCCTGCCGAGCGTGCTGGTATCGCGACAGCTGCTGGAGGAGCAGGGAGCCTTCGATGAAGAACTGATCATGTGTTACGACGACGAGCTGTGGTTCCGGCTGGCCGCGCACAGCGAAATCGACGGCATAGATGAAGTGCTGACGCTGATACGCCGTCACCGGCAGCATTCCGGCAGCGACATCATCGCGTGGCGGGATCGCAGGCGGGTGTTCGAAAAAGCGCTGCATGCGTCGGGCTGCGGCCAGCACGTTTCAATCCTGCGCAAGCTGCGCGCGCAGATGTCCGCGGGACTTGCCAGAAGCCAGGCGGCTTCAGGACAGCGGATCGACGCGCTCGCCACCCTGGTTGCGAGTTTGCCGCACTCGTGGCGATACCCCGGGGATTGGTTCAGGGCGCTGCTTGCCACGGCACTCGCCTGTGCACCGGCGGCGCTGCGCTCCCTGATCCGCAGCTATCGGCTCAGGCACCGGATCCAGCGCGCATGAGCCCGTTGGCTGAGTTCTGGGGCATCCTGACTGCGCCACAAAAGCGCCGGGTACTGGCGGCGCAGGTCATCTCGTTTGCCATGGCCTTCTCCACCGTCGTCGGGATTGCGGCCATCGCCCCGTTCTTCGCGGTGCTCGGCGATCGGGAGCTGATCGATCGCATTGAGCCGCTGCACTGGCTGTACGCCCACGCCAAGTTCACGAGCCAGCGCGATTTTGTGATGCTGCTTGGGTTTGCGTTCGTCGGGGTGGTTCTGGCCGCCAATCTGGTCAACGTATTGGGCTCGCTGGCGATGAATCGCCTGGCGCTGCGCATCGGCACCGAGCTGCAGGTGAGCCTGTTCGCAGAATACCTGTCGCGGCCGTACCGGTTCCACGCCGGCACCAACAGCACCACGCTGTTCAACAACGTGGTACATGAGCCGCCGCGCGTGACCTACGGCATCCTGCAGCATGCCTTTATCCTGGTGACGAACCTGGTGACGGCCGCTTTCATCATGCTGTCGATCCTGCTGGTGAAGCCGGTGATTGCCGTCGTGATGCTCGCCGCGCTGGCCGGGGGCTATGCGCTGATCTACCTGAGCGTACGCGAGCGGCTGCTGCGCTGCGGCCAGGCCCAATCCCGCTTTGCGACCGAACAGGCGCAGGTGGTCCATGAGAGTCTGGGTGCCATCAAGGAAATCATCCTGCTGCAAGTGCAGGATTTTTTTCGCGACCGATTCGAGCGCGCCAGCGGATCGTTCGCGCGCGCCGCCGCCCATAGTCAGTTGGTCGCACAGACGCCCCGGCACATCATGGAATGTGTCGCCGCAGCAGGTCTGGTTGGGCTGGCGCTGGTGCTGGGCGGTGGACAGGGGGCGGTCGGTGCGTGGCTGGGACAACTGACGTTCCTGGCGTTCGCCGCCTATCGCCTGCTGCCGACGCTGCAACAGGTGTTTGCCGCAATCGTCAGAATTCGCGCCGATTGCGCCGCGCTGGCGCTGATCGCACCGGATCTGCGACGTGCGCGACGCGCAACGCCCGCCACGGCAGCGCCCGATCGATGGCGCGCGAGCGGCGAGTGGCAGGCACGACCGACCCATGAAATCCGGCTCACCAATGTATCGTTCCGTTATGCGCCAGATCGGCCCTGGGCGATCAGCGACGTGACGCTGCGAATACCGGCGCGCGCTGCGATCGGCATCGTCGGCGCCAACGGCTCGGGCAAGACGACGCTGGTGGACCTGATCGCCGGATTGCTGGTGCCCGCGGCCGGAGCGCTGACAGTCGACGGCAGCGCAATCAATGATTCCAATCGCGCGGCCTGGCAGTCGAGGATCGCGTACGTGCCGCAGGCAATCTCCCTGTTGGACGCGAGCATTGCGCACAACATCGCCCTGGGAATGCCTGCCGCCGCCATCGATCGAGCGCGGCTGCTGGAAGCTGCGCGGCTGGCGCAACTCGAGGATTTCATCCGCACGTTGCCGCAAGGCTACGAGCACCCGGTAGGCGAGCGAGGCATCGGCTTGAGCGGTGGCCAGCGACAGAGAATCGGCATCGCCCGCGCGTTGTACCGGCAAGCATCGCTGCTGATGCTGGACGAGGCGACCAACGCGCTGGACGGATTGACGGAGCAGGAACTGATGGCGACGCTGGAACGGCTGCGCGGTCGCTATACGACCGTGCTGATCGCGCACCGGATGAGCAGCGTGCGCTCCTGCAATCTGATCTACGAGCTGGAAAGCGGCAAACTGGTTGGCAGCGGCACCTATGACGGGTTGCTGCAGAGCTCGGAAGCTTTCCGGCGCATGGTCGGCGGTCACTGAAGCTAAGCGTTGAACCATGCATCCCAACACGCGCCGGACCGTGGCCGCGCTGCAGCGTGATCAGGGCGCCGAGGCGTTGTTCCCCACGCTCGGCGTCGAAGCAGCACCAGCCACCTGCAAACCGGTCCGCGCCCGCGAGGACTCGCCGGCCTATCGGCCCGACATCGATGGACTGCGCGCGCTCGCTGTCGGGCTGGTGGTCGCCTACCACGCGTTCCCGAAATTTCTGGGCGGCGGTTTCATCGGCGTGGACGTGTTCTTCGTCATCTCCGGTTACCTGATCACCCGGATCATCCTGGCCGGCTTGCAGTCAGGCACCTTCAGCCTCGGTGCATTTTATCAGCGCCGCGTGCGGCGCATCGTGCCGGCGCTACTGGTGATTCTGGCGACGTGCGGGCTATTCGGCTGGTTCACTCTGTTGCCCGGCGAGCTGCAAGCGCTCGGCAAATCGATCGCCTGGTGCGCCTCATTCCTGGCAAACATGTTCTTTGCAAGAACCGGCAGTGCCTACTTCGATCAGAACGCGGGGTCAGTACCGCTGCTGCACCTCTGGTCGCTAGGCGTCGAGGAGCAATTCTACTTCTGCTGGCCGGTGCTGCTGCTAGTGGCTGCGCGCTATCGCCAGACGATGCGAGTGCTGCTGGTCGTGATCGCAATGTCGCTGGCGACCAGTATCTGGGGCATGTGGCATGAGCCTGTGCAGTACTTCTACCTGCCGGCGTCCAGGGCATGGGAGCTGGCCGTCGGAGGCCTGCTGGCCGCATGGCGACCGGCCATAGAGCGCACACCTGGCAAAAGCCGGTGGTCGAATCCCGGCTGGCAAGACTACGCGGCGCAGGCGGCCTGCCTCGCGGCAATGGCACTGATTGCTGCCGCGGCGGTGTTCTGCGATGCGTACAGGATCCCTGCGGCCATATCCGCTGCCCTCTCGACCGCGGGCGCGGCGCTGCTTATCTGGGCCGGACCGCTCGCGCCGGTGAACCGGCAGCTGCTGAGCGCCAGGCCGATGCGGTTCGTCGGGCAGATCAGCTATCCGCTGTACCTGTGGCACTGGCCTCTGATTTCGTTTGCGCAAGTCATGCTCGGGCATACGCCGCCGCCGGCCGTCACGGCAGCGGCGATCGTCGTCGCAGTTGCCGCCGCCTACGGCACCAATCGCTGGGTGGAGAACCCTATACGCTACGGCGCGCCGCTCCGAAAGACGTATCCTGGGCTGCTCGCTGGGCTGGCGATCCTGGCGGTGGCCGGGGCGGCAGTGGCTGCGCTTTGGATTCCGGGTCGACTCTCGGGACCCGCCTTCACTGCCTGGGAACAGGCTGCGGACGACTGGCACTATTCCAACGGATCGACGTCCGTCGGACCGCGCGAATTCCTGACCCAGGAGGTGCAGGGTGTCGCTGCGCGCAAGGCAGTGTTCATCGGCGATTCGCACATGCACCAGTACTGGCCGCGCGTCACGCGCGTAGTGGAAACTCATTCCGCTACGGCACGATCGGCGGTGCTTGCCATCTATTATGGATGCCCTCCGCTGCCCGGCATCAACCGCGTGCGGCGCGGGCGCAACTGCAGCGGCTTTTTCGACTATGCGATGCAACTGGCCCTGCAACCCGAGGTCGACACCGTGGTATTCGGTGCTTTCTGGGAAAAATACCTGCCGGGTGAGTACGCGGTCGATGATTCCGCAGAATCTGTCTATCGGGTAGGGGATCGCACGCGCACGCCGCTGCAGCTCGACTCGCCCGCCGCGCAGATCGTGTTCGAGCAATTCCGTACCGCCGTCGCGAGACTGACGGGCAGCGGACGCAGGGTATATATCGTGCTGTCGAATCCGACCTCGCCGCTGTTCGACCCGGCGTCGATGTTGCCATCCAATCTGCGGTGGTCGCTGCATGCTACCGAAAGTCTTGCGCTGGCCGACGCACGGCGCATCGACGCGCGCCCGTTCGAGGCGTACGCGGAACCGCTGATGAGCCGATTGCGCAGCATTGCCGCACAGACCGGGGCGACATCCGTCGATCCCCGCGCCACGCTGTGCGACGGCGTGATCTGCCCGGCGACCGGCACGGATGGTTTGCCGCTGTATCTTGACTCGAATCACCTGCGGGCGCGTTTTGCGCGCGAGCAGGCGTTGTTCGTGGATGAGATGCTGCTCGCCCCGGCAGCGCCATGATCTGAACCGTCCGGCCTGTCGATATCCCGCCTGTCAAACAGCAGGAACATGAAGCGGCAGGTGGCCAGGCGCAGCCCCGCGTAGCGAGCGCCGCGGGTCACCTCGATGCCACTGGCAGCTTGCCCGCGGCCTCGAGGCGATCCCGGAAAGGCGCTGGTCAGCTGGAAATAGGGCGCGCTTTTCCGGGCGAAATCCGCAAGCCGTCGCCTGAAGATCGGCGCCTGGGCTCCGGCCACGGAAAAATGGCCGACGCGCCAAAGGCGCACGACGTTTCGCCACCACCAGCCGTACTTCAGGTCACCGATGAAGTAGGGGTTGAGGACACTCACCAGGACCTTGCCGCCCGGCAGCGTGAGCGCATGAAACTTTTCGAACAGAGCCGTCAGGTCTGCAATCAGGTTGAGCGGCGCGAAGTTCGATGTCACAAGCTCGACGCGGCGCCCGCCATTGACCGCATTGCGGGCCAGGAACTGCGAGTAGCTGCCGCTGTCGAGCGTAATTCGCCCGGCGTTGATATGGCCGCGGCAACGGATCGCGAAGTAGCGGCGCATTGGCGGATCGACATCGTATGCCCCGACCGTGAAGCCGCGCTCGGCATAGACGCAGGCGTCGATGCCGGTGCCAGCACCGAAGTCGAACAGCGCAGCGCCGGGCGCGGCAATGCTCAATGCAAGATCCTGAAACGCCGAGCGGGCGCGCCGATCCGATGCCGAGGCGCTCATCGCCCGCTCGTACTGCGCGCCGACGACTAACCTGGAGCTTTGCGTGCTGGCAGCCATGCGTTCGGCGCTAGCGTTTGCTCATCACGATCAGGAAGTGATCGCCGATGTTGCGCAGCAACGGCCAACCAGCCATGCGTCGATCCAGGCGCCACAGGCGATCGTGCCACCGGGCGTGACGCTCCCGCAGCCAGCCCAGGTATGGCGGCGGTGCGAACAGGCACAGTCCGCGAAAGTGGCACAGCGTGAATTCCCGCCTGAACGCATGAAAGAATTCGCGCGGACGGTAGTAGTGGGTCCAGATGGTGCGCCTGTTCATGCTTACCGGCACGAAGCCGCGCGCAAAGCGCAGCTTCACGCGCGCCCACTGCCGCCGTCGCAGGTAGTGCGCGATCTCCCACGGACACACGCGGCCGATCACGCTGAACACCAGCGTGCCGCCGGGCTTGAGCAGCCGCGCGCATGCACGGGATACCTCGGCCAGATCGGGCGCGCAGTTGAGCGGACCGAGATTGGAATAGGCGCCATCATAGCTTTCGGCGCCGTCGATGCAGCCCAGCCGCTGTGCGCCGACGGCAAGCGCCTGTACGCGCGCTTGCAGCTGTTCGCGCGCGGCACGATCACGAGTCCGCTGTAGCATCTGTGGCGACCAGTCGGTGGCCGTGATCTGATGTCCAAGGCGCGCCATGCGAATGGCATCCAGGCCGGTACCGCAGCCGATATCGATCAACCGGCTCGGCGCAGCAAACCTGGCGTCCAGCCAGCGCCACATCTCCTCGCGCATGTCCTGAATCAGGGGATTGTTGCCGCGCGGCCCGTCGTAGTCGGCCGCCACGCTGTCGAACGCATCCTGCGTGTCGCGCAATCGCGTCGCGGTGCACTCCGAAGTCGACGGCACTGAGATGGGTGATCGGTCCATTGTCAAGTGAGCGTCACTGGGTCGTGCTCCACAACAGCGGTTCCATGTGTATGTGGAAGGTTCATGCAGCACCGGTTGTACGTGGCGGTTCAAACCATCCGCTGCCGGACCAGCACTCACGTAGGTGATGCGCATCGCTCTGGTGGTTCCGGGAGGGGTAGACCGATCGGGCGAGTATCGCGTGATTCCGGCACTGCTGGCGCTGCTCGTGCGGCTATCGGCGCATAACGACGTTCACGTTTTCGCCCTGAACCAGGAGGCGCAGCCCAGCGACTGGGATCTGGCGGGGGCGCGCATCCACAACGTCGGCATGCGGCACACGCGGGTGCGCGCAGTGCGCATGATCTGCACGATGCACCGCACGTCGCGCTTCGACCTGGTGCAAGCCATCTGGTCCGGCGCCTGTGGCCAGATTGCGGTGACGGCAGCAAAGTTATTGCGGATTCCAAGCCTGGTGCATGTGGCGGGCGGCGAGCTGGTGGCGTTAAGCGACATCGGCTTCGGCGGCCGCCTGAGCTGGCGCGGACGGGTGCGCGAGGCGCTGGTGCTCGGGGGCGCCAGCGCGGTGACGGCGGCGAGTGCGCCCATGCTGCAGCTGCTCGCGGATCTGAATGTACCGGCGCGGCGCGTGCCGCTCGGCGTCGATCTTGGTAGCTGGCCGCCGCGAGATCCGCTGCGCCGCAAGCGCGGCTCGCCGGCCCGGCTGATCCAGGTAGCGAGCCTCAACCGCGTGAAGGACCAGCCGACGCTGCTTCGGGCGCTCGCGTCGGTCGCGGCAGCGGGCATCGGCTTCGAGATGGATATCGTCGGTGACGATACGCTGCACGGTGAAATACAGGCGCTTGCGCGTCAACTGGGATTGTCGCAGCGGGTAAATTTCCTCGGATTTCTCACCCAACGACAGCTGCACCCGGTGATGGCGGCAGCCGACCTGATGATCGTCTCGTCGCGACACGAGGCCGGCCCGCTGGCATTTCTTGAAGCGGCGGTGCTTGGGGTACCGACAGTAGGCACCGCGGTGGGGCACGTCGTGGAATGGGCGCCGGATGCCTCGATCGCAGTACCGGTGGGGGACTCGGTTGGCCTTGCCAGCGCCATCGTGAGCCTGCTCGCCGACGAGGATCTGCGCCTTGGTATCGCCCGCAGGGCACGCGAGCGTGCTATCCGGGAAGACGCCGACTACACCGTCGAGCGCTTTCAGGCGCTGTATTCGAGCCTCCAGGCCGGCGCGCGCGGAGCATAAAACCTGCGCCACCGCGGCGGGCACCTACCGCTGTGACGAAATTTATTTGCGCCCCTTGAACAGCGGTCCACCGGAACTTCAGCATCGATGTTGCCCGCAGTCCGCACCAGCCATCCGATTGCCTCCCAGTGCTGCCGGCTGGCGGCCATCGCTCTGCTCAGCGGCTGGCTGTGCGCCTGCTCGGGTAGCGGCGCCGGCCTCGACAGCAGTGGGCAGCCGCTGTCGGGATCGAGTTCCGGCGGAACGATCGCGTTGTCGGCCGACTTCGACGCCATCCAGGCCAACGTGTTCACGCCGATCTGCTCGGTGTGCCACGCGGGCGCCACCGCGCCGCAAGGCCTGATGCTCGATGCATCTCACAGCTACGACCTGCTGGTCGGTATTCCGAGCACCGAAGTGCCGGGCATCCTGCGCGTCAAGCCGGGCGATCCGTCCAACAGCTACATCATTCAGAAGCTCGAAGGTCATGCCGCGGTCGGCGCACAGATGCCGCTCGGGGAGACCCCGCTGCCGGCCAGCACCATTGCCTTCATCGTCCAATGGATAACCGATGGCGCGCAGCGCGGCACACCGGCCAGCACGATGGTCGCGAGGTTCCGAGTCGCCGCGATGGCACCGGAGAACGGCGATGTGCTGGCAGTAGCCCCGGCACTGATCGTCGTGGGTTTCACGCGTGCGCTCGACGCGACGCGCGCCGACACGGCGGCGGTGCGCCTGGAGCGCATCGATGACGCCCCTGGTGCAGCCACCGCGATCGCCGTCGCGATCCAGGCGTCGGTGTCGACCGCCAATCCGCGCGCGCTGCTGCTGACGCCGCGCTCGCGACTGCCGGCCGGCCACTACCAGGTCGTGCTCAGTGGACTGCCCGGCGCCGCGCTCAGCGCCATCGACGGAGAGCTCATGATCGCTGCACCGGCCGATGCCAACGGCGATCGCATCATCGCCCGATTCACCGTGGCCGCGACGCCATGAAGTCCCATCGCCTGCTGGCGATGCTGGCCTGTGTCGTCCCTGGCGCCTGGCAGGTGGCCGTCGCCGAGCCGTACCTGGCCGTGCAGCAGGGCTACAAATGCGTCGCCTGCCACGTCAATCCGACCGGCGGCGGCCTGCGCAATAGCTTCGGCCTGGTGTACGCGGAAAATGTGATGCCGGCGACCCCTCTTCCCGCCGCCGCTCCGGTCTGGCTGGGCCAGGTGCTGCAGGATATCGTGCGCGTCGGCGGCGACCTGCGTACCGATTGGTCCCGCACTACCGTGCCGCAATCCCCAACGCAGCAGCAATTTGCGTTGGAGCAGTTTCGCCTGTACGCCGATGTCAGTGTGATTCCAAACCTGCTCGGTGTGTACGTGGACGAGCAGGTCGCTCCCGGCGCCGCGCAGACCATGGAAGCGTATGCGCGCTACGGCAACACTGCCGACTGGTACATCAAGGCCGGCCACTTCTATCTGCCGTTCGGCTGGCGCTTGCAGGATCAGAGCGCGTTGGTCCGCACGGTGACTGGAATCAATATGACGACGCCGGACAGCGGCATCGAATTCGGCCTGGAACGCCCAAACTGGTCGGGACAGCTCGATCTGACCAACGGTGCCGCCAACGCGGGCACCGGCTCCGGCTACCAGGTGACCGGGAACCTGGTGCGGGTGCAGTCGGTGTGGCGAGTCGGTGTGTCGAGTGCCTTCACGCACGCGGCCGCGGGTAACCGCTTGATGAACGGCCTGTACGCTGGCGTCAGGACCGGACCGATCACCTGGCTCAGCGAGCTGGATCTGGTCAGGCAGGCAGGCTATCCCGACGGCACGCGCACCATGATTCCCGCGTTGGCGGAGGCCGACTGGCTGATCTGCAAAGGCAACAATCTCAAGCTCAGCTACGAATACTCGGATCCGGAACGCAGCGTGGCCAACAATGCGCAGACGCGCTGGAGCGCGGTCTACGAGCTGACCCCGATCCCATTTCTACAGGCGCGAGCGGGATTTCGTCGCTATCAGGGCATTCCGCAGAACAATCTGCAGAACCAGACCTTCGGGTTCGTCGAAGTGCACGTGTTTTTGTAGTGAACGGGTAGCGGCTCGGCGCCGACCGATCGATCGCAAGAGTAGAAGTAATGCTGTCCATCCTGGTTGCGCATTCCTATTTTCTCCGCTTCGATCGCAAGCAGCAGGAGCGCGCCAAGCCCTACCCGCCGCTCGCGACGCTGCAGGTGGCCGCGATGCTGCGCCGCAGTGGCCACGCAGTGCGCGTGTTCGACGCGATGCTGGCCGACGGGGTGCAGGACTACGAGCGCCTGTTACGCGACGTGCAGCCGCAACTGGTTGTGCTGTACGAGGACAGCTTCAATTTCCTGAGCAAGATGTGCCTGGAACGCATGCGCCGCGCGAGCTGCGAAATGATCGGCCTCGCCCGCCGCGCCGATGCCCGGGTGCTGGCGGTCGGATCCGATGCGTCGGATGCACCCGAGCCCTATCTGACTGCCGGCGCCGATGCGGTACTGATGGGCGAAGGCCTGCCGGCATTACGGCTGCTCACGCAGCGGCTGGACGTCGATCCACGCATGCCGCTGGTGCAACTGATCGACGGCCAGTGCGGCATTGCCGCACTGATCGGCGGCAAGCTGGCCGCGACGCGCAACCCCAGGTCAGGGTCTGAGCCCGAGCGCGTCGAGCTGCCGGCCTGGGATCTGATCGACATCGAGCGCTACCGCGCGGTCTGGAACCGAGCCCATGGATATTTCAGCCTGAACATGGCCGCCTCGCGCGGTTGCTCGTTTCGTTGCAATTGGTGCTCGAAGCCGATCTGGGGCAATCAATACCTGCAGCGCGACGCGTGCGAGGTCGCGGCCGAAATGATCGAGCTAAAGCGCCGCTTCCATCCCGACCACATCTGGTTCGCCGACGACATCTTCGGCTTTCGTATCGACTGGATTGCCCGGTTCGCGCAGGCGGCCCGTTCGGCCGGCGGCGCGATACCCTTTACCATTCAGACACGCGCCGACCTGATCAGCGTCGCGATGGCCGCTGCGCTCAGGGCGGCCGGCTGCGCCGAGATCTGGCTCGGTGCCGAAAGCGGCAGCCAGAAGGTGTTGAACGCGATGAACAAGGGGATTACGGTGGACGACATCCTCACCGCCCGGGCGCGCCTCAAGGCAGAACATATGCGGGTCGGCTTCTTCATTCAGATCGGCTATCTGGGCGAGCAGCTCGACGATATCCTCGCGACCCGCGAGCTGATCGAGCGGGCGCGCCCGGATGATGTCGGTGTCAGCGTCTCCTACCCGCTGCCCGGCACGCCGTTTTATAATCAGGTCAAGGCGCAGCTCGGAACCAAGACCCACTGGCAGGAGAGCGATGATCTCGAAATGATGTTCCATGGAACGTACATTTCGGAATTCTATCGAGCGGTACGGGAACTGCTGCACGACCAGGTGTCCGCGCAGCAACGGCATGCAGCCCATCAGGACGACGACTATCAGCGCGTGCAGCAGTCGCTGCGACGGCGCTGGGAAAGCCTGATAGCGCGCGAGTCGCAGTATCGGCGCGATGCCAACAGCGCTCCGGACTCCGATACCGCACTGGCGGGGGTTATTTGACGGCGCTGCCGCCGCTGCCCCGGGTCGAGCTTGCCCTGGTGCAGGCCACGGAGTACTTCGCCGCCGAGTTGACGCATCCGGCTAGCGCGGCGCCGAACTGGACCGACTTCGAGTGGACCATGGCCCGTGCGGCCGCCGTGCTGCATGGCGTGACCCCGCTGCTGGCGGGCGTGCTGCGCTGGCGGGGCCCTCCCGCCTGGGAGAGCTTCCTCAGCCAGCAACGTCTTCACACCACGGTGCGCCACTCGCGCATTGACACGCTGCTGGCGCGCATCGATGAGCAGGCGCGGCGCGCCGGCGTTGCAATCCTGCCGCTCAAAGGCGTGGCGTTGTACCGGCTCGGCCTGTACTCGGGCGGCGAGCGGCCGATGGCCGATGTGGATCTACTGGTGGCGCAACGCGATACCGAGCGGGTCGCGCAACTGCTGCATGGCCTGGGCTATCTCGATACCTCGATCAGCTGGAAACATCGCGTATTCGAGCCCACGGACGACGCCATCGCGATGGTGCGCAAGGTCGCCGCCAGTTTCGGCGAGCATTGCGACCGTCCAATCAAGATCGACCTGCATACCAGGATCGCCGAGCGGCTGCCACTGATGGCCGCGGATATCTCCGAGCTGATATTCCCGCCGGCACCGCATCCTGGCCTGAACGCCTATCCGTCCATAGCGGCGCTATTCACGCATCTGCTGCTGCACGCTGCCGGAAACATCGTACTGCGAGCGCTACGTCTCATTCAGCTGCACGACCTGGCGCTGGTGGCGGTGCACATGCGCGACCAGGACTGGGTGCAGCTGCTGGCGCGCCGCGGCAATGCCCGGGCACTGTGGTGGGCGGTGCCGCCGTTGGAATTGATAGCGCGCTATTACCCTCAGGCCGTCCCGCCGTTCGTGCTTGCGACCTTGCGACCGGACTGTCGGCGCACACTCAGAGGCGTGTCCCGGCGCCAGACCATTTCCGAGGTGTCGTTTGCCACACTAAGGATTGAGGCCTTTCCGGGAATAGCGTGGTCGACTTCGATGTCGGAGAGGCTCGAGTACATCCTGGGTCGCGTGATACCGAGCCGCGAGCTGCTCGCCAAGCGCGCGGTCCTCAGGACCGAGGAAGCGTGGGCGACGCAGGATTCGTGGTCGGAGATGTCACAAGGCAAGCGCATATTGAAATGGATCGCGGGACATCCGCCGCGACCGCAGGCTATGCACGCCGTGCGCGGCGCTCTGGAAGAGCCAGCAAATCACACAGCGCCGCGACCGCCACCCGCGGATGGGTACCGCGGCGCAATTCGAACGCCCTGACGCCGGCGAGTTTTTTTTCAAACCTGTGCCAGCCGTGCTGGGTCGCGGCGTAAGGCTGATGGACGACGAGCCGCCTGGCCAGCGCGCGCGCAGCCACAGGAATCAGCAGGCGATCGTCACTGGCAGTGCGCCTTGACAGGAATATGACCGCCTTGATCCTCAGCGCTGCCGGGGCGAGCCGGTAACCGGTGCGCCGCAGATCGACTTCACGTTTTTCCGCACCGCTGCGGCGCCGAATGATCGGTGAGGCGCGCATCCTGCCGGCACTCTCGTGCCGTTGCAGCAGGCGCAGTGCGCCGGATCGCAGGTGCAGGAAGCTGGCAATGCCGGTTGCCAGCAGCTGTTCGGGTGCGACAAAGACAGCGTCTTCGGACACCATCGCAAGCCCCTGCAGCAGACTATGCAGCGCGATGGTGGATTTGCCGGCACCGCTGTCGCCCATCAGCAGCACGGCGCGGCCATGATGACCGACGGCGGCGGCGTGCAGCGGCACCAGCCCCTGCGCGCGCGAAGCCAGCACATAGACGGCGAATTCGATCAGTTCGTAACGGGCGTGGTAGGCGTGTCGCAGCATGTCGCGCGAGATGACGACCAGCGCCGACCCCTGGGCCGGCACGATGATCGCCAGGTTCGAGCGGTCCATTGCGCCGCACAGAAATCCGGGACCTGACCAGGTCTTCAGCGGCGGGGGTTCTGCTGCCGATTTGCGCGGCTGGCTGGGCGCAAGCTGCAGCCGCACACGCAGGCGCGGCGTGCGGGCGCCGAGCCGGTGCCGTGGCAGACCGGCAAAGGCCTGCTCGACCAGCCGCAGCAGCCGGACGCTGTTGCTTTCAAATCGGAACAGCGCGCCGAGCAGGTGCAGGCTGCGGCGATGCCTCGGCGCCAGGCGCTCGCCAAACGGATCGGTGAGCGGATTGAGCGGCGGTCGCATCGCGCAGCGACGCCCTTTAGTGCATCACGGTTGCCGTCGCTACCGCTTTGGCCGCGTGGGCGCAATCACTCTGGGGCTGCACCGCAGCGAGGGCAGCGCAGACGTTGATCCGATCGCCATGCTCATCGAGCGTGCGCGTGCGTTCGAGTACGGCAAACAGCGCGGATGCATCCAGAGTCGGCACTCGCGAGCGCAACAGCGCGATCGCGCCGGTGACATGAGCGGCCGCAAAAGAGGAACCGGTGGCGAAATCGTAGCGCCCGTCCGGTGCCAGACTCAGAATGTCGCGACCCGGGGCGTGCAGCACGCCGGCCGCAGCATCCGAGCGCCCGATCTGATCGACCGCGATCACCCCGGCAATTCCCAGCGGAAATCCATCGAGCCGCCCGTCTTCGGGTACCGCACCGACAAAGATCATGCCGCGCCGCTGGCCGTAGCTGACCAGCTGCGTCAACAGCGGATCGGCCGGTCCACCGAGGCTCAGATTGACGATCTGCGCGTGCGCCTGGATGGCGGCGTCGAGCGCCAGTGCCAGCGTGAATGAATTGCACTGCGCTGCAAGACTGTGCGGCTGCAGCGGCTGACAGGCCTTATAGATCTGCAGGCTCGCCGACGGCGCTATGCCGACGATACCGAGATTGTTGTTGGCGTCCGCGCCAATGATGCCGGCAACACCGGTCCCGTGCCGGTCCATCTCGAAGGAGCGCATGTCGTTGTCGATGAAATTGCGCGCGGCCGCGACGCGTCCGACCAGATCCGGATGGCCCACCTCCACCCCGGTGTCGATGATGGCCACGCGAACGCCCTCCCCGCGCGACCACTGCTGTGCCGGCCCGGCCTCGATGGCGGCAAAGCCCTGCTGCAAGCCGATGTAGGGATCGTTATAGCCCGCGACACCATGGCTGCCGCCGCTGAACGTGGCCGGAATGACCAATGCCGGCGCCGACGTGCTCAGCGGCGGCGCAGCCGCGGCATCGGGCCGCGCACCGGATTCAAGTCCGATGCCGGCCGGGTCGGCGAGCGCGTTGAACAATTGCAGCGACTGCGCCAGGCGCACGCGTCGATCGGCCGCCAGTCGCTGCAGCAGCGCCTCCCGATCAGTCTCCGGCGGCAGTGCAAACACCAGGCAATCCACACCCAGCGGTACGATCGGCCATTCACGCACCCGCCGCAGGCCGTAGTCGCGGCCCAGTGCCGCGCCGGTCGCCCTCGCCTGATCGCTCACAGCGTACGAGCCGATCGCATCATAACCATGCGGCGTCGAGCCGGGCTCACTGATCAGCAGCGTGCTCGGATTGGCAATCGTCACCAGAATCATGCGCTCTGCGGTGCTGTTCAGACCGCCGCCGCCCATGACCGGATCCGGCATGCTCGCGAGCGGCATGCTCTCGAGCTGCATGCTCTCGAGCTGCATGCGCGCTGGCAGCGCACAACCAACCGCGCCTGCCAGCATCGCAGCCAGTGCCGCAGCGGTGACAGCCGATCGCGCCAGGTGTTGATTGCTCATGAGCGGCTTTGGGTCGGTCAGGGCGCGCCGGCGACGGCTTCGGCGAAGCGCACCTCGGATTGGGCGCGCAGTGCACGCAGTGCCGCGTCGGTGGCTGCCCGGTTCGACTCTCCGGCCGGCCCCAGGCTCCAGACGCCAACTTCGCTCGGGCCCGCGCGAACCTGCAGCCGGGCGGCGCTCAGCACGGACTGCACTTGCGCCACCGTGACCTCAGGCGCGAACACGACCCGGATCGTTGCCGCCTGCATGGCCGCTTCCGGCGAGGACAGGGTGCGATAAGGGCTTGCCGCGCCCGCCGGCATCGATGCGGGCGACATCGGGCGCGACCACCAGGCGCTGCCGAGTGCCCCCAGGCCGATCGCCTGAACGACCATCGCAGCCACCAGCCACGGCGTCCACGCTTTGCCGATGCCACGCGCGCGACGATGCTCGCTACGTACGGCCGCATCCGGCCGTGCCGCGGTGTCGAGACGGCTGCGCAGGCGCTGCCAGGAATCGCGCATATCGAGCTCGGCGGTGCTCTGCACCGCCATGGCCGCGTGCAGCTGACGCTGAAAATCGAGTTCCTGGCGGCAGTCGGCGCACGCATCGAGATGCGCCTGCACGGCCAGGCGCTCGGTTTCCGGCGCACTGCCGTTGACGATCCATGGAATCAGATCCCAGGCCTGCCGGTGTGCCGATGAGGTATCGTTCATCACAACTGACCCCCGCCCGGGTATTTCGCCTCGGGGAAACCACCGAGTTTGGGCAAAAGATTCCGAAGTTTGATGCGCGCCTGGAACATGCGCGCTTTCACCGTGTTCACCGGACAATCCATGATCGAGGCAATTTCCTCGCACGAGTGTCCGACAAAATAGGCCAGCTCGAGGGTCGCGCGCTGCTCGAACGGCAGCGTGCCCAGGCCACGCGCGAGCCATTCGCTGCGCTCTTCGGTCGCAAATGATTCCGTGAACTGCAGCTCTGACGGCATCGACATCGCCAGCGCTTCGGCCGACTCGTCGCTGTTGCGCCGCAATGCCTTGAGGGCGCAGCGCCAGGCGATTCCCATGATCCAGGTCGAAACCCGTGAATCACCGCGGAATTCCGCGGCTTTGCGCCATACGATCCAGAAGGTATCGTTGATCGCCTCTTCCAGCGCATCGCGCTGCGAACTCAGGCGCGACAGGAACTGCAGCAGCCGCCGGTGATACTCCATGTACAGGTGCTGCAGGGCGTGCGTGTCCTGCGCTGCAATCCGGCGCAACAGCTCGCGATCGAGCCGGTCGTCTCGCACCGACGTCGGTGCTCTCGGCGGGGAAGGGAGCGACATAAGCTTTACGCCTCGGGCGGCAGCATGGCCCTCAGAGTTAAGTGCCGCAAGCCCGGCAAAAGGTTGTATCGGCGGCCAGATTGCCGCCCGGCCCCGGGCGCTCGGGGTCCTTTGGAACACCTAGAACAACCAGAACGCGCTCAACGCCAGCCGGTCGCCGGCGTCGTCCTCGAAATGGTGCCTGGCGGTCGTATCGGTGCCGACATAACGCAGGTCGAACGCCCAGGAACCCCATCGACGGTTCACACCGGCGCTCCAATAGGCGTAACCGGTACCGACCTGGCGCCGCAGATCGTAGTACCCCAGTCCGGCGACACCGGACAGACCCAGTGGCAACGGCTGGCGCGCCACCAGTTCGTAGCAATAGGCCGCACCGCTGCCGTAGTTGCCCCGATAGTCCCTGCTATAAGTGTCTGGCGAGGCGATGGCCGTCAGGATCAGCCGCTCACGCCATCCGACCGACAGTGCCAATTCGTCGTAATCGTACTGGGTGCGCCGCGAGTTGCCGGGGTAGTCGTAGTGTCGCAGCGTCGTGCGGCCGCTCCAGTCCTCGCCAAAGCGATGCTGCAACCCGGCATAGGCGATCACTTCCGCCCCGGTGCCCCTCTGGCTGCCGCGCCTGACCTCTGCCGCCGACACACCGCCGTACCAGGGCCCCAGCATCTCATGCAGATCCGCCTGCGGGGAGATCTGGCCATCGTTCTCCGACAGTCCGCGGAACACGTCATCGGTGGCCAAGCCCAGCGATCCCCCGAGGGTCTGCGCATGCGCGAACGAGGCCAGCGACAGCAGCACGACCAGGCACATGCCCTGGCCGCAGAGGTAAGCGCCTTGCTCAATGACCTGTGCTCGCAGTCAGCTAACCTTCGCCCTTGCCACCTTTTCGAAATCCAGACGCAGATCGTCCATCACTCTCATCGCCGTGGCACGACCGGCACCATACACGCCGCCGCCCGGATGCAGGAATGGTCCGACCAGATACAAACGCTCGACGCCCGGTACCGCGTACTGCGCCAGATCCGGCGTCGGCCGATGCCCACCGATCTGGTAGAAATACGGCGCGACGCCATGAACGTCGCCGCCGACCATGCTGGTTGGCATGTTACGCGCGTGGTCCAGCGGCGTGACGATGCTACGGTGGATAATGTTGTCGCTGGTGAGATTTTTTACGAAGCTCTGGTAATGCCGCAGGCTACGGTCGCCCATCTGCTCGCGAATCTCGTCCCAGCGATGTGGCCCTCCGTCCTCCAGATTGTAGGGTGCCATGGTGATGCCATGGAACATGCCGCGGCCGGGCGGCGCGCGGCTCGGATCGTTGATGCTCTCATCGCCTCCGGCACCGAGCACGCGCGCGCTGATGCGGCCGCGGCGCAAGGCGTCGAAATCATCCAGCATGTCGCTTAAGGTGTCGGTGGCCATGAATTCGAGCATGATGGCATGAGCGACTTCCTCGCCGGCGTAAAACTCCGCCTTTTGCTTCAGGTCATAGTGGCTCACCATGAGGCTGAAGGCCGCCAGCGTCGCGCGTTCGGCCCGCTGCAACACCGGTTCTGGCACTCCGTCGACGAATTTTCGCAGAACATGCGGATGAATGGCGCCGATGACGGCATCCCTGGCCTTGAACTGCTCGCCGTCGCAAAGTTGCACCCCGATCGCGCGGCCCGCCGAGGTCAGCACGCTGCGAACCTCGGCGTTGCAGCGCACCTCTCCACCGTAGTGCTCGATGCACCTGACCAGTGATTCGCTGAGCTTGCCGCTGCCGCCGATCGGCTGCGAAACGCCGAATCCATGCATCAGACCCGGCATCAGGAACATGCCAAAACCGGTTCCCAGCTCGTCCGGCAACTGCAGGTTCTCGCTCACCAGCCGCAGCAGCCAGATCTTTACCTTCTCGCTCTGGAAACTGTCGTGCGCGATCTGCAGCGAACTGCGCTGCATCGCATCGAGCACCTCACGGCCCTCGTCGCTCTGGTCCAGCATCGCGAAGAACGCACCCATCGGCAGGGGCGGCACGTACAGGCCGGCGCCGAACATCGGCAACATGGCGATCGCGCGCTGGGCAAAGCGACGATAGGTGTCGGCGTCCTGGTGCGAAATCCGCGCGATGCCCTCGCAGGTGCGGTCCAGATCCTGATAGGCCACCAGCGTGCTCTGGTCGGAAAAGATCATCGCGTACGGAATGTTGTAGGCGTACTTGAGTCCGAATTTTCCCTGCAGCCCGAGCTCGTCGTCACGAATCATCGGATTGCCCTGGATCATGATGTGCACGCTGGAGTGTTCGTCGTGCCAGTAGCCGGGCGTATTGATCTGGCGGGTGACGACGCCGCCGCCAGGCCAGGCCTTGCGCTCCAGGACCAGTACCTTTTTGCCGGCCTTGGCGAGGTACGCCGCGGCTACCAGTCCATTGTGTCCTGCGCCCATGGCAACAATGTCGTAGCTGTTACTCATACCTGCCGGGCTCCGATTTGTTGTTCTAGACAATGAGGAGCGGCGAACCTTAAGCGCCTGCCGTAAGCGAGTAAAGAAGGTACTTTTGTGTTCCTGCGGGCGTCCCGTTAGGCTCGCCACATGAGTGCACCGACAGAGCTTTCCAGGCCCGCGGTCGATGTCGATACCGTGCTGCGCAATCTGCGCCTGGTGCTGGCACACGACGAAATCTCCGGCCATCACAGCAGCGAGATGGCGGCCCTGGAGAGGCTGGTGCGCTCGATGGCCAGGGACGGCGTGCAGCGCGATCAGCCGATGCGCGAGGTGTTCGCGCGCATCGGCGACAAGTGGAGCACGCTGCTGCTGCACCTGCTGCGCACCGGCAATTACCGGCACGCGGTGCTGCGCCGGCTGGTCAGCACGGTCGGCGCCGAAGGGCGCATCTCGCAGCGAATGCTGACGTTGCGGCTGCGCACGCTCGAGCGCGACGGCCTGATCGAACGTCGCGTGATCCCGACTACCCACCCGCCCGGCGTCGAATACGCGCTGACCGAGCTCGGCCGCTCTCTGAGCGCGCAGATCGAGAGCCTGATGCAGTGGATCCGCGACCACATGGCACAGATCCTTCAGGCGCGCAGCCGCTTCGGCGAGTCGGCCGAACCCGACGCTTAAGGCGGCACCGGCCCCGGCAGCGCGACGTTGGCCGCGAGCTGCGACAGCGCATCGCCGGTGGCCCGCTCGAAAGCGGCGACCACCGACTGCATGCGGTCAGCATCGGCGGTTACCCTGCTGTCGGCGTCGAAGCTGACCATGACGCCGCGATCGGTGCGCCGGCCGAGCGTGCACATAAGCGCCACATGCACCGTCGGCGGGCCGGCGCCGGTGTATTCGGCCTCGAAGTGACGCAGCTCCAGGCTGAGCACGTAGTCGGAAGCGAACGGTCCGGCGTCCGACTCGACCATCGAAAAGCGCTTCGACGCACGCAGTGCATCGATCGCCAGCGTCTGCAGCATCGCCGGTGCGGCGGCGGCCCAACGCGCCGCGCCGTAATAGTCGAGCCGTTCGCCGGGGCGCAGCACCACGATACTGTCGTTCGAAAGTCCGGCGGCCGCCAGCGGCAGCGTGACCTGAACGCTGCCGGCGCCAGGCGCGGCCGCGGCCGGCAGGCTCGCCGCTGGCGCCGACCAGTTCGGGCGCAGCACGTACACCTGCGCTATCGGCAGATTGCTTTTCAGCCCGCCACTGCAGCCCGCCAGCAGCAGCAAAGTGAATGCGCCCGCAGCCGCAATGCCGGCGCACCTCATGGCGGTATCACCAGGCCGCCGGCCGCCGGCTGGTAGAGCAGCTGCGAGGGGTTGTCGCGCAGGCTGCGCGACAGGTCGCGGATCTCCTGTGCCGCCGCCCGGCTGTCGCGCAGCAGCAGCTCGACCTGCGGCAGGCCGCCGCGCACGAAACCGCTGAGTTGATCGCGGTTCTCGGCGACGAAGGCATCCAGACTGCCGCTGGCGCGCTCGAGGTTGTCGCTGGTGGCGCGCAGTTTCTGTACCGCTGCGACGAAATCGACGCCGGCGGTCTGGCTGGCGGCCTGCAGGTCGGTGACCACCCGGTGCGCGTCGCGGATGATCGAGCGCAGCTCGTCGACCAGCGTGTCGATATTGGCGGCGGTGTGCGGCAGCTGGGCCGAAGCGCGGTCGAGATTCGCCACCAGGCGCTCGACGCCGGCGATGTTCTTGTCCGACAGCAGCCGCGTGGAATCGTCCACCAGCTCATTCAACCGCACCGTCAGCCGCGGCAGGCTGCTGAGGAAAAGATCGAAGTCCGAATGCGACGAACGGATCACCTGGTAGCGCTCGCTCGGAACCGCGGCCATGACGCGACGCCCGCTGTCATCGGCACGCTGCTGCTGCAGATCGATGTACAGCAGCCCGGTGACACCCTGCAGCGACAGCTGCGCCAGCGTGCGCTCCGAGATCGGCGTGGTGGCGTCGATGTCGGCGATCACCTGCACGCGGTTGGCGGCGCGTGGATCGATGCGGATGCGTACCACGCGGCCGACGTCAACGCCCAGGTAACGCACCTGGCTGCCGTCCGACAGTCCACTGACGCTGCCATCGAAATAGATCTCATAGCGTACATAGTAGCGATGGTCGATGCTGGAGGAATACCAGTAGACGAACAGGAACCCCATCACCACCACCAGCAGCACGAAGCTGCCGACCGCGAGGTAGTTTGCTTCACGTTCCATGTCAGTTCCGGCGCCGGCGGGCACGCTCGCCCTGGAAATAGGACTTTATCCACGGATTCGGGTTGCGCACGATGGCCTCGAGCGTATCGCTGATCATGCGGCCGTCGACGATCACACCCACCCGGCTGCAGGTGCGAAAGATGGTATCCAGGTCGTGTGTAATCATTACCACGGTCAGCTTCAGTTCGCGCTGCAGGTAAATCAACAGTTCGTCGAATGCCGAGGCGCTGATCGGGTCGAGACCGGAGGTCGGCTCGTCGAGGAACAGCAGCACCGGGTCGAGCGCCAGCGCACGCGCCAGCGCCGCGCGCTTGATCATGCCACCGGACAGTTGCGCTGGATACTTGAGCGCGGCTTCGGTCGGCAGGCCGACCAGCTGTAGCCGCATCAGTGCGAGCTCGTCGAGTGCGCGCGGCGTCAGCCGCAGGTGCTCGAGCATCGGCAACTGCACGTTCTGACAGACGTTGAGCGAGCTGAACAGCGCGCCCTGCTGGAAGGTGACGCCGTAGCTCGCTTTCAAGGCATGCAGTTCCGCGGCAGTCAGGCTGGCGAGCTCGCGCCCGAGGAAGCGCACGCTGCCGGCATTGGGCCGGCGCAGTCCCAGGATGGTTCGCAACAGCACCGATTTGCCGGCCCCCGAGCCGCCGATGATGCCGAACACCTCGCCCTCGAACACCTGCATGTCGATGCCGTTATGCACGATCTGCGTACCGAAGCGATTGACCACGCCCTGCACTTCCACCAGCGCACGCATCAGATATCGAGCTCCATGAACAGCACCGCAAACCCCGCATCGACCAGGATGACGAAGAAGATCGACTGCACCACGGCGAGCGTGGTGAATCGCCCCAGTTCGCGTGAGGAGTCGCGCACCCGCATACCGCAGTAGCAACCGGAAATCGCTATCAGGCAGGCGAATACCGGCGCCTTGACGACCCCGACCCAGAAGGTGGTGCTGGCGATCGCACCCTGGGCACGGTGCAGGAATTGCACCAGCGGCATGTCGAGCAGCTCGTGGCACAGCAGTCCGCCGCCGACCAGACCGATGATGTCGGCCACCAGCGTCAGCAATGGCAGTGCGATCACCAGCCCGAGCAGCCGCGGCAGCACCAGCACCTCGATCGGTTCCACGCCGATGGCCGACAGCGCGTCGATCTCCTCATTCAGCTGCATCGCGCCGATCTCGGCGGCAAAGGCGCTGCCGGAACGGCCGGCGACGATGATGGCCGTCAACAGCACACCGAGTTCGCGCAGTACGCCGACGGTCACCAGATCGACCACGAAAATGTCGGCGCCGAATCTGCGCAGCTGTTGCGCCCCCATGTACGCGAGGATCACGCTGATCAGGAAGGCGATCAGCGCCACGATCGGAACCGCGGTGAGGCCGGTGTCGTACACATGGCGCGCAACCGACACCGGCCGCAGGCGCAGCTGCGACAAGGCGCGCATCAAGGCAACGCTGATGCGGCCCACGAAGCTCACGCCGCCGGCGATTTCCCGCGCGCCGCGCACCGCGCGCCGGCCGAGACCCTCGACCGCCCGCTCCGGGTCGAGCCATTCGATGACGTGGGTGTGGGCGGTGATATCGCCGGTCTTGCAGCGTTCCACCAGGGCGAGGGTGGCGGGCTCGAGCCCCTGGAATTGAACGCTCGCCCCGGCGGCCCGCGCGCGGTCGAGGAAATCGCGCAGCAGCCAGGCCCCGGTCAGGTCGAGCTGCGCCTGCGCGGCGGCGATGCTGATGCGCTGCAAACCGGCAACATCGACCGTGCCGAGCTCAGCCTCGATGTCGGTGAAGCGCAGCGCGCGCCATTCGCCGCTGAGTTCCAGCTGGAGCTCATCCGCAGTGCGCCGCGCTGTCAGGTACATGCGGCGCTCGTTCGGTTCAGGCAAGGGTCTTGTGCGTGCCGTCACACAGCGGCGCCCGGGCGGAGTGCTTGCAGGCGCAGAAATACACGCGGCCGCTGCGCTCGGCCAGGTACTCAATGGGCTTGAAATCGCTGCCCTGGTGCGCGCCGCTGCAGAACGGCTGCGTGCTCGAGCGGCCGCAGCTGCACCAGTAGTAGGTCTTGCCGGCCTCGACATCTACGGCGATCGGCCCGCGCCCGGCTACGGTCGGCTCGGTCATGAAGGCTCCCTGGACACTGCAACATCGAACGCCGTCGATGCTAGCAGTCTTGGCGCGTGCGCGTCAGCGCCCGCCCTGCAGGTGCGCCTCCAGGAGCCACAGGTATTTGTCGGCGTCGCGCGAGACGCCGGTGAACAGGTCCGCGGTATCGGCATCGCCCAGGTGCGCCGAGGCATCGATCGCGGCGCGCACTTTCTTGCCGAAGTCGGCCAGGCGCTCGGACAGCGCCTCGAGGTGTGCGACGCCGTCGCTGATGTTGAGCGGATAGGGTGCGAGCGAACTGGCGCCGGCGGCGGCATGCACGGTGCCGTGCGCACGGCCGCCGAGCGCCGTGATGCGTTCCGCGATGGTATCCACGTGCTGCTCGATGTTGCCGTGCAACTGATCGAACAGCTCGTGCAAGGCGATGAAATTGGGCCCCTTGACGTTCCAGTGCGCCTGCTTGGACGCCGATTCCAGGTCCAGTGCGTCGGCCAGGCGCGAATTCAGCAGCTTCTCGAGCTTGCTGCGCAGCTTGTCCGGCAAATCGATGCGGCTGGCATACATGGGTTCGCTCCTTTCGCGT
>JABCZO010000006.1 GCA_013289615.1 Gammaproteobacteria bacterium
GGTCAGTGCACAGCAGTTCGACACGCCGATGCCGAAATTGTCGACCGCATCGTCGACCACACCGCCCTGCGCACTCGAAGGCAGCACCAGCATCGTGTGCAGTTCCTTGCAGCGCTCGCGCAGCGCGCGATACTGTGCGGCCGCGGCCAGGTCACGGCTCACCGCCCCCGGCGTATCGATCAATACCATCCGACCGGGCAGCGCCTCGATGCGCGCCGCCAGCGCCGTCGGTCCGACCACGGTTTCGACGCGCACGCCGAGCAGCCGGCCCAGACTTCGCAGTTGTTCGTGTGAGCCGATGCGTTCGTCGTCGGCGGAGATCAGCAGCAGGTTGGCCGCGTCCTGCTCGAGCACGTAGCGCGCCGCGAGCTTGAACAGCGTGGTGCTCTTGCCGCCGCCCGGCGGTCCGACCAGCAACAGCGCGCCGCTGCGTTCCATCGGCGGCGCACACACCGGGATACGCCGCGCCAGCATCGCGTAGGGCGTGCGCTGCAGTTGTTCGCTGCCAATGCCGGCCGGCAGCTCGCCGACAATCTGCAGTGCCAGCGCGCGATCCAGACCGAGATTGGCAAGATCCGCCAGCGCCCGCGCTTTCAGCGGTTCACGGCGCGTGAAATCATTCCAGGCCAGGGCCGCGAGCTGCTGCTCGAGCAGCGCGCGCAGGCTGCGCAGTTCCTCGCCGACCGAGCGATTCGGGCCAGCAGCTTCCGGACCGGCAAATATATTGGCGAGCAGCGCCTGCTCATCAACCGGACGCAGCACCGTCGATGCGCTTTCCACGCTGGCCGCAGCCGCCGAACCGACTGCAACCGCCGCCAGCGATGCGCTCGCGGCAACTGTCGATTCTTCACGCACCAGATCCTGCAATGCGGTGCGCCCGAGCTGCTTCAGCTCGGCGGCTTCGGCGAGCGTGCCCTGCCCCGCCACCAGTTCCAGGTCCACGGCCGCGCACACCTCGACCCCTTGCGGCGTCGCGCGGCTGCTCAGGATGACCGCGTCGGATCCCTGTTCTTCGCGGATGGCCCGCAGCGCGTTGCGCATGTCGGCCGCCAGGTAACGTTTGATCTTCATCGGTCCTGCATCTCCAGTACTTAGCGACCGACCGCCGCCACCAGGCGAACGCGTCGGTTGTCGGGAATTTCGTTCCAGGCCAGCACGTGCAGGCCGGGAACCGTCGCGCGCGTGAAGCGCGCCAGAGTGGTGCGCAGTTGCGGCGCGACCATCAGCACGGCGGCCTCACCGCAGCTCTCCTGCTTTACCGCAGACTCGGCCAGTCGTGACTGCAGGCGCTCGGCGAGCCCCGGCTCGATCGCCGCGTTGCTCGCGCCCTGCCCCTGCAGCGACGCCTGCAGCAGCTGTTCCAGCTCCGGCTCGAGTGTGATCACGGGCAACTCGGCGCCGCTGCCGACGATGTCCTGCACGATCTGCCGGCCGAGCGCGATGCGCACCTGCGCCTGCAGTACTGCCGGGTCCTGCGTGCGCGCGGCGTGCTCGGCCAGGGCTTCGACGATCGCGCGCAGGTTACGAATCGGAATGCGTTCGGCCAGCAGGCCCTGCAGTACCCGCACCACGATGCCAAGTGACAGCGTTTTGGGCACCAGGTCCTCGACCAGCCGCGGCGCGCTCTTTGCCAGGCCGTTGAGCAGCTGCTGTACTTCCTCGTGGCCGAGCAGCTCGTGCGCATGCGTCTGGATGACGTTGCTGAGGTGGGTCGCGACCACGGTACTGGCGTCCACCACGGTGTAGCCGAGTGTCTGTGCATGCTCACGCTTGCCGGGCTCGATCCACACCGCTTCCATGCCAAACGCCGGATCGCGGGTCTCGATGCCCGCCGGCTTGCCGAACACACGGCCCGGATTGATCGCGAGTTCGCGATCCGGATAGACGACACCATCGGCGATCGCAACCCCGGCGAGGCTGATGCGGTAGGCATTCGGCGCCAGCTCGAGGTTGTCGCGGATATGCACCGACTGCACCAGGAATCCCAGCTCCTGCGACAGCTTGCGCCGTACGCCGCGGATGCGCGCCAGCAGTTCCCCGCCCTGGGTCTTATCGACCATCGGCACCAGCCGGAAACCGACCTCCAGTCCAATCAGATCCACCGGCTGCACGTCGTCCCAGGACAGTTCGCGCTGCTCAGCATCGGCGGCGGCTGGCCGCACGACCTGCGCCGCCGTGCCCGCCGCGGCCACACGCTCGGCACGCCGCTTCAGATACCAGGCGCCGGCACCGCAGATACCGCTGAACAACAGGAACGCCACGTTGGGCATGCCGGGGATCAGTCCCATGACGCCGAGCAGACTGGCCGCGACCGCCAGCCCGCGCGGCTTCTGGAACAATTGCCGGGTCAACTCGCTGCCCATGTCCTGGGCGCGCGACATACGGGTGACAATGATGGCCACGCCGGTCGACAGCAGCAGCGCCGGGATCTGCGCGACCAGGCCGTCGCCGATCGTCAGCAGCGTGTAGACCCTGGCCGCCTCGCCGAAGCCGAGCCCATGGCTCAGCGTGCCGATTGCAAGACCGCCGACCACGTTGATGATCAGGATCAGGATGCCCGCGGTCGCATCGCCGCGCACGAATTTACTGGCGCCGTCCATGGAACCGTAGAAGTCCGCCTCGGCGCGCACTTCCGCCCGCCGCACCCGCGCCTCATCCTGGTTGATCAGCCCGGCATTCAGATCGGCGTCGATCGCCATCTGCTTGCCCGGCATCGAGTCGAGGGTAAAACGCGCGCTGACCTCTGAGATGCGACCGGC
Source organism: Gammaproteobacteria bacterium (assembly GCA_013289615.1). Lineage (GTDB taxonomy): Bacteria > Pseudomonadota > Gammaproteobacteria > Steroidobacterales > Steroidobacteraceae > FEN-1191. Next base: position 2,760 of record JABCZO010000006.1, read on the forward strand.
GCCCTTGGTGACCACGACGAAGTTGATGATCGTCAGGATCGAGAACACCACGATGCCGACGGCGTAATTGCCGCCGACCACGAACTGTCCGAAGGCTTCGATCACATGGCCTGCGGCAGCGGTGCCTTCGTGACCGTGCAGCAGCACCACCCGGGTCGAGGCGACGTTGAGTGCCAGACGCAGCAGGGTGGCGAGCAGCAATACCGTGGGGAAGATGCCGAAATCGAGCGGCCGGGCGATATTCACCACCGCCATGACCACCAGCACCGACAGCGCGATGTTGAACGTGAACAGCACGTCGAGCGCCAGCGGCGGCAGCGGCAGCACCACCATCGCCAGCACGGCCAGCAAGAGCAGCGGCGCACCGATGCCCCGCTGCAGCATCTTCAGCAGTCCGGTCCAGGGAGCTGCTGCCGCAGCGCTATTATTGATTGCAATTTCAGCCATGTTCCCGGGAGAGGAGCAATTCTTGTGCCGCCGTGCAGTGCCAGAATCCCGGCGGATAAATCACTCGACAAATGCGACCCGCGTCACACAATCCGTCCGTGGTTCACTCTTCCGGCAGCTCGATGTCCGGCTGCGCTGGCGCCGGGGCACCACGCCGGCGTGCGGTGCGCAGCTGGTAGACATACACCAGGATCTTTGCCACCGCGGAATACAGCCGCGCCGGAATCTCGTCGCCGAGCTCGCAGCCCGCATGCAGTGCGCGCGCCAGTGGCGGCGCCTCGACCAGCGCAATCTTGTGCTCGGCCGCGATCTCGCGGATGCGCAGCGCGATCAGGTCGCGGCCCTTGGCCACCAGCACCGGCGCCCGCATGCGTTGATCGTCGTATCGCAACGCCACCGCGTAGTGAGTCGGATTGGTGATCACGACGTCCGCCCTGGGCACTTCCTGCATCATGCGTTTGCGGGCGATCGCCTGCTGCACCCGGCGCACGCGTGATTTGAGCTCCGGACTACCCTCGGTGTCCTTGTGCTCCTCCCGGATCTCTTCGCGGCTCATGCGCAGCGCCTTGTGGTGCTGCCAGATGGCGAGTGGCGCATCGACCAGGGCGATGGCGGCAAGCGCGCCACCGAGCGCGATCAGCGCGCTGCCCACCAGCGACAGCGCGTGACCGATGGCCGCCCGCATCGGCTCGGCGCCCAGACCCGAGAAACTATGAAACTGCTCCCACAGCAGCACCGTCGCCACCAGCGCCACGACGATGAAGCGCGCCATCGCCTTGCCTAGCTCGATCCAGCCGCGGGTCGAGAACATACGGGCCAGTCCCCTGGCCGGATTGAGCCGGCTAAAGTCCGGGGTCAATACCTGGCTGCTGAAGGTCCAGCCGCCGATCGCCAGCGGTGCCAGTACCGCGGCGGCCAGCAACAGCGCCAGCAGCGGCGCCGCGGCCAGCAGCCCGCGCAGCGCCGCGTGCTCGAACTGCATCAGCATCCGAGCGTTATCGAGCGCATCGCCGCGAGCGAAGGCCAGTGCATCGTGCATCAGCGACAGCAGGCGGGCACCGGTCAACGAGCCAAGGCCATACAGGCTTAAGCCCCCGGTAAGCACCACCGCGGCGGCGCCCAGATCGCGCGAGCGCGGCACCTGCCCTTTGCTGCGCGCCTCGTCCAGCCGTTTCTGTGTCGGGCTCTCTGTGCGGTCGCGATCGCTGTCATGGTCGGCCACGCTGCTGCTCCTAGCCGACGCCGCCCAGCGCGCGCAGGAACTGCAATGCCGAGTTCAGCAGCTCGAGCCAACCGCTCTGCATGCTCGGCAGTCCCAGCCAGATCACCACCAGTCCAAACACCAGTGTCACCGGCAAGCCGACCGCGAACAGGTTCAGGCTCGGCGCCGCGCGACTGGTCACACCGAAAGCGAGATTGATCACCAGCAGCGCCGTCATGCCCGGCAGCGCGATGCGAACTGCACCCATGAACATCTGATCGCCCCAGTCCGCAAGCGACTGCAGCGCCTGCGGGGAGAAACCCGTGGGTCCGACCGGCAGGCCGCGAAAACTTGCCACCAGGGTTTCGATCAGCGCTATGTGCCCATCGAGTGCGATGAAGGTCAGCGTACCCAGCACCACGTACAGTTGCCCGAGTGCCGGCGTCTCGACGCCGCGCAACGGATCGATGTTGAACGCCAGCCCCAGCCCCATACCGTTGGCGAGCAGCTGACCGCCCAGGTTGAGCGCATCGAACATCAGCTGCAGCGCAAATCCCATTGCCACGCCGATGACCATCTGCTGCACGGTCGTGATCACGCCGTCGGCGGACAGCAGCGTCAGGCCGTCAACCCTCGGAATCAGCGGCAATGCCACCAGTGTCATCGCACCGGCGAGCACAATGCGCACGCGCGGCGGAACATAGCTCGCCCCGAACAGCGGCGCGACCATTAGGCAGGCGCCGATGCGCAGGAACGGCCAGAACGCCAGCCCGATCCAGCTCTCGATCTGGGAGTAGTCATAGACCGGCATGGTCCTGCCAGGGCTCAGCCGAGCAGCGATGGAATGCTCTCGATGAGCATGCGCGTGTAGTTCACGAGCTGCTTGAGCATCCACGGTCCGGCGATTAACGTCGCCGTGGCCATGCCGATCAGTTTCGGAATGAACGACAGCGTCATTTCGTTGATCTGGGTCGCGGCCTGGAAGATGCCGACCAGGAGGCCAACCACCAGCGCCACCAGCAGCAGCGGTGCCGCAAGCATGACCGTCATCTCGAGCGCACGCTGCGCGATGGTCATCACGGTTTCAGGCGTCATGCGGCGCGCTCTTGTTGGAGCAACAGGTCAATGAAAGAAACTCGAGGCCAGCGAACCCATGACCAGGGTCCAGCCGTCCACCAGCACGAACAGCATCAGCTTGAACGGCAGCGATATCAGCACCGGCGACAGCATCATCATGCCCATCGACATCAGCACACTCGCCACTACCAGGTCGATGATCACGAACGGTATGAACAGCAGGAAGCCGATCTGGAACGCGGTCTTCAGCTCGCTGGTGACAAATGCCGGCGCCAGGATCGTCAGCGGCACCTCCTGCGGTGTCGAAAACCCGTTGCCGCCGGACATACGCACGAAAGCCGCGATGTCGCTTTCGCGCGTCTGCCCGAGCATGAATGTTTTCAGCGGCGCGACGCCGCGCTCGAGTGCGGCGCCGGTATCGATCGATCCGGCCATGTACGGCGTCACCGCGTCGGTGCGCACCTTGTCGATCACCGGCGACATGACGAACAGGGTCAGGAACAGCGCCAGACCGACCAGCACCTGGTTTGGCGGGGACTGTCCGGCGCCGATCGCCTGGCGCAGTATCGACAGTACGATGATGATGCGCGTGAACGCGCTCATCATCAGCAGCGCCGCCGGCAACAGCGTGATCGCCGTCATCAGCGCCAGCAGCTGGATCGTCAGCGTGTAGCTCTGCCCAGCGCCGCCGTTGTGCACCGTGAAGGCAGGGATCCCCGGTGGCGCGGCAACCGCAGCAGCCGCGGGCATCGCCAGGATGAGCGGCAGCAGCGCCAGCGATACCGCTAGCCATTGCTTGAGTGTCGAACCACGCCATCGGGCATTCATTTGCCGAGACTCCTCAGCAGCAGCGCCTTGAAAGTCGGCCTGGCACTGCAATCGCTCGCTGGCGCTGCGCCGGCATCCGACGCCATCGCGGCAGCCACCGGCAGCGATGGCCGCTCGAGCACATGCAGCGTGCGCACATTCCCCGGAGCCACACCGATCAGCACCTGGGTGTCGCCGACACGCACCAGCACCGCACGTTCGCGCGTACCGAGCGGCAGCTGTGCCAGCATTTCAAGATTTGCGCTGCTGCCACCGCCGCTGAAGCTACGCATGCGCCGCGCCAGCCAGGCAGCCGCCAGCACGGCGGCCAGCACTACGATCAGCGCCAGGACCACGCGCAGCAGCCCGCCGGCGGGAGCGGGCGCGGCCTGTTGCACCGGCACTGCGAACGGAGTTGCCGATGCGGCATACAGCGCGCGGCTTGCCCCGCCCAGTGTCGTCAGTGATCTGAGCGACAGCCGCGCGCGGCGCGCGGTGCAGCTTCGAGCAGTAGCGTTCAAAAGAAGGCGGCTCCGTACGAATTGACGATACTGCCGAGCAGGAGCAACGCGCATGCCACGCAGTCCGGGGTGCGGCTAAGTCATTCTGCGGATTTGATTTGCGATGATCCGCGCCGTGTGATGCGCATCACATTGCGCTCCGCTGCCGGATATTTGGCGCTGCGCGGTGCGCGACCGTCGCCCGCCGCCGACAGGACCGGCCGAGGTTTCAGTCACCTTTACAGCCACGTCAACCGATTCCTCAGTGGACCGCTGTGCTCCCCACGGCGCATCCAGCCGGATGCCGCAGGTGGTCGTGTTATGGAATATCCAGTGGAGGGAAGGTCATGAAACTCACGATGCTCAGATACGCCGCGTGCGCTGCGGTGGCCGCGGCCTTCGCCGCCTGCGGCGGCGGCGGCTCGGATCTATCGTCGATGGGAAGCTCATCCGGCGCCACGATGCAGACCGGCAACGTGCCGTTCATCGTGAGCGATGCATCGGCAGATGACTGGGCGCTGGTAGGCGTCAAGCTGCTGAACATCGCCCTGGTGCCGCAGGGCGGCGGCGCCAACGTGACGGTGTTCACCGCCGCTTCGGATGCGCCTTATCTGAATCTCGAACAGCTCGACAACCTCGGCGAGATCCTGGGCAACATCGCGGTGCCCGTTGGCACCTACGTCGGCGCGGTGATCACCGTCGGCGGCAATCCCGGCGACATCCTGCTGACCGTGGCCGCGGATCCGGAAGCCGGCTTTGCGGGTACCGCGGGATCGAGCATTGCGTCGACCGACATTGAGATTCAGCACACCCATGGCAGCGGAACCAATCTCACGGTGCCGATCGGTATCAGCTTCGATACACCGCTGGTCGTCGCCGCGAGCGGCACGCCGAACGCCGCACTCGATCTGGAATTCGACCTGTCGCATCCCGCCTTCATCCTCGGCCATCAGCCTCCGGGTGCCGGCACGACGCTGTGGGCGGTCAATTTCGACGGGCCGGTACGCCGTCATCCGATCGCCGACATTACGCGGCTGGTGCTGCGCCACATGTACGGCAATGTGATGAGCGTAGCCGGCGACGGCTCCTCGATCACGATCACCAAGGACTATCCGCTGCTGCCGGTGGCGTCGCCGGAGATGGCGGTGGCCGGCACGCAGCAGCTGACCATCCTGGTCGACAGCACCAATGGCACGTTGTTCTATGACGTCGACGCCAAGACCCGCACCACCCTCACCAGCTTCTCCAGCGAGACGAGCCTGGCGGGCAAGTACGTGCGGATTGCGGCCCGCTACCAGCAGAATGGAACGCTGGTGGCAACCCGGATCTGGGCCAGCAGCAGCTTTGCCAGCGTCTGGTTGAGCCCCGAGGGTCACGTGTTGCACGCGAACACCAGCACCCAGACCATCACGGTCACCAACGAATCGGGTGTGCCGGTGGCAATGCAGATCGACGCCAATACGCAGTTCTACCTGCGCCAGCCGTGGTCAGCGATCGCAGATGCGACGCCGATCGGTACCGGCACGGTATTCCTAGACGCCGGCAACCTGGTGCGCGGCTTCAAGGTGCATGCCAGCGTAGTCGATCCGCTCGCCACACCACTGGTCGCGCAGAGCATCGATATCGAAACCGCCAGCTACTCGGGCCTCATATCGCTGGCCAATGCGACGTCGTTCACCTATACGCACGACTATCCACATGCGGCCGATGACTACGTGATGGCGCTCGACTACATCGCTCCCAGCAGTGCCAACGGCGTCGACTCCAGTGGCAACCCGATCATGGGGTTCAAGTACTGGAACCTCGCCCTCCCGACGCTGCTGACCGACGGCAGCATGGCGATTACCGACTTCATCGCCGCCACCAACGGCACGGTGAGCTTCGGCGGGCCCGCGCCGCCCATCAGCGTGGTCGGCTTGAGCGCGGCCAGCTGGGCCGATCCCGCCAATCCGACCGGATGGAGCGCGCCATGGACGGTGCTGCTGCCGGTCCCGGTGCCGCTGGCATCGGTCGCGACCGGCGTTGCCAGCAATGCCTTCAGCATCGCGGTGGCTAATGGGACCCAGCCGGTGATCGTGGACTTCAGCAACACCGGCGGCTCGGCGACACTGGTCTACCAGGTCGATCGTAGCGGCGGCATCCTGACCGTGAGCCCAGTGGATATCGCCACCGCTGGCGGCATGACCACCTTCACCGATAATCTGACCGCCGGCACGCCGGTCAAGGTGTTTGGTATCGCGCAGGCCGACGGCACGCTCAAGGCCTACGTGGTCATCTACTACACCGGCATGGCGCCGATCAGCTGATCGCAAACACTAGAGACTTTCGAGCCCCGACGGTCACCGACCGTTCGGGGCTTTTTTTCTGCATGCATCAGCAACATAGGCGCAATGGCAGCGCTCGAAACCACTTCCGGTCCAATGTCGATGGGCAAGTCCGGGCAACCGGACCACGCGCTTTGATATTCTCGCACCTTCGATGCTGCATCCAACCTGGATGTTGGTCAGGTAGAACGTGGCTAAATGCCGTATCGGACCCCACGCTGGTGCGCAATGCGTTGCCGGGCTGCTGCTGCTCGCGCTTTCGAGCTCTAACTGCCCACAGGCCGCAGATTCACCGCTATTGGATGTCGAATCAAGGATTTCATTGGGCCATGTCCGTGGCAGAATCGATCACCTCGCGATCGACCTGAAGCGCCAAAGGCTGTATGTCGCTGAGCTTGGCAACGATACCGTGGCACTGGTCGATCTGCAGGATCGCTCACTGGTTCGTAGGCTGACCGGATTGCGCGAGCCGCAGGGGGTCGGCTATGAGCCATCGACAGATACCCTGTATGTGGCCAACGCGGCAGACGGCTCGGTACGTCTGTATCAGGGTGCAGACCTCACGCCGATCGGGCAGATCGCGCTCGGCGAGGACGCGGATAACATCCGCGTCGACGCTGCTGCCGGCCGCGTGTTCGTCGGATACGGCAATGGAGCTCTGGCGGTGATCGATGCCAGGAGCCGGATCAGAATAGCGGACATTCCATTGAAAGCGCATCCGGAGAGCTTCCAGCTCGAGCGCGCGGGCCAGCATATCTTCGTCAATGTCCCCGATGCGCAGGAAATTGCACTGGTGGACCGCTCGACCAACCGGCAGATCGCGCGCTGGCCGACACGCGACCTGGGTGCAAACTTTCCGATGGCGCTCGACGAGAATGGCCGCGTGCTGGCAGTATTCCGGCACCCTGCCAGGTTAGGGGTGTTCAGCGCGGCGAACGGTACGGCGCTGGGCGTCCTCGAGACCTGTAGCGACGCTGATGATGTCTTTGTCGACTCCAAGCGGCATCGCGCTTACGTGAGCTGCGGCGAGGGGTACGTGGATGTATTCGCGGAGCGGGGCGACGGCTACGCACGGATGGGGCATGTCGCAACAGTCAGTGGTGCGAGGACGGCGCTATTCGTGCCCGAGATCGACCGGCTGCTGCTCGCGGTGCGTGCAACCCTGACCGCCCCCGCGTCCATCTGGGTACTCAAGCCGGCATCATGAACGGCCCGGCAACAACGATAGCTGCTGAACATTCGCTGGCGCTCAGCCCCTTGCTGCCATACCTTCCCTCGCTCAACTGTACAGCCCTATGAGGTGCGCCATGGCTTTCTCGCTCTACGCCGCTACCATTCCGAGCTTTCAACAGATCCTGGGGGCCGTTTCCGGCCTGCTCGACAAAGCGGAAACCTTTTGCGCGCAGAAAGGCATCGCGCCGCAGGAGCTCATTCAGGCTCGGCTCGCCGCGGACATGTTTCCCCTCGCCTATCAGATCAAGTCCACGACCGTCCACTCCCTCGGCGCCATCGAGGGCGTTCGTAAGGGGGTCTTCTCACCCGACACAACAGCGCCCCCCGAGACGTTTGCCGCCCTCAAGGCGCGGATCGCCGCGACACTGACCGCGCTGGAGAAGATCGACAGCGCGGAGATCGATGGTTTTCTCGGCCGCGACGTGCGCTTTGCCTTCGGCAACAATTATCGAGATTACACCGCTGAGGACTTCCTGCTCTCCTTCTCGCTGCCCAACTTCTACTTTCACGCCTCCACGGCCTACGACATTCTTCGCTGGAAGGGCATGCCCATCGGCAAACGCGACTACATGGGCAAAACCCGTACGAAGAAGTGACTGCCAGCGTCGCAAATACCTGGCTTTCGCCCAATGTTCGGCGCGGCTCTATGAGCTCGGCAGCGGCCGCGTTACCTGCCAGCGCGGATCCCTGCGCTGGCGCGCCACTGCCGGGATGATTTCCCGGTATGCCGCCCAGCAGCTCGGGTATGGCGGCGGGCAGTCGGCTTTGACCAGCTCATGCAGCTGCGGCAAGGCGTGGTAGGGCACCATCGGGAACATGTGGTGTTCCAGGTGATAATTCATATTCCAGTATAGAAATCGGAACAGCGGATTCATGTAGACCGTGCGGCTGTTGAGCCGATAATCGAGCGCGTCCTCGGCGAGGCCTGCATGTTGGGTCAGACTGAAGAACAGCAGTAAGCAACCACCGTAGATCGTCGGCAGTCCAACGAGCATCGCAGGCAGCAGCGAGCGGGTAACCAGGCAGGTGGCGCCGATGGCTGCGAGCAGTGCCAGCCAGCCTCGAGCCACCCACGGCACCTTCCAGCGTTCCCGGTTGGGGATGAAGGTACACTCCTCGGGGGTCAGACGCCCCGATGCATGCACGGCCAATCTGCGCAGCGTGGTCGCGGTCGACTCGAGCGCCAGCAGATTGAGGGCGAGGTTCAGGAGCTTGGGCGGACGCGGCACGACGATCTCCGGATCGCGCCCGACGATGAGCGTGTCGGTGTGATGGCGGGTATGACTCCATCGCCATACGGTGGGCTCTCTGAGGAGCATGAAGCTGGCGATCTGGTAGACGGTTTCGTTGAGCCAGCGCGTCTTGAATGCAGTACGGTGCCCGGTTTCGTGCCACCGACTATCGGCTGAGGACCCGTACAGGATCCCGTACACAATGAAGAACGGTGCGGCGGCCCAGCTACCCCAGAAATGGACACCCAGAGCCCCGCTGATCGCGAGCGCGCCAAGCCAGATCGCTGTGTCGCGCATCGCCGGCCCATCGCGCCGCTGCATCAGCAGTCTCAGTTGCCCGCTGCCGATCGCGCAGGTATAGCGGCGTGCTTGCGCGAGTCCGCTCTGCTCCGCAAGCCTGGTCTCATTGCCGACCAGGCTGTAGTCCCTCGAAACGACCGCAACCACTTCCGCCCCCCGCGCTCGATGCGCCGCAAAACACGCCACGACAGCCTACTGGTACGCATCGCGCGCCTCAAGGGGGATGTGATTTGCGCGGCAAAAAGGGCTACCGGCCGCTCATGAGCGGCACCCGCCTTGTCAGCTGCCGAGTCCTTCGCGATGATGGTTTCGTCACCACCATCCAGGACGAGTGCTTCATGGCCAAACCCGTGATTTCGCAGTCGTTCCTGACACGCCACCCGAAGGTATCGATGCGCGGGCCGGCGTAGTGGCGACCGAGGTCCGCGCGGCGGAGTCGCCCGCGCACGTGGGGAGCGGTCGAGAATTCCTGGGCCACCCCCGTGGACTGTTCTTTATCGGCGGCACCGAACTGTGGGAGCGCATTTCCTTCCACGGGATGCAGGCACTGCTGGTCCTCTACATGGTCGAATATCTGCTGCTTCCCGGGCACGTAGAGAGCATTGCGGGATTTGGCAGCTTCCGCGCCATCATCGAAGGGGTGACCGGGCCGCTGTCCTCGCAGGCGCTCGCCTCCCAGATCTTCGGCCTCTATGTCGGGCTCGTATACCTCATGCCCGTGTTCGGCGGAATACTCGGTGACCGGGTTCTCGGTCGGCGGCGCGCCGTGGTAATCGGTGCGCTGCTGATGACTGCGGGTCACTTCTGCATGGCATTCGAGCGATCCTTTCTGGTGGCGCTTTTGCTGCTCGTCGTGGGTGCCGGCGTGCTGCGCGGCAACCTGGCCTCGCAGCTCGGTGACCTTTATTCCAATCGCGATCACCGTCGCGACAGCGCCTTCCAGTTTTACTACGGGATGCTAAATACCGGCGCCTTCATCGCACCGCTGATCACCGGGGTGCTCGCCCAGGCGTACGGCTGGCATTACGGCTTCGGGTTCGCCGGTGTCGGCATGCTGGCAGGCCTCGTCATCTACCTATCGGGTGCGCGGAACCTTCCGCCCGACTCGATGCGCGGTGCAACGACGGTGCGGGTAAGGCTCAATGCGGGCGAGCGACGTGTCGTTGTCGTGATGGTGCTGATGCTGCCTCTGTTGACGCTGTTCTGGACAGCGCAATCGCAGATCTGGAATACCTATAATCTTTGGGCCCGCGATCACGTCGATATGAGCATCGGCGGATGGAGGATGCCAGTCCCGTGGTTGCAGGCCGTGGACGCGCTCGGTGTCATTGTGCTGGTGCTGCCGCTGCTGCGATTCTGGCGATGGCAGGCCGCGCGCGCCGGCGAACCCGATGACGTGACGAAACTTGCCGTGGGCTGCTTGCTGTTCGGCGCCGCGATTGCCTGGTTGGCGGGCGGACAGCTGATCGCCTACGCGACCGGCAAGGTGCCTTTGGCCTGGGCGCTCACGTATCACTTCCTCTCGGCGATTGGCTACCTTTACTTTGCGCCGGTGGTGCTGGCGCTGTTCTCCCGGGCGGCACCGGCGTCGGTCAATGCGATGATGATCGGCACCTATTATCTGTCGATCTTTGCTGGCAGCACTATCAGCGGCCGGCTGGGCGGCCTTTATGAGCGGCTCTCCGTCGCCGAGTTCTGGCTGCTGCACGCGGCGATCGTCGCCGCGGGCGGGGTTCTGATTCTGCTGTTCGCACGGCGACTGCGGCGCGAACTGACACCGTCACCGGGCTGAAGCGGCCATGACTCCAGGCCCTAGGCCGGCTGGCGTCGGCGGGATAGCAAGCAGAATCATCATTACCTTGCCTCGGTGTCGGTGCGCTAGATAAGCTCGTACGGCGCATCTCTACGCAGCGTCTCGCTTGGACCTGAAGCCGTTTCTATCGAGGAACACACAAGATGATCAGCATTTCCGCCTTCAAATGGGTCCCGGAGTTTGCCCGCGGCCAGGTGCGCGACCTGCGCGCACGCTGGGCGCTGGAGGAAGCCGGGCTGCCGTACAAGACCCGCCTGCTCGAGCAGGGAGATCAGGACAAGCCGGAGTACCGTGCTCTGCAGCCCTTTGGGCAGGTGCCGATCCTGGAAGAAGACGGCCTCGTGCTGTTCGAGTCGGGAGCCATCGCACTGCACATAGGCGAGCGCAGCGAGGCGCTCCTGCCGAAGCAAGCCGCGGCACGCGCACGCGCGATGCAGTGGCTGATAGCAGCGCTCAATTCTATCGAGCCGTTCGTTATGAATGTCGCATTGATCGATCTCTTCTACGCGCAGCAGGAGTGGGCGAAACTGCGACGCCCCGGTGCCGTGGAGTTCGTGCAGCGGCGTCTGTCGGCACTCTCCAGGTCGCTGGGTGAGAAGTCCTTTCTCGATGGTGATCGCTTTACGGCCGGCGATCTTATGATGACGACGGTGCTGCGCATCCTGATGCACACCGACATCGTCTCGAGCGACCCTCGCCTGGCGGCCTACATCGAGCGCTGCACCGCGCGGCCCGCTTTCAAGCGTGCGCTCGATGCGCAGATCGGAGATTTCAGGAAAACTGCATGAGGCCGATTGGCCAGCGTCGCTTCCCCCCGCTCAAGCTCTTGCGTGCACGCCGACGGCACCACGGTGCACAATGACGCGGTGACCAGACGCACCGGGAGCGCCGATCTGCCGCTGCACAGCGGGCATGTGCCGTCGTGGCTGTCCACTCGCATGGCAGCCCTGGGGCGGGTCATGACCGAGGCGATCGTCCATCACTACGGTCGCGACGAGCTGCTGCGCCGCCTGTCGCATCCGTTCTGGTTTCAGTCGCTTGGCGCCGTCATGGGCATGGACTGGCACTCCTCGGGCATCACCACCAGCGTCGTCGCCGCGCTGCAGCGCGGCCTGGCACCGATACGGCATGAGCTCGGAATCTACGTGTGCGGCGGCAAGGGCCTGCGCGCCCGCGAGACGCCCTCGCAACTGGCGCGGCTCGGCGATGAAACCGGGCTCGATGCCACGGCCCTGACGCGTGCCAGCCGACTGGTAGCCAAGGTGGACGGGGCAGCTGTGCAGGATGGCTTTGACCTGTACCTGCATGCATTTATCGCCACCTCGACCGGGCGCTGGTGCGTGGTGCAGCAGGGCATGAACGAACACCGGCGCGACGCTCGACGCTATCACTGGCTGTCGGAGCATCTCGACAGTTTTCTTGACTCCCCGCACGCCGCCATCGACGGACGCCACCAAGGCGTGATCGTGAATCTTGCGGATGCGCGTGCAGCGCGCAATCGGGCAGCGAGCCTTGAGCTGGTGCGCGACGGTCCGGATCGCGCCGTAGCAATCTTGCGGCGGCTGCGCCAATCGAGCAGTCCGGCACTCAGTCTGTTTCCGCAGCTCGATCGGCAGCTCGCGCCTGAGCAGCCGCTGCCGTGCCTGCAGATGCCGGCGCATCACGAGGTCCGTGCATCGGACGTCGTGCTGCGGCGGCTGCACGCCGCCCTCGCCGCCGCGGCCGAGCGCGGACCTGCGGATTTCAGCGAACTGCTGCTGACCCCGGGTATCGGTGCGCGCACTGTGGCGTCGCTGGCACTGGTCGCGGAAGTGATCCACGGGGCGCCGTCGCGCTTCTCCGACCCGGCGCGATTCTCGATGGCGCATGGCGGCAAGGACGCGCATCCGTTCCCGGTGCCGCTGAAGGTCTACGATCAGACCATCCGCGTGCTCAAACAGGCGGTGACGTCAGCCAGCCTTGGTAATGATGACAAGCTGGCGGCGATTACACGCCTCGATGCACAGGCGCGCTGGCTGGAACGGGCGGCGGACGGCGGGCCGGACTTCGATACGTTGACGGCCGAAGAGCACTCGCGTTCGGCGCAATTTGGCGGACGTACGGTATTCGGTCCGGCACGCGAGCCGGCGCCGGAATGAATCAGCACTGCTAGCCGAGCGCGGCCTGCAGCGTCTCCATTTCGGTCTGCGACTCGAGCATGATGCGCACGAACGCGGAGTCGGTGAGCCCCATGGCCGCGGCCGCGGGCATCTCGGCCAGCGCCGCATCATCGACCTTGCTCGCCATCTGCGCCGCGAGGTTCACCGCCACGATCAACAGATCCTGCAGGTCCGCCGGCCCACCGTGCGAGCGCTCGATCTCGAGTTGGCCACCCACCGCTGCCGCAATATCCGTCGGCAGCTTCCAGTTTTCGATCAGCGCCTGGCCGATTCCCGGGTGCCAATCGCGCAATGCGTCGTCATCGATCTGCAGGCGCCCGGCATCCCTCGGTGTACGTGCAATGATGTATACCTTGCCGATGTTATGCAGCAGCCCGGCGAGCAGCGCCTCGTCCGGTCGCGTGAGTCGGGTCTCCTTGGCCATCGCGTGTGCAACCCCGGCTACCTGCACGCCCTGCTGCCACAGTCTTTCAAGATCCGAGCGGATGGGCGCCAGATCGGCGGCCTGGCGCACCTGCGCCGTGGCGTATGCCAGCGCCGCGGCGCGGATGCTGTCGTGACCGATACGGGTGATCGCAATCTTCAGATCGGTGACCGGCGAGCCGCCGCGGTGAAGCAGCGTCGAATTGGCCATGGTGAGGATTCGCGCGGCCAGGCCGGCATCGGAACTGACGACGCGCGCAATGCGCTCGCTGCTGATGCTGTCGTCGCTCAGCACATGCTGTACGCGCGCGACGGCATCCGGAAACGAGGGCAGATCGACACGGCCGGCGGACAGCTCGCGGGCGAGATCGCTCAGAAACCGGAATGGCGATCCGGCGGATTCGGACTCTGGTTGCTGCGATCTGCTGGTCGCTGACACGTGCATCTCTCCGGAAATCTGCTATCGCCAGTACTATCGGCACCGCCGCGAATTTCTTGAGGCGGGTTATTTCAAATGACGAATCCGCTCGGCCGGGCTGATGACGTCGGTCAGACGGATGCCAAATTTCTCGTTGACCACGACCACCTCGCCATGGGCAACCAGGGTACCGTTGACATAGACGTCCAGCGGCTCACCGGCCGCCCGCTCCAGTTCCACTACCGAGCCCTGGTTGAGCTGCAGCAGGTTACGGATACTGATCCGGCTGCGTCCGACCTCCATGGACAGTGTGACCGGAATATCGAGTACCACATCGAGATTCAGCTCACGGTTTGTACCGGCTTCCGGCGCATCTGGCTTCAGATTGCCCATTGGAGCCGGTTGCGCTTCGGTCGCATTTGCTGTGCCTGTACTCATATCTTTCCACCTATCACGACATTACTTAATACCGGCGATTTGTGCCGCGAGATTCGTTGTGTAACCTTGACTGCCTGCTGTCCGCGCGAGGCGCCGTAGCTGCCGCGCAGCACCGGGACACCTTCCGCGTACAGTGTCACGTTGCCGTCGAAATCGCAGGGGATAACGTCCCCGGGCTTCAGATCCACCAGCCCCCCTACCGACAGCGAACTGCGGCCCAGCACCGGAACGATTTCGACCTCGGCCTCCTCGATTTCCTCGCGCAGCGCGAGCGTCCAACTGTCGTCGCGTTCGATGCGATCGCTCTGCATGCCGGAATCCAGCAGGTCGCGGATCGGCTCGATCATTGAGTACGGCATGGTCACATGCAGCTCGCCGCCGCCGCCTTCCAGATCGATCTTGAACGAGCACACGACCACTATCTCGGACGGACTGACAATATTGGCGAAGTTCGGATTGATCTCTGAATTCAGGTACTCGAGGTTGATGCTCGCAATGAGCTTCCAGGCCTCCGTGATATCGGCAAAGGCCTGACGCAGCACCATCTGGATGACGCGGCCCTCGGTCATGGTAAATTCGCGGCCTTCGATCTTGGCGTAGCGGCCATTGCCGCCGAAAAAGTTGTCGACGATGGAAAATACCAACTTGGCATCGAGCACCAGCAGTGCCGTTCCACGCAACGGATTGAGCTTGATCAGATTCAGGCTCGAGGGCACTTTCAGGTTCTGCGTGTAGTCGCTGAACTTCTGAACTCGTACCGGCGCCACGCTGACCTCCGGCGTGCGGCGGATCATATTGAAGAGTCCGATGCGGAACTGGCGGGCAAAGCGATCATTGATCATCTCGAGCGTCGGCATGCGGCCGCGCACCAGTCGGACCTGCGTCGCAATATTGTACGGCCGTACCTCGCCGGAATTCTCCGGCGGCGGTGTGGTCGGCACAGCGCCATCGTCAACACCCCGCAGCAGGGCATCGATTTCATCCTGGTTGAGGATTTCGGCGCCCATGATTACTGGATCACGAAGCTGGTGAAGTAGACCGCTTCGATAAGCTTGCCGTTGCCACCCTCGCTGTCGAGGACTTTGCGGATTGCTGCCAGCGTGGCGCCCCGCAGCTTCTCCTTGCCATCCACGCTCATCAGCGTGGCGTTATCCTGGCCGGAGAACAGCATCACCAGGTCGTTGCGTATCGCCGGCTCGGTGTTCTTCAGGTTCTCCAGGACTGTCATGTCACGTGACATCGCCTCGACCGTGACCTGCAGGTAGCGGGCACTGCCTTCGCCGCCAAAATTGACCACGAATGCGGGATCGAACTTGTAATAGATAGGCGCGGCGTGCGGTGAGGTCGGCTTAGTGGCCGCGGCGGTGCCGTCGGACGCTGCGCCAGGCTTGAATGCGAACCAGGCGCCGGCGCCCCCGCCGAGCACGATCACGGCGATGACGATCCAGAGCAGCTTGCCGTTTTTCCTGGGCTTGATCGGCTGCACGTTTGCTGCTGGTTCTTTCTTGGCGGATTCGGAAGCCATGTTCGGTGGTACTCGCTGCGTTGCTGACGATCAGTTCCGGGTGCTTTCAATCAGAGCAAGCGTTGTGCCAGCCCGACTGTGCGGATTTAGACGGAAAACCGTCGCTGCCACAGCGCACATTCAGGCGTACTCGTCGACCAGTCCGAGGGTATGTGCGGCCGCGACTGCGACCGGTTCGACAGTTTGCGCATGGACAAACGCCGCCCGCGGCGAAACCGCGGTGGATTGGGAACCCGGTCGCGGATCCTGCTGCACGTTGGCCTGTCCCAGGGTAAGACCGCCGCTGGCGAATATCTCGCGCAGGCGCGGCACGGTCTGCTCCAGGGCGGCGCGCGTTTCGGCGTGCGCCGCGCTGAAGTTCACGTTGACCTGCGAGTCGTGCACGTCGATCTGGACCTCGACCGGACCCAGATGCTCGGGCGAGAGGCGCAGGGTGGCGCTTTGCACACCGTTGTTGACGAACCAGTGCACCTGTGCGGCCACCGCCTGTGGCCAGCTGCCACTGACAACCGGCACGGATATCGTGGCTTCCACCACTGGAGTCTGCGCTGAGCTGGCGACAAAGCTGCGTACCAGTTCGGGCAGCCCCGCGGAGTCCGTCATGATCGACGTCGGCGCAGCCCGCGAATCGGGACTCGCGCTCTTGCTCGTTAGCGAAGCCGGCGTGCCGGGCAATCCGGCGCCAGCGCTAATCGATGAGCGCGCCACGTCAAGTATCGAATGCGCCGCATCGCGCGCGGAAGCCGGGTCGGTTGCGCTCAGGCCGGCGCCGACATCTGCTGCGGCGCCGCTCACGCCGATATCGGCCGCGCGGGCATTACCGGCATCCGCCGCCGCGCTGGCGCTGTCGGCTGCGTTGCCCATCGGCATGCCGCTGGCGACAAGCAGCAGCGCCACGGCCACCGGATCTGCCGCCAACTTGGAAGCATCGTCGTCGCCGGCGCTAGGCTCGCCGCTGCCGATCCTGATTGCCGACCTGCCGCCGCGCGTATTGCCGGTTTGGCCGAGCGCGCAGGTTTTCAGGTTCGCAGCGTTCTGGCTCAGCGCCGGCGATGCGTTTGCGCTAAGGTCGTGCGCGCTCGCGACGACTGTCGCGTTCGCGCCGGCGCTGGAGTTGCTGCCGTCACTGCCATCGGCCGCAGCATCGGCCTCGGCTCGGGTGCCATCGTGAATGTGTGTGCCCGCTGCTGAGTCACCGGCATGCGCGGCGTGGCTCATCGCGGAGGAAAAGCGCGGACTTGCGCCGCAGCCGGATGCGCCGTGCGAGGTAGCCGCCCCGCTGGCGCCGTCCGGGACCGCACTGCCTGCAGCCGGGCCGATAGCCGCAGCGGCCTTGCCGCCGACGATGCTGGTGCCGGCACTGGCAGAGGACGCGCTTGACACTTTCGCCGACATCACCGTGCACCGCCCGGTCGCAGGGCATGCTCGTCGGATTCCTTCTGGCTGCGGCGCTCCTCGAGTTTCTGGTCATCGGAACGCACCTTGGCGATGACCTTGCGCACCGCACTCTTGCGCGCGGCCGCCTCGACCCAGCTGGCCCGAGCGCGTTCGCAATCCGAGCGCAGCTGCGCAATGACGTCTTCCTGCTGCCGCACCGCCTCGCCCAGTCGTGCGATGAAAGTCTGGTAGTCGCGCATGCCCGTGACGCGCATACCCTCGCTCGCGCGCTGCTGGAACATGCTCTGGTATTCGCCCAGATAGCGCTTGAGCTCAATGCAGCGACGCTCCGCATCCGCCAGCCGGCCCTGTAGCCCGGCCACGTGCGAGGCGCACCCGCGCTCGGTCTCGTCCGCCAGTGCGCCTACCGGCTCCAATCGTTTCGATCGCTTCACGTAGTCCTCACTTGGGTCTTGGTGCTTCGGCCGTCTCGGCCATGGTGGCAGCGAGCTGCGCTGTGCTGTGGGCGAGGCTCACGCTGTCACGCATGTCCTGGCGCAGATAGCTCTCGATCTGCGGCCAGCGCGCGATCGCCCCGTCGATCCGCGGATCGCTGCCGCGCTGGTAAGCCCCGATTGTGATCAGATCGCGATTGTGCTCGTACAGGCCCGTGATTTGCCGAAAGCGGCGCGCCAGTTCGAGTTGCGTCTCGGGCACGATGTCATGCATGACACGACTGACTGAGGCTTCGACGTCGATCGCCGGGTAACGCCCGCCGTCGGCGATCCGCCGCGCCAGCACGATGTGACCATCGAGCACCGCGCGCGCGGCATCGACGATCGGATCATTCGGATCGTCGCCCTCCACCAGCACGGTGTAAAACGCGGTAATCGAGCCTTCGCCCGCAACGCCGTTGCCGGCGCGTTCCACCAGCTGCGGCAGGCGCGCAAATACCGAGGGTGGGTAGCCTTTGGTTGCCGGTGCCTCGCCGATCGCCAGCGCGATCTCGCGCTGCGCCTGTGCAAAGCGCGTCAACGAATCCATGATCAGCAATACGTTCTGGCCGCGGTCACGAAAGTACTCCGCGATCGCGGTCGCCAGCCAGGCGCCATGCAGCCGCATCAGTGGCGGGTAGTCGGCTGGGGTGGCGACCACCACCGAGCGTGCCAGGCCCTCGCGGCCGAGAATGCGCTCGACGAATTCCTTCACTTCGCGTCCGCGCTCGCCAATCAGCCCGACGACGATGACATCGGCCGCGGTGTAGCGCGCCATCATGCCAAGCAGCACGCTCTTGCCGACACCGCTGCCGGAGAACAGGCCGACTCGCTGGCCGCGGCCAATCGTCAGCAGGCCGTTGATGGCCCGAATGCCGACATCGAGCGGCTGCGTGATCGGCTGACGCAGCAGCGGATTGATCGGACTGCCGGTAAGCCGCACGCTGGCTTCGGATTCGATCGGGCCCTGTCCATCCAGCGGCCTGCAGGCGCCATCGACGATGCGGCCGAGCAGCTTCGGTCCGACGCGCACGGTGCCCGCATGCGGTCGCGGCACCACGCGTGCATTGGGTTTGAGGCCGTGGATGTCGCCGGTGGGCATCAGATACAGCCTCTCGCCGGCAAAACCGACCACCTCGGCCTCGATGCGCGAATGGTCGGCGCTGACAATTTCGCAGCGATCGCCCACCGCAGCCTGGCAACCGGATGCCTCGAGCGTCAGCCCGATCATGCGCGTCAGGCACCCCGCCACCACCGGTGGCGGCACGTTGCTCAGGCGTTCCTGGTAGCGCGCCAGTGCGTTGGTCCAGCGCTTGGCCGCGGGCGCATACATTGCGTTCATCGCGCTGCCTCGCTCGCGGCGCCGCTGCGCTCATCGCCAAGCACGGTGGCAATGGCTGCACCCAGACGCTGCTCGACCTGCGCGTCGATGGTGGAGTTCTCGCTGCTCACGCGGCAACCGCCGCGCGGCAGAATCGGATCCTCGGTGATGCTCCAGGCGCGCTCGCTGGTGACTTCAGCCAGCCGCGAACGCACCAGATTCGCGTCCTCCGGATTCAGGTGCACGCGTACGTCGCGCGCCGCCACCGGCAGCAGCGACACGGTGTCGCGAAGCACCGCGATGATATCGTCGGGCTGCAGCCTGAGCTCGCGGCGTACTACCTGGCGTGCGATCGCACCGGCAAGCAGCGCCATCTGGCGCTGCACCTGGTCGTCGACTTCCGCGATCGGCTTGGCCATGAATTCCAGGATTGAGCCGAGGTGCTGCACCCGGCGGTCGATCTCCGCCTGCGCCGACTGCTGCTGCTGAGCTGCTGCCGCAAGGCCGGCCTCGCGCCCTTCGACATAGCCCTTGTCCCAGGCCTCGCGCTCGATGACATCGAGGTCGGCGCCGCGCCGACGGCGCGTGATCACCGGTCCGTCGATCGGCGGCAGCTCCCACACCGCAGCGCCGGCAGCGTCAGACATATTCCTCACCGCCCTTGCCGCCCAGCGCCAGACGGCCTTCGTCGGCCATGCGCTTCGCCGTCATCACGATTTCCTTCTGCGCCGCCTCGACCTCCGACAGTCGCACCGGGCCCTTGGATTCGAGATCGTCTTTCATCATCTGTCCGGCGCGTTCCGACATGTTCTTGAAGAATTTCTGCTTCAGCGTTTCGTCTGCCGCCTTGAGTGCCACGATCAACTTGTCTGCCGGCACCTCGCGCAGCAGCTCCTGCATGCCGCGATCATCGACCTCAGTGAGGTCCTCGAACACGAACATCAGCTCCTGCAGCTTCTGGCTCAGCGGTTCATCGACCTTGGCGATCTGCGCCATGATCGTGCCTTCCTGTGCGGTACCGACCAGGTTGAGAATCTCCGCCGCCGCCTTCGGTCCACCGAAGCCGCCGTCGGTGGTGCCCGCGCCGGTTCCGCAAAACTGCTTCTCGAGTACCTCATCGAGCTCATTCAGTGCAGTCGGATGCACGCCCTCGAGGGCCGCGATGCGCATCAGGATGTCGCCGCGGGTGAGTTCCGGCAGTTGTACCAGCACTGCCGCCGCCTGTTCGGCTTCCAGGTAGGACAACACGATCGAGATGATCTGCGGATGCTCGTTGCGCAGCATCTCGCCAACAGCTTTGGGCTCCATCCACTTGAGGGCTTCGAGTCCGCGACTGCTGCGGCCGCGAAGAATGCGATCGATCACGCCGCCGGCCTTGTCGGCACCCAGCGCCTCGTTCAGCACCTTGCGAATGTAGTCGTCGGTACCGATGCCGAACGAGGTCTGTTGCTCGACGGTGTTGGAAAACGTGGACAGCACGGTCGACACTTCTTCGCGTGACACCGACGACAGCTGCGCCATCGCGGCGCCCACCCGTTGTACGTCGCGCGCCCCGAGGTGGCGCAGCACCTGTGCAGCGTGCTGCTCGCCCAGTGCCAGCAGCAGAATAGCGGCCCGGTCTACCCCCGAGCGCGTCAGCTGGCCTTCACTCATTGCTCGCCTACCCAGGTCTTCACGACTTGCGCCACGCGTTTCGCATCCTGTGTGACCAGGCCGTGCGCCTGCACCAGCTGCTGCTCATACGCGAGCGTCTGTCCGGGCACCGCCGTGGACACCACCGGTCGGTCGTTCGGTGCACCGGCGGCGGCCGGCAGCAGTTCCGGCGGGGTGGCCGCCAGGGCATGGGTGGACAGATTCTTGATCAGCGGACGCAACACACCGAGCGCGAGCGCCACCAGTACCAGCGCGCCCAGGATCAGGCGCACCACGTCGCGTATCCAGGGCCGTTGCCACAGCGGAATCACCTCCGGCTTGAGCGTCTCGGTGACCAGCGGCTGCAATGGCTGATTGACGACGTTGACACTGTCGCCGCGGGCTTCGTCGAACCCGACCGCGTCCTTGACCAGCCGCGTGATGTCGTCCATCTCCGCTTTGGTCAGCGGCCGTTCGGCTGCTTTGCCGTCGGCCCCGACCTGGCGCATGTTGTCTACCAGCACCGCAACCGTCACCCGCTTGACGCGGCCGGCCGGCTGGCGCGAATAGCTGACGGTACGATCGATTTCGTAATTGCGCGTGCTCTGCTTGGATGTGTTTTCCGGCGGCGTCACGCTGGCGGCCGCAGCGGCGGCGTTGGCAGCGGCGCTGCCGGCGGCGGCGGCAACCGCGGCGGGAGCGGCCGGCTTGATTGGACTGGCCGCGCTGGCCGTGCCACCGGCCGGTGGCTGGTTGGTCAACGCGCCTGGAATGCCACCGGACGCCGCGCTGCCCGAGCGCGAGACCTCTTCGGCACTCTGTTCGCTGCGCACGATCGCGCTCTCTGGCTTGTACTGCTCGTGCGCCTCCTCGGTGGCGCCCGCGTCCAGGTCCACGGTGACCTGGGCATGCACCCGGCCATCGCCGACCAGCGGCGAGATCAGCTTCTCAATGTGCTCGATGTAGGTGTCTTCGACCCGATGCGCGGCCTCGAACTGCTCGGCGGTGATCGCGGCCTCGGAATTCCTTGGCGACGACAGCAGCCGACCCTGCTGGTCGACCACGGTTACATTGTCGGAGTCGAGCTCCGGGATGCTCGAGGCCACCAGATGCACGATCGCCGATACCTGCTCGGACTGCAGCCGGTGTCCGGCACGAAGTTGCAGCAACACCGAGGCGCTGGCCGGACGCCGATCGCGTACGAATGCGGATTGCTGCGGCAGCGCCAGGTGAATGCGCGCCGCCTCCACGGCCTGCAGCGATGAGATGGTGCGCGCCAGCTCGCCCTCGAGCGCGTACTGGTAGCGCGCGTTCTCCATGAACTGGCTGACGCCGAAGCCCGGGTCCTTGCTCATCAGTTCCAGGCTGGCGTTCTTGCCCTGCGGCAGTCCCTGTCCCGCAAGTTGCAGCCGCGCGTCGTGTACCCGTTCCGCGGGCACCATGATCGCGCCACTGGAGTTGTCGAGCTTGTACTCGATCGACGCGGCCTGCAGCGCCTGTACCACGCTGCTGGCATCCGAGTCGGCGAGGTTGCCGTACAACAGGCTCCAGTTCGGCCCGCGCCACCACAGCACCACGGTCACGCCGGCGGCCACGGCCGCGGCGATGCCCAGCAGCAGTAGCAGCGGCCGCAGATTGAGACCGACGCGGCCGGCTAACGCCGTTGTCTGATTATTCGCCATACGCTTGTTCCATCACCCGCTCAGATCGACATGTTCATGATGTCCTGGTACACGCTGACCAGACGGTTGCGCACTTCAGTCAAAGCGCGGAACGAGACCGAGGCTTTCTGGCTCTCGATCATCACCCGCGCCAGATCGACTCCGGCTGCGCCGCGCTCCCAGGCATCGGCCAGCGCGCCGGCGCTCTGTTGACTGTGATTGACCGAATCGATGCCCTGCTTGAGCAGTTCGCCGAAGGCCGGCCCCTGCGGCGCGCCGACGCTGCCAGCTGCGCTCGCTGCGGCCGGTGCGACCGGCCTGACGCCCGCCCCGGCCTGCGCCGACATCGACCGGATCTGTGCCAGCACCTGATCGATGGCCATGTTGCTCATGCTGCACTCCCGGTCAGCTGGATCTCATGCGAAAGGTCAACTCCAGCGGCCCGCAGCCGCGCCAGCTTGTAGCGCAGCGTCCGGGCACTGATGCCAAGCTCCTCGGCCGCGCGCTCGCGGCTGACGTGTGCGCGCAGCGCACGCAGAATGATCTGGCGCTCGGCCAGCGCCAGCGAGTCCGCCAACGCACCGCCGGCTTGACCCAGCGGCAACTCGGCCGCGACGCCGAGGTGCGAGGCAATCGAGGTCACGTTGCCGGTGATGCTGGGGCTTGCAGCGACGGTGACGCTGGCGGTGGCAGCGGTGGCACGGATCTCAGGGCCCGCCGGCTCAAACACGATATGCGCGGCACGGATCAGATCGCTCTCGCACAGCACCAGGGCACGCTGCATGACATTTTCCAGTTCGCGCACGTTGCCGGGCCACTCATAGGTCAGCAGCAGCTGTGCCGCATCGGGCAACAGCGCCGGTATGCGCGCGCCCGGCTTGCAGTGTGAGGCCAGCAGGCGCATGGCCAGCGGCAGCACATCGTCGCGCCGCGCCCGCAGCGGTACCGGTGTCAGCGGAAATACGTTCAGGCGGTAATACAGGTCTTCGCGAAAACGCCCGGTGGCGACATCGGTGCGAAGATGACGGTTGGTGGTGGCAATGACGCGCACATCCAGCCCCATGGTCTGTCGTGCACCCAGGCGCTCGACCTCGCGCTCCTGCAATACCCGCAGCAGCTTGGCCTGCAGCGCCAGCGGAATCTCGGAGATCTCATCCAGCAGCAGGCTGCCGCCCTGGGCCTGCTCGAATTTGCCGGGATGAGCCGCGTGCGCGCCGGTGAAGGCGCCGCGCTCCCAGCCGAACAGAATCGCCTCCAGCATGTTCTCGGGGATCGCGGCGCAGTTGACCGCGACGAACGACTGGCGGGCACGCAGGGAATGCCGGTGGATATATCGCGCCAGCACTTCCTTGCCAGTGCCGGACTCGCCGGCGATCAGCACGGTGCATTCGCTGCGCGCGACACGGCGCGCCAGCTCCATCAGCCGAGTGGACACTTCGGCACAGGCCACGGGTTCGTGAACGTACATTGAAACTGTCATTGCCTCTTCAACTTCGTCGTTCCGGCGAAGACAGGAGCAATTTACGTGCCGCCTTCAATCTGTGACGCGGTTCACGATGGCGGGGATTTGCCGCCGCCTCAACGTCAAGTTTCCGACGCCGCCGAGTCACTGCCCGCCAGCGAATACTTGCGCAGCTTCTCGACCAGGGTCGTGCGCCGCAGGCCTAGCAGCCGGGCAGCACGCGCGACCGTGCCCTCGGCAGACTGCATCGCGCGCACAATCAGCCGCTGTTCCAGCGACTCGAGGTAATTGCGCAGATCGAAATCACCGGGAATCCCATCCAGCAGTGCATCGGCTCGCTGCGGATCGATCGCTGGCAGCTCGTCATCTGGCCCGGAGCCATCGTGCAGCATCGCCCTGGGGGCGATCGCATCGCCCGCTAGCGCCTCAAGGGCGGGTCCGAGCACGCTCAGCGCCGGCGCCGAGGCAATCAGCTCCTCCTGGCCGCCGGCTTCGGCCGCGCTCCAGTCGCGCGGCCGGTAGCGCGCCGGCAGGTCGGCAATCGTCACTGCGCGGCCGCCGCACTGAATCGACATGCGCTCGATCAGGTTGCCGAGCTCTCGCACGTTGCCGGGCCAGCCGTAGGCTTTCAGCGCTTCGATCGTCGCGCCGGCGAAATGTACCCGCGGACGGCCGGCGGCGCCGATGCGCTGCGCCAGATCGGCGATCAGCAGCGGCAGGTCCTCGCTGCGATCGCGCAGCGGCGGCATCTCGATCGGCACCACATTGAGCCGATAGAACAGGTCAGCGCGGAACGTGCCCTTGATAATGGATTCTTCAAGATTGTGATGGGTCGCGGCGATGATGCGCACATCACAGCGTTGCGAGACGCAACTGCCGACGCGTTCGTAAACGCGCTCCTGCAGCACCCGCAGCAGCTTCACCTGCATGGTGGGATTCATGTCGCCGATCTCGTCGAGAAAGATCGTGCCGCCGTCGGCGATCTCAAACCGGCCCTTGCGCGTGGCCAGCGCGCCGGTGAAGGCGCCTTTCTCGTGACCGAACAGCTCGCTCTCGAGCAGCTCGGCCGGAATCGCCCCGCAGTTGATCGGTACGAAGGTGCGCGCTCGTCGCGGCGAGGCTTCGTGAATCGCGCGCGCCACGACTTCTTTGCCGGTACCGGATTCGCCTAGGATCAGCACGTTGCTGTCGAATTCGGCCACCTGGCCAATCAGGCGATTGACGTGACGGATGAGCGCGCAGTGCCCGGTGGGCAGAGTCGCCGCACTGAGCGCGGCTGGCTCGTACGAATGACGCGCGTCGGTGCCAGCTAAGCCCCCGACAAAGACGGCTCTTTCAGCCATGAAGTTGTTGTTCCCTGGATATCTTTGGGAACAGACTAGTTATCGGGTTATGGAAAAAAGAGGGATTGCGTCACAGTGATGCTGAGCACAGTGTCGCATTTTCCTTAATATCAGGCCTTTATGCGCGCGCTTTGCGCGCATCGGCAATGTGGCGCCGGTGGCGAACGAACGCCAGCCGCTGAATCAGCTCCGCGACGCCATCCGACATGCTGGGAAATTTGACCTTCGCCATGCTGCCCTCGACCGAGATCACCTGCGCCGGCAATTCAAGCGGCTGCGGCAGCGAGCTGCGCAGCTGCACCCGCAGCAGACCATGCCCGCCGACCGGAGGCGTCTGGCCAATACAGGTCCAGGATGCGCCGAGGCTATTGAACAGAATCGTGGTCGCGGGCGGCATGCGATCCTTCGACACCAGTTTCGCGAGCAGCTGCATCACCAGGTTGAGCTTGAAATCGAGCCGCGCGATTTCGCCGGCCAGCGGCCCCAGGTCCTCGTTCTTGTCGCGCGCCGGATGCTCCTCCACCGAGACGCAGGCCTGCAGCAGCAGCAGATTGGCTTCCTCCAGGCCGAGCAGTTCGAAGCGATCCGGCGGCTCCCACAGCGCCATCCACTGCACCGGCAGCACGTCCTGATAAGCGAGCTCGTTGTCGAGCACGACTGTATCAACGTCTTCGTACATATGGGCTCCTTGGCGCGGCGATGCGGGTATCGGGGCGCCGCGCTGGTATTCTACGCGCCCGCGGGCGTCGCCCGTGCCATTTGCCGCACCTCCGGCCCGATTGCCACCCAGGCGCTGCGAATCTCTGCCAGCAGGCTCAGCACTTCGCAGATGAAGGCGGGATTGTTCTCGACATTGGCGCGCAGCAGCTGGCGCATCATGTAATCGTAAAGATCGCTCAGATTCTGCGCTATCGCACCGCCCCGAGCTATGTCGAGGCAGCCGCGCAGCTCGGCGACGATGCTGATGCAGCTGTGCAGCAGCTTGGCCTTGCGCACGATCTCGCTTCGCTCCATGCAGCCGCGCGCCGTGATCATGCGCTCCACGGCCGCATCCATCAGCATCAGCACCAGACCGTGCGGATCAGCGTTGGCAATACCACCGTGCACCGAAACGCTCTGGTAAGCCGCAAGCTTGGAATTTCGCGCAAACCGGCTCACGCCGTCGTACTCCATCGAACTTCGATGGTGAATATAACGGCCGCCTCAGCGCCAACTTGAACCTGGCCCGCGCGCGGCTTTATGCCTGCGGCACGCCCTGCACCAGCGGCAGGCTGGCAAATTGCTGCGACAGATAGGCCGACGTGGTCTGCAGCGAGGATAGCAGCGTATTCAGGGCCGAGTATTGCTGCGTCAGGCTCGCAGTGAGTGCGCTCATCTGCTGGTTGAGCGTATTTTCCTGCGCCGTCAGCGCATTTTCCTGCTTGATCAGCGTGCTGCTGGTGGCGGCAATCGCTCCGGTGGAATTCAGGGCAGTGGTCAGTTGCGAATTGAGCGTGTAGGCGACGCCGCCGGTGCCGCTGAATAGCTGGCTCACGGCGCTGAAATTGGTCGACAGCGCATTCGACAGCGTCGTTTTGTTGAGGCTCAGCGTGCCATCGGAATTGGTGGTAATGCCGATGCTCGCCAACGAGTTATAGCTCGACGAACCGGTGTTGACGACGCCGTAGAGCACCTGCTGAACCTGATTTTTGGTGCCCGAGAGCAGCGCGCTGCCCAGCAGCGGTCCGGCCGTGTTGGTGGCCGCATCGTAGCTGCCGAGCGGCGCCAGTGCGCTCACCAGCGTGTTATAGGCGGTTACGAAGCTGCTGATGTTGGCTTCAATCGTCGTGTTGTCGTTGCTGACGCTCAGCGTCGGGGCGCTGCCGGCGGTGGTGGTACCCAACAGGTTCAGCGTCACCCCGCTCAGTGCATTGGCCACGGTGTTGCTGGGGCTGGTGTAGGCGACGCCGGAGATACTGAACGCCGCATCCTGGGCGGCCGCCTGCTGCGTGTAATTCCCGGCGTTGCCGGCAGCGTAGGTCAAAGCGGCCAGGCCGTTACCTGCGTCGGTCTCGGTGACCTGAATGGTATTGGCGGCGCCGGTCAGGGACGACGACAGCACCAGGTGGGCGCCATCGGTACCCTGCAGCACCGTCGCGGCGACGCCAGGATTTCCGGCTGCACTATTGATAGCCGCCGCAACGCCGTTCAGCGTATTGTCGCTGGCGTCGATGGTGACGTTAAAGCTGGTGCCGCCGAGCGTGAGGGACAGCGTGCCGGTGCCGACGGTCGCTGCAATGCCGCCCACGAACGGCTTCGACAGCAGCTGCTGCGATTGCGCCAGCGCGCCTACCGTTACGGTGTAAGTGCCGGCGGCCGCGCCGGAGCTGGCAGTGGCGGTAAACGCCGTCTGGTCGCTGCTGCTCGCGATCTGCGCGTCGAACGCGCTCGGCGTGTCGAGCACCCCCAGGGAGGACTGGAAGGTGGACAGTGCGCTCTTGAGCGTCCCGATGGCGGAAATCTGCGTGCTCACCGCCTGCGTCTGCGCCGAGATCTGCGCATCCTGCGGTGCACGTGTCGCGGCCACCAGCTGCGAGACCAGCGAGCTCACATCGATGACCGAGCCGCCAGCCGCCTGGCTGCTCGAGCTACCCGCAATGGAGATGACCGGTGCTGTGGTAGCGCTGCCGCTGACGCTGCTGCTCATCGTGAGTTATCCCTCAAGTCTGCGGCGTCGAAAGGCCAAGGCCAAAAGACACAGGGTGGACGCCTTGTCGCGTCCACCCTGTGTGTTGTTGAGTAGCTGGACTTTCGGATTCATCGCCTTCCGTTACGGCAGGTGCTGCAGCAGCGACAGAATGTTCTGCGGAATCATGTTGGCCTGCGCCACCATCGCGGTGCTGGCCTGCTGCAGGATCTGCGCCTTCGACAGGTTCGAGGTCGCCTGCGCGTAGTCGGTGTCCTGAATCGAGCTGCGGGCGCTGCTCAGGTTGGTCGAATCGGTATTCAGACCGCTGATCGCAGCGGTGAACCGGTTCTGATAGGCACCCAGCTGCGCGCCCGACGTCGCCAGCTGCTGCAGCGCCGTATCGATCTGCGACAGCACCAGGTTGGAGCTGTCCACGGTCGTCACGCCGGCCGTGTTGAGGTACGTGGTCGTGCCGGCCGCCGTAATGACGGGGGCGGCGGCCAGACCGAGATTGGCGAGCGTGAAGGAGGCGCCCGATCCGGCAACCACAGCCACCGCGCCGGTCTGGCTGGTGGTGCTGCTCAGATTAATGCCATTGGTGGTCGCGTTGATCGTTGCGATGACGCCACCGTCCTGGCCCGAGATCGAGTTGATGGCGGCGGCGAGGGTCTTCAGATCTGTGGCCACGACGCCGGTCGCAGTGATGGTGCCAGTGGCCACACCATTGACCGTCACGGAGCCGGTCTGGGCGGCGGTAAGAGCGGCGGCTGTCAGCGGACCCACGGCCGTATACATTGTGCCCAGGGCTGCCGACTTCGCGCTCGCCACCGACGCCACGGTGATGGTCTGTCCGGCGTTCGCACCGACCTGGAAGGTGCTTCCCTGAAAGGTGCCGTCCAACAGGTTCACGCCATTGAACTGCGTGGTGGTCGCCACCTGGTCGATGTCGGCCTTGAGCTGCTGGAACTGCGTGTCGAGGTCCGCGCGGTCCTGCGCGCTGTTGGTCGCGTTGAGCGACTGCACCGCGAGGTCGCGCATGGTCTGCAGGTCACTGGTGATCTCCGACAGCGCGCCCGAGGCCGTCTGCGTCAGCGACACACCGTCGCTGGCGTTGTTGGCGGCCTGATTGAGGCCGTTGATCTGCGAGGTCATGCCCTGCGTGATCGCATAACCGGCGGCGTTGTCGGCCGCAGTGTTGATGCGCAAACCCGAAGACAGCTGCGCCAGTGCAGTCGCCAGCTGACCGCCCGAAGACGCCAGGCTGTTCTGCGCTACCAGTGCATCGATGTTGGTGTTAAGAACCAGTGACATTGCAAGTTGCTCCTAATGTTTAGGTCAAACGCCGGACGCCAATCCGTCGCGCTGTTGCCTCTTGCGACCCCATGGCCGCTGGCGTGTCACGTGGGTTATCGGTGCCCGGCAAGCGAACTTGAGTGCTGGCGGCCGGCGTTGTTGAAACTGCGCAACGGGTCACAATCCATTGCTCGATCGCCTGGGCATTAGAATCTATCAACTTCAAAGACTTAGGTACTTAAACAGCGACAGCTGCGAAATGGCGGCGTAGGACTGCTCGGCGGCCTGCAACCCGACCATCTGCTGGCTGAGGGTGGAGACCGCGGCGGCGTAGTCAACGTCCTGCAGACCGGATTTCTGCGTGCTCAGCGCGGTACTGGTCGAGGTATTGGTCGTGGTCTGCGCGCTCAGCATATCGATACGCGAACCGACGCTCGCCGATACCGTGGACAGGTGATTGACCGTCTGGTCGATATTCGTCAGCGCGCTGCCCAGGCTGGTTGCGAGCTGCGCCTTGGCAGCCGCAGTGTCCGCCGGCTTGGACAGCGCCGTGGCCAGCTGCGTGAGCGTGGCGAACATGCTCTGCTGGCCGCTCGGCGCCACCGTGAATGAATCGGCGGCGGCCGGTGAGCCGGTCACGGTCACCTGCACGCCTTGGAACTCAATCGCGCTGCCGGCGGTATAGGCGCCGTTGGCAACGACGGTGGTCCCGGTGCTGTTGTCGATGACCTGATAGGTGGTCGGACTGGTGAACGTCAGCGTGTACTTGTCGGGCACCCATTGCGCGCTGTCGACCACCGAGCCGGAGTCGATGATGCCGCTGCCGGTATTGGCGGCATTGGCGGCGGTGGTAAAGGTGCCGTTGCCAGCGGCTATGTTCATGAATGCGGTGGCGCCAGTATCGCTGTCGGCCACGCTCTGGTCAGCGCTGATCTGGATCAGCCGATTGCCGGCATCGCCCTGGTAGCTGACGTTGCCGCTGCTGTCGGCCGCGAACGACTGGGTCTGCGTGGCGTAGCCGGAGAACAGGTACTCGCCGTTGGAGTCCTTGGTATTGGCGGTGCCGAGCAGCGCCTGAATCTGGGTCTGGATCTGCGTGCCGATCTGTGCCCGGTTACTGTCGTTGAGGGTGGCATCGCCGGCCTGCACTACCAGGTCGCGAATGCTCTGCAGATTGCTGGTCGCAGTCGACAGCGAACTCTCCTCGAGCGTCAGGCGCGTCTGCGCCGACTGCAGATTGGTGCCGTATTGCGTGAGCTGCGCCTGCTGCTGCGACAGCTGCACGATCTGCGATGCCGCGACCGGATTGTCGGCCGCGGTCTGCACCGCCATGCCGCTCGAGAGCTCATTCTGCGTTTTCTGCAGCGCGCTCGATTGACTGTCGATCGCCAGGATGGCCTGCGAGGTGAATTCCGCTGTTGAAATGCGCATGGCTTAGCTCTGCACCGCACTAAGGATGGAAGTGAACAGATTCGCCGCCACCTTGATCACCTCGGCGGCGGCCTGGTAGGCCTGCTGGTACTGCACCAGGTTGGCGGCCTCTTCATCGAGATTGACGCCCGAGACGCTCTGCTGCGCATTGGTGGCATCGGTCAGCACCGCCTGCTGGGCCGTGGTACCGGTCTGCGCCTGACTGGTCTGGATGCCGATATTGGTGACCAGGTGATTGACCGCCGCGTTGATCGAGGTCGTGCCGCCGATCAGGCTCTGGTCGAGCAATCCGGCCATTGCGGTTACGTTGCGGTTATCGCCGCTGCCGCTGGCATTGTCATCGATCGCGAAACTGTCGCCGCTCGCCGGTGCGCCCGTGAGCGTCACCTGGATACCGTTGAAGCTTATCGGCGTGCCGGAGGTATAGGCGCCGTTGCCGACCACGATGCCGGCGGCGTTGGTCACCTGATAATTGGTAGCGCTGGTGAAACTCAGGGTGTAGTTGCCGCGCACCCAGGTGGCGCTGTTGGGCACGGTCCCCTGATCGATGCTGGCGCTGCCGGTATTGCCGCTGGCCGCCGAGGTCAGCAGCGGCGCGGCCGCGGCCAGCTGGCTCGGATCGGTCAGCAACACCTGCATGCCGGCTACCGCGCCGCGAGTGGGTTCGATCTGGTAGCTGTCGCCGGCCGCAGCGCCGGCGCCGACCACGAACGACAGGCCGTCGGCCGTGAACGGCGTG
This sequence comes from Gammaproteobacteria bacterium, assembly GCA_013289615.1. Taxonomy (GTDB): domain Bacteria; phylum Pseudomonadota; class Gammaproteobacteria; order Steroidobacterales; family Steroidobacteraceae; genus FEN-1191. The sequence continues at coordinate 34,078 of JABCZO010000006.1, forward strand.
GCAACGCTGCCGTTACCGCTCAGCGCCACGCTGGCGCCCGAGCTCGCGTCGCTCAGGCTCCAGTTGGCGCCGTCGTACTTCAATATATAGCTGTCGCTGGTGATGGCGTTGGCATTGCTGACCGTCGCGCTGATCGCGCCGGCGCCGGTATTGGCGCTGTTGGGCAGAACTTCTACCGCGCCGACCGAAAATACCGCCTGCCCGGGATTGCCGGACTGATCCAGTCCCGCCCGGTTCTGCGCGTTCACGGCGCTGGTCAGCACCACGGCGATCTGGCCGAGGCTGTTGCGTGCCGGATCGAGCATCTGGCTTCGAAACTGCAGCGTGCCACCGAGGCTGCCGCCGCTGATCTGACGCGTGACGTCGGTCGTACCGGCGGCGGTGCTCAGCGCCAGGTCCTGCTCCGAGGGATCGTAGGCATTCTGAATGGTCGTCAGGCTGGCGGCCGTGGTGCCGGTCACCAGCGTCTGGCCGGAGCCGATGTAGACATTAACCGAGCCATCGGACTGCTGCGTGGTGCTGACGCTCGCGTAGGTGGCGAGCTGATTGAGCAGCTGGTTGCGCTGATCGAGCAGACTGTTGGGTGCCTGCTTGCTCGACGAGGTGTCCGCCATGATCTGCTGGTTCAGCGTCGCGATGCTCTGTGCCAGGGCTGTCACCTGGCTGGCGTCGCCGCTGAGCTGTGCGTTGGCCTGCAGATCGAGATTCTGCAGGCTGCTGTCATCGCTCTGCAGGTTGCTCACCAGCTGCTGCGCCTGGCTGATGAACGCCTGGCGCGAAGCCGAGGCGGTAGGTGCATTGGCGACCGTCTGCAGTGAGCCGACCAGACTCTGCAATTGCGAGGACAGGCCGTCGGTCGTACTGCCCAGAAGATTGTCGACCTGCGCGGCCTGGCTGGAAAAACTGTTGAGCTGGTTGTACGCGCTGGTGGCCGAGACCACCTGGGAGGCGACGGTCTGGTTGAAAGTGCGCTGAATGCCGTTGACCGCGACACCGTCACCGATCGAGATGTTGCCGATGTAGGGCCCCGGCACACTGATCAGATTGGCGCTTTCGCGGCTATAGCCGGGCGTCGCCGCGTTGGCGATGTTATTGCTCGTGGTATCGAGTTCTTGCTGGAACGCCAGCAGGCCCGATACGCTCGTGTTCAGCATGTCGGACATGAGGACTCCTGCAAAACACCAGGCTCGGTGCGCTTCACGCCGATACTTCCGTCCACTGTTTCGGCACCGCGTCTCACGACTTGAGCGCCGCCGCACGCAGCTGGTGTAGCGTCGCGACGGTAGCGACCAGCTTGTTCACATAATCCGGATCGGTGGCATAGCCGCCGCGCTGCAGCCCACTGGCAAACGCCTGCACGTCCGAACCGGCGTCCAGGGCGCGGGCATAACGCGGACTGCCGCGCAGCAACGAGACATAATCGCCGACGCTCTGGGCGGCGTCGCCGTAGCTGCGAAAGGCCGCCCGGGTCGTGCCTGGGGTGCCTTGATCGAACTCGGTGGTGGTTGCGGCTACGGAAGCCCCGCGCCAGGAATCCCCCGCCTTGACACCAAACAGGTTGTAGCTGCTGTGCCCGTCGGCACCCGCCGGCATGTTGCGTCCCCATCCGCTCTCCAGCGCCGCCTGCGCGATCAGCGTATCTGGCGCCACTCCGAGGCTGTGGCCGGCGCTTTGCGCCAGCGGCTCGAGCGAGCGCACGAAGTCGGCGCGCTGCGCACTGGCAATCCTGTCGCCAGCGACGGCGGCGCCCGATGCGGCTGTGGCCCGCGTGTCGGCGCCGCTCGCGGCCGCCGGTGTCGACGCGGCGCTGTGCGCGGCGTTGCTGCGCATTAGTTGCTGCATCAGCATCTCGGCGAGCCCCAGGCCTTTGCCGTGCGCCATTTGCAGCGCCAGCTGCTGGTCGTACATATCCTGGTAGGTCTTGGTTTCCTCGCTGTCGCCCAGGCCAGCGCCGAGCGAGCCCTCGCGCATCGATTTCAACATCATCGCGGTAAACAGACCCTCGAACTGGCGCGCCGCCTCGCGCAGCGCCTGCGGATCTTGCCGCCCCGCTGACGAACGCAGCCGCTCCAGTCCCTGGAAATCAGCATAGAAGCTGGGCGCGACGGTCGGGGCGCTCATGCGATCAGATCACGATCAGTTCCGCGCGCAATGCGCCGGCTTCTTTCAATGCTTCGAGAATAGCCACCAGGTCCCCTGGCGCCGCACCGACCTGATTCACGGCACGCACAATCTCATCGAGATTCACGCCGGCGTTGAACACGAACATGCGTGCCTCGGGCTGGCTGATCGAGATATCCGAATGCGGCGTGATCGTGGTCGTGCCCTGGCTGAAGGCGTTCGGCTGGCTGACCTCATTGCGCTCGGTGATCGTCACCGACAGCGAGCCATGGGCGACTGCCGCCGGCGTCACGCGCACGCGTGAGCCGATCACCACCGTGCCGGTGCGCGAATTGATGATCACCCGCGCCGGCGCATCACCGGGTTCGATCTCCAGCTCCTGCAGCACCGACACAAAGGCGATGCGTTGGCGGGCGTCGGCTGGCGCGGCTACCTTGACCGAGACCGGATCGAGCGCGACCGCGGTATCGCCGCCGAGCAGCTTGTTGATGCCCTCGGTCAGATGACTGGCGGTGGTGAAGTCGGGGGTATTCAGATTGAGCATCACGAACGGCTGGCTGGCGAAGTCGTTGCGCACCTCGTGCTCGACCGTGGCGCCGTTAGGCACGCGACCGCCGCTCGGCACATTCACGCTCACCCGCGAACCGTCCTTGCCCGAGACGCCGAAGCCGGCGACCACGACGCTGCCCTGGGCCATCGCGTAGACCTCGCCGTCGGCGCCGCGCATCGGCGTCATCAACAGGTCGCCGCCGCGCAGGCTGCTGGCATTGCCGATGGAACCGACTGTGACGTCGATGGTCTGGCCGACCTTGATGAACGGTGGCAATTGCGCGGTCACCGTGACGGCGGCAACGTTCTTGAGCTGCGGACTGATGTTAGCCGGAATGGTGACGCCGAATTTCTCCAGCATGTTGATGATGCTCTGTACGGTGAACGGCGTCTGCGTCGTCTGGTCGCCGGTGCCGTCTAGTCCGACCACCAGCCCGTAGCCGACCAGCTGGTTGCTGCGCACGCCGGCGACCACGGCCAGATCCTTGACCCGCTCAGCCGGCGCCAGCCCCGGCAGCAGACACAAGGCGATCACGAAACTCGAGCGAAATCTGTGCATGAGTGGCGCTGCGGCTAGAACGGCATGTAGGGCGAATCGAAGAAGCGCGCCAGCCACGACTTGGTATTCGAATCCGCCAGCGTGCCCTGGCCGCCGTAGGAGATGGTCGCGTCGGCGACGTTATACGACGGCACCACATTGTCCGGACCGATATCCACCGGGCGAACGATGCCCTGGATCCGCACGTATTCGCGGCCCTGATTCAGCGTGATCCATTTCTGACCGCGAACCAGCAGGTTGCCGTTGGCCAGTCGCCTGGCGACCGTCACCGAAATGTATCCGCTCAGCTGGTTGCTCTGCGCGCTGGTGCCCTCGCCGTCGAACTGGCTGCTGTCGGCCAGTGAGCCGCTCAGAACATTGCGCCCGTGGATCGTCAGCGTGCCGCCGAGGATGTTCGCACCCGGCAGCGTCGTGGTCGTATTCTTCTTCGTGGTCGTGACCGCACTCTTGGAGGCGTTGGTGCTCTCCTCGAGTTGGATCGTGAGGATATCCCCGACGCGACGCGCCACGGCGTTATCGAAAAGCGCCTGATCGTGTCCCGACTGATAGATCGCGCCATTGCCGGCGCTGACCACGGGAATCTCATCAGGCAGCGTCGAAGCGAAATCGGCCGGAGGCGGATGCGCCGTGTGACAGGCACTGAGGGCTGCCATGAGGCCGATCAGGCCGCTACTCTTTAATATAGGGCGGCTGATCACAGCGCGGTGCTCAGGTTCTGCAGCATCTGGTCGGTGGTCTGGATCGCCTTGCTGTCCATTTCATAGGCGCGCTGGGTCTCGATCATGCTCACCATTTCCGACACCACATCGACGTTGGAGCTTTCGGTGGCACCCTGCTGCAGGGTGCCCATGCCCGACAGGCCCGGGTTTGCGGTCTGTGCGGTACCGCTTGAGGCGGATGCGGTCAGCAGGTTCTGGCCAAGCGGCTGCAGGCCCGCCTCGTTGACGAAGTCCGCCAGTTGCAGCGTTCCCACGGTGGTCGGCGCAGTCTGGCCGGCCACCAGCACGCTGACGGTGCCATCGTTGCCGATGGTGATCGACTGCGCGCCCTGGGGAATGGTGATCGCCGGCTGCAGCACGTAGCCGCTGGCGGTGACCACCTGTCCCTGGGCGTTGGTCTGGAAGCTGCCATCGCGCGTATAGGCCAGGGTGCCCTCCGGTGTCAGCACCTGAAAGAAACCGCGACCGTTGATCGCCACATCGAGCGAGTTGCCGGTCTGATTGACGCTGCCCTGGGTGTAGAGCTTTTCGGTCGCTACCATCTGCACGCCGGTGCCCAGGTTCAGGCCGGTCGGAGCCAGCGTGTCCTGCGAGGTCGAGCCACCCACCTGGCGCACGTTCTGGTAATACAGGTCCTGGAACACCCCGCGCGACTGTTTGAAGCCGGTGGTGTTGACGTTGGCAAGGTTGTTGGCCACCACCGCCATCTTGCTCTCCTGGGCGTCAAGCCCGGTTTTCGCTGCCCACAGTGCGCTGTTCATGGCTTCATATTTCCTGTCATGGGATTAGCCGCTGGTCTGCAGCAGCTTGGTTGAGGAGGTGTCGTTATCTTCAGCGGCCTTCATCGACTTGAGCTGCATGTCGTAGCTGCGCGCCAGCTCGATCATGTTGGTCATCGCTGCCGCCATGTTGACGTTGCTGGACTCGAGCGCACCGGGCACCAGCTGTACCGTGGCATCCGCCGCAGCGTCGCCACCGCTGTGCAGGCGAAACAGTCCGCCATCGGTGCGCACCAGCGACTCGCTCGGCGGATTTACCAGCTTGATGCGGCCGCACACCGCGACAGTCTGCGGCGTCTGGCCGAGCGGAACGATCGAGATCGAGCCGTCGTTCCCGACCGAGATCGACGCGTATGGTGGCACCGCGATCGGACCTGAGTCGCTCAGCACCGGATAGCCCTGCGCGGTGGTCATTTGGCCGTTGGGATCCACGCGCAGATCGCCGGCACGGGTATAGGCCTCGCTGCCCTGCGGACTCTGCACGGCGATCCAGCCTGACCCCTGCACTGCCACATCCAGATTGCGCCCGGTCTGTTGGATCGTGCCGGCGCTCAGATCCGAGCCGACCGAGCTGTCGGTGGCGTAGGCTCGCGAAGGCAGACCGGCACCCTGTACCTGCTGCGACTGGAACGCCGACAGGTCGGCATGAAAGCCGACCGTGCTGATGTTCGCCAGGTTGTAGCTGTTGGTCGTCTGGGCACGCAGCGTTTGCTTCGCGCCCGACATCGCCACATATACGAGACGGTCCATGAGGGCGGATCGTCAGCTCAGGCCTGAGTCGGAATCTGGATCACGGTCTGCGTGATCTGGTTCTGGGTCGAGATCATCTGCGCGTTGGCCTGAAAGGCGCGCTGCGCCTGGATCATGTTTACCAGCTGTGCGGTGACATCGACGTTGGATTCCTCCACCGAGCCGGATTCGACCTGGCCCAGCCCTGCGGTCCCGGCCTGCCCGTACAGCGCCTGACCTGAGGCCGCCGTCTGCTCCCAGTCGGAATTACCCAGTTGCGCCAGGCCTTCGGCGTTGGCGAACTTGGCCAGAGCGACCTGCCCGAGCTGTACCGATTGGCCGTTGGTGTACTGCGCTTCCACGATACCGGCGGTATCGATGTTGACGCCGCTGAGCGTGCCGGTGGTGAAGCCATCCTGCTGGATCGAACTCACGGCGAACGCATCGCCGAACTGAGTGGTCTTGCTGAAGTTGAAATTCATCGCCAGCGGACCGGCGCCGGTGGTCGGCGTATAGGGACCGAAGGAGATGTCACCGTTGGCCGGCGTGGTCATGGCACCGCTGCTGGAGAATGTCAGCGGCTGCGCCGCGCCCACTGCCTGGCCATCGACGGTGAGGTAGGCATTCCATTGGTTCGCGGTGGCGGTCTTGGCGAAAAACACCGTCGCGGTATGCGCGGCGCCAAGCGAGTCATAGACCGTCGCAGTGGTGGAATTGTTGTAACTGTTGGCATCGGTGGGACTGAACACCGCCGTGGTCGGCACCGTCGCATTGGCCGGCAGGTCGAGCGTGAAATCGACGTTCTGGGTCGCCACCGGCGCGCTGTCGCCGGCCGAGATCTGCAGGTTTGTGGTCGAGCTGGTGTTGAAGCCGCCGGTGGTGGGTGCGTAGACCTGCAGCACCTGGCCCTGCGGATTGACCACGAGGCCATCGCTGTTGGTCGAGAAGTCTCCGGAGCGCGTGTACGACAGGGCACCGCCGCTGCTGACGGCAAAGAAGCCGCCGCCGCTGATCGCAAGATTGAGATTGTTACCGGTGGTCTCGATCGAACCCTGCGAGAAGTCCTGCTGCACCGCCGCCACCTGCACGCCATTGCCGATGGCATCGGCGGCGATGCCGTTCTGCGAGCCTGCATACAGATCGGAGTATTCGGTCACGGACTGCTTGAAACCCGTGGTATTCGCATTGGCGATGTTGTTGGACACGACGTTCAGACCTGCCTGCGCAGCGTCGATACCACTCAAAGCGATGCCAAATGACATATAGATGGCTCCTGTACTAATGATTTCAGATGGAAAATCGGTATCACTCGACCTGTTCGATATTGGCGAGCGCGATCGGGCCGAGCTGCGGCGTATTCACCGTGACACCGCTGCCGGAGTTGAGCGAGACGCTCGACACGGTACCGGCCAGATAAGTCTGCGCACCGACGGCGCTGCCATTCACGTTCGCCAGCGCCTGCACGCTGTAGCTACCCGAGGGCGCCGCGGCGCCGCTCAGCGTGCTGCCGTTCCAGGTAAACGAGCTCATGCCGGAACTTGCGCCGAGCTTGATCTGCTGTACCAGCATGCCGCCGCTGTTGGTAATGTTGACCACGATGCTGCTGGCGCCGGCCGGCGCCTGAACCGCACCGGCCATGGATTGACCGGCGGTGTATTGCGTCGAGCTTGCCTGGGTCAGCACCGAATGTCCGACCAGACTGGCGCTCGACAGCGCCTGGTTAGCCAGCAACGTGGAGCTCAGCGTGGATAGCGAGCTCTGCATCGAATCGATGCCGGACACGGTGCCGAACTGCGCCAGCTGCGTGACGAAGGTGGACGGATCGAGCGGCTGCGTTGGATCCTGATTCTTCAGCTGCGCGGTCATCAGTGTCAGAAAGTCGTTGACACTCAGCGCCGATATCGAGGCTGCGGCCGCCGCGGCCGCGGTCGTGTCGCTGGCTTTGGCTGCGTTGGTCTGGTCGTTGTTGTTCACACTGGGAATCGACATGCGGACGCTCCGTGGTTAGGCGTTTCAGCTCTGGCCGAGCTTGAGGGTGTCGAGCATCATGTTGCGGGCCGTGTTCATGACTTCCACGTTGTTCTGGTAGGAACGCGAGGCCGAGATCATGTCGGTCATCTCTTCGACCACGTTGACGTTGGAGCTGTAGACATAGCCATCGGAATTCGCCAGTGGATTACTCGGGTCGTAGCGCTGCTCGGGCGCCGCACTATTGGGCACAATGCCAAGCACCTTGACGCTGGCGCTCGCCTGTTCTGACATCTGGCTCGCCGCCGCGCCGAGCGCCTGTACGCTCTGGAATACCGGATGCTTGGCCTGGTAAACCTGTTTCGGATCGCCGCTGACGCTGTCGGCGTTGGCCAGGTTGCTGGCCACCGTATTGAGCCTGACCGATTCGGCGCTCATGCCCGAGCCGGCGATTTCGAAAACCTTGAATGAAGACATGGGTTCTCCGTCTGGCTTACTAGCCGGTAATCGCGGTCATCAATTCCTTGAGACGCGCATTGAGAAACGTGAGCGTGGCCTGGTAGCGGACCGCATTTTCGGCAAAGGCCGCCTGCTCGAGCTGCGTGTCGACGGTGTTGCCGTCGAGTGATGGGGCCATCGGCACCCGATATTTGAGATTGCCGCCGAGCGCATCCGCGCCCTCGACGCTCTGGCCGCCCAGGTGCGCGGCATTGGTGGTCGAGACGCTGAGCGTGCCGCTTGCGCTGGCAGCGCTGCTGCTGGCGGGCCCGCCGCTGGCAGCGGCCAGGGCCGCCTTGAAATCGATATCGCGCGCCTTGTAGTTCGGCGTATCGGCATTGGCCATATTGGCCGCGAGCAGCTCGGTGCGCTGCGCTTCCAGCCTCAGCGCCTGCGCATGTACGCCCAGATAGCTGTCCAAGTTCAGTGCCATGCCGCCCTCGTGAAGAAATTCACTCGGGGGTGCAGGAGCAAGGCTTATGCCACGGTGCGCATATCGCACTCGTCACAGTCAAATGTGTGAGCCAGTGCCGCCCACGGCTGCGAACGCAGCGCTCGCGCACGGCGGGTGCGGCCAGCGATTGCCGCTTACCGGCAATGCGCAGCCGCGCCGCGCACGCACGCCACGACGGCGGGCTACATCGCGGTTATCGACCGGGCGCGTGCGCGCTTGAGCGTCAGAATTCCGGCGCCGCTGCGTGGCACGGCAATTGCTCCCTGCTCGGTCAGGAGTTATCCACCAGTCAGCTATGAATTGGTTGCACAGCCGCACACTGCGTTTGATTCTGCCGAGCCTGGCAGTGACCGCTGCTGCGCTGAGCGCACCGGTTGCCGACATCGCGTCGCTGCAGGCCGCGGCCGAACGAGCCGTGCGACACGAGATCCCACAGGGCGAGGGTCAGGTCATCGTGCACGCGCAGAATCTCGACCCGCGGCTGCGTCTGGCAGAATGCGACCGAGCGTTGACTGCCGGCATCGCCGGCGACGGACAGGCGCGCGCGCATACCACGGTCGCGGTGCGCTGCGAGGGCAGCGTGCGTTGGACCATCTATCTGAGCGTGACTATCGACTCGGAATTCTCCGTGCTGGTGGCCACGCACGCACTGGCGCGCGATGCGCAGCTTCGCCCCGAGGACTTCGAACTGACGCCGCGCCACCTGCCCGGCCTGACCACCGATTACGTGACCAAGCCGGCGTTACTTGCGGGCCAGCGCCTGCGACAGGCGATCGCCAGCGGCGAGGCCCTGAGCCTTGCGGCGCTGACGCCGAGTAACGTGATTCATCGCGGCCAGCAGGTCACGCTGATCGCCGGCTCGGGAAGTTTCGAGGTGCGCATGAGCGCCATTGCACTGTCCGATGGGCGCGTCGCCGATCGCATCCGCGTCCAGAACCAGAGCTCGCAGCGCGTCATCGAGGGCATCGTACGCTCGGACAGCGTGGTCGAGGTTCCATTATGACAAATCAAAGGCGCCTAAAGTTTGACGGACGTCGGCCGATAGCAGAATCGAGGACCACAAGGAGACTGTAGTGGCAGACCGGATCAAAGGACTGGATAGTAGTTCCCTCGGAGCCAGCAGCAGTGGCAGTCCGATCGAGCAGATACGCGCCAGCACTGCAGTCAGCACGGCGACCAGCGCGCCGCAACCGAGCGTCGACAGCGTGAATATCACCGATTCCGCACGTCGGCTGTTCGCTCTGGCGCAGGCAGTACACGACGCACCCGAGGTCGACACCCAGCGCGTTGCGGTGCTGCAGCAAGCTATCGTCAGTGGTCAGTACACCATCAACCCGGACCGAATCGCCGATCGCCTGCTGCAGATGGAGCAGGATCTGGTGGCCGCACATTAATCCGACATGACGCTGCCGCGCGCCGACGTCCATCAGCAGCTGAGCCGTATCCTCGACGAGGAGTTGCGCCTGCTCGAGGAGCTGGAGGCGCTGCTGCGCGACGAATCCGCGATCCTCGGGCGCGACGACGTCGAGGCGATCGCGCGCATCGGCTCGACGCGCCAGCACTGTGTCGACGCGCTGACGCGCCTGGACAGCGAGCGTGCCGACATCTGCCGCATGCTGTCATTCGGCCAGGGACGCGGCGCCCTCGGCAAACTGTATGGCTGGTGTGATGCCAACGGCGCGCTCAACTCGAAGTGGCTGGCCAATCTTGCGATTGCCCGTCGCTGCCAGCAGCTCAACGACACCAACGGCGCCGTCGTCACCGCCAAACTGTCGCGCGTACAGCAACTGCTGATGGTGATCCGCGGCACCTGCGCGCCGCCGGTGTACAGCGCCCGCGCATCGCGCTACGGCGTGCTCGGCACCCGCGATCTCGGGCGCGCCTAGAATCACGCGCTTCAGGCAGCCCAGTACACCGACACCGGCACCTGCTGTTGCCGCAACAGCGCGCGCACCGGCATTTCCGCCACCGGCCCGCTCATGGCCGCACGCTCATAGGTGGCCCACTTGCCGCTGCCGATGATCAGCAGTCCAATGCGACGCGAGTCGAGCAGCGCACTCAGATTCAGACTCATGCGCGCGTGCGGCGCCACCGGGGCGATCATGGCCACACAACCCGGCGGCTGCAGCGGATCGATCGCACTCACCAGGCCGGGCGAATCCGGAAACAACGAGGCAGTGTGGCCGTCGTCGCCCATGCCGAGCAGCATATAGTCGAATGGCCGCGGCAGCGGCGCGATCGCCGACCAGATCGAGGCGGCCGCGTCGGCCGGGTTCGCGGCGGCATTCTTCATGCCGACAAAATTTGCGTTCGCGGCCGCGTTGCGCAGCAGGTGCTCGCGTACCAAGTGCTCATTACTATCGCTGCTCGTGGTCTCGACCCAACGCTCATCGGTCAGCGTGATGCAGACGCGGCGCCAATCGAGCGGCGCGCGCGAAAGTGTGTCGAACAACGCCATCGGTGAGCGGCCGCCTGAAACCGCCAGGCTGGCGCTGCCGCCGCCGCGCATGCCGCCTTCCAGCGCCGCGACGATCTGGGCCGCCAGCGCCTCAGTCAGTGCTGCGCGCTCCGGGTAGCGACGCAAGCGGGTATCAAATCTCGCCGTGCCAGGCATAGCCGTCCCGTCCGATCAGCGAGCTGGCGGCCGCCGGACCCCAGCTTCCAGCGGTATAGCTACCAGATCGAAGTCCGGCAATTGCTTCGCCGGCATGGAACGGTCCCTGGAAGTGGCAGCCAAGCGCTCTCCTTTATATGGTCACATGCAGCCTAGTCTGTACTATATTCCCCGGCACAGCATCTGCACTTACCGTACCAGTGACCCAGCAAAAATCTCCGATCGCATCGCTGCACACCGGCGTTGCCGAAGTGACCGAGCGCATTCGCTCGCGCAGCCAGCACACACGGCACGACTATCTTGCGCGCATGCGGGCGGCGCGCCGGGTGGCACTGGTGACCGACGGGCACATGTCGGGCGCATCGGGCAGCGTGCCGGCGATGCCGAATCCGGCGCACTGAGCTGCTTCGCATGAAAACCGCAAGCCCGAACATTCGCGACATCATGGCGACATCGACCGTCATCCCGGTGCTGACCATCCAGCGTCTGGAGCATGCCGTGCCACTGGCCGAAGCGCTGGTGCGCGGCGGATTGCGGGTGCTGGAAGTCACGCTGCGCACGTCCTGCGCACTCGAAGCGATCCGGGCGATGCGCGCGGCAGTGCCCGCTGCGATCGTCGGCGGCGGAACGCTGACACGGGCCCGTGATCTTAGCGCCTGCGCGGCGGCGGGCGCGCAATTTGGCGTGACACCGGGCCTCACCGCAGAGTTGATCGCGGCTGCGGCAAAATCACGCTTTCCAATGTTGCCCGGCATCATGACGCCGACCGAACTAATCGCGGCACGCGCGGCAGGCTTCGACGCCTGCAAGCTGTTCCCGGCGCAGCAGGCCGGCGGTGTCGGCATGCTCAAGGCCCTGGGCGGTCCGTTTCCGGATCACGTGTTCTGCCCCACTGGCGGCGTCACCCGCGCCAACGCGGTCGAATACCTGGCATTGCCGAACGTGCTGTGTGTCGGCGGCTCGTGGATCACCCCGGCGGCGGCCATGGCCACTGCTGACTGGACGACGATCGAGTCGCTGGCACGTGAGGCGGCCGCCTTACACAGTTGATACTGCTGGTCGGCGGCGGTGCCGATCGGCGGCGGTGCCGATCGGTGCGAAAATGAGCTATGCTTGCAGAGCTCGTTTGATCCTCCAAGGACCGTCAGGCCGATAAGCGTGAAGATCACCGGACCATTGAACAGAATGCGACGCTCGCCGCTGCGCCGACTGGTCGCGCTGATCGCGGTGTTCGCGCTGTTCGGCGGCGGCCTGGCGCAGGCGGCGCATTTTCATAAGAACGAGGGCGCCCGTGGCGCCGAGACGCACCTGCAGTGCCTGCTGTGCGTGCATGCCGATCGCTGGGCCGGACCACCCGAGCTGCCCAAGCACACCGGTCCGACGCTCGCAGTCAGCACGGTCATCGCACGGCTCACCACGCCAGAGCCCACCCGGCCGCACGCCGACTTCTACGACGCCCGCGGTCCGCCCCTGATCTGATCCTGTCCGCCCGCCCATCGCGGCGGGCTTCCACGCAATCGCCTTGCGCCTTCGGGTTCTCCCGTACGCGCTCCATATGGCTTTCACAGGATCCGATCAAATGTCTTATTCAAATGCCCGTATCACGCTGGCCGCGGCGCTCTACTGCGTGCTGGCTGTACCAGCGCTGCGTGCCGCCGAGGCTGTCGGCAGCAGCACCGCCGCTGACAGCATCGCCGCTGACAGCACCATTGGTAGCGCCACTACCGCCGTCACCGTCAGTCCCGACTCGGCTGCCAGCGGGGCAACTGCCGACGTGCTGCCGACGATCGTCATCACCGCGACGATACTGAATGAGAAGCGCGCCGGGATCGAGACGCAGACCGGCGCCTCGACCTACATCATCGATGATGCGGCGATCGCAGCCACTCCCGGGGGCGACAATACGCTGCTGAACCAGGTCATATTGCAGGCGCCGGACGTGGCGCAGGATTCCTTTGGCCAATTTCACGTCCGCGGTGATCACAATGATCTGCAATACCGCCTGAACGGCATCATCCTGCCGGAAGGCATCAGCGTCTTCGGTCAATCACTGAGCCCGCGCCTGATTTCCTCGCTCAAGCTGATCACCGGTGCATTACCGGCCGAGTACGGGCTGCGCACCGCCGGCATCATCGACATGACCACCAGGAGCGGTCTGCTCGATCCTGGCGGCTCGATCTCCGTCTATGGCGGCAGCCACGGCACTTTCGAGCCGAGCTTCGACTACGGCGGCAACTCCGGCAACCTGAATTACTTCATCTCGGGCGATATGCTGCGTAACGATCTGGGCATCGAGTCGCCCGACGGCAGCACCAATCCGATTCACGACCACTCGACGCAGTATCACGGCTTCGGTTACTTCGAGGACATTCTCGATGCCGGCAATCGGCTGTCGTTGATCCTCGGCACCTCCAACGATAGCTTCCAGATTCCCGACCTGAACGGCCTGCAACCGAGCCTCGGGCTGAGTGTCAACGGCCAGACGGCGTATCCGAGCCAGCAGCTGAACGAGAACCAGCGCGAGCTGACCAGCTATGCGATCGTAAGCTGGCAGCACTCCGAGGATGCGCTGGACTGGCAGAGCTCGCTGAGCGGCCGATATTCGAGTCTTACCTTCGAGCCCGACCCGACCGGCGACCTGCTCTACAACGGCATCTCGCAATGGGCCTACAAGCGCGACGATGCGCTCGGCTGGCAGACCGATGGCGCCTACAAGCTCAACGACGCACATACGATACGCGGCGGCTGGTACCTGCAGCACGACAGCGCCACCAACACCACCACCTCGCTGGTGTTGCCCACCAACGTCGGAGCGCCGGCCAACGAGATTCCCGAGTCGATCGCTGACAGCGGCTCGCAGACGCAATGGATCGAGAGCCTGTACCTGCAGGATGAATGGCAGATCGCGGCGCCGCTGACCCTCAATTACGGTCTGCGCGCCGATCACTACAATGCCTATTCGAGCGGCAGTCAGCTCAGTCCGCGCCTCAACCTCGTGTGGAAGCCCTGGGCGGCGACCACGCTGCATGCCGGGTATTCGCGCTACTTCACGCCACCGCCATTCGAGCTGATCGCGAGTGAGTCGATCAGCAAGTTCGCCAACACCAGCGCCGCCCCGGCGGTGCTCACCGACACGGCGCCGATGGCGGAGCGGGCCAACTACTTCGATGCCGGTGTGGAGCAGAAACTGCTCGACGGCCTGACGCTGGGTGTCGACAGCTACTACCGCCGCTCACAGAACCTGATCGACGAGGGCCAGTTCGGCGCACCGATCATCCTCACGCCGTTCAACTATCTCAAGGGCAAGATCGAGGGCATCGAGTTCACCGGCAACTACGCCAGCCACGACTTCTCCGCCTACGCGAACCTCTCGTTCCAGACCGCGATCGGCCGTCATTTCGAGTCGGCACAGTTCAATTTCTCGCCGGATGATCTGGTGTACGTCGCCAACAACTACATTCATCTCGATCATGAGCAGCGGGTCAACGCCTCGGCCGGCGCCTCCTATCTGTGGGACGGCACGCGCTTCAGTGCCGATATGCTGTTCGGTAGCGGCCTGCGGGCAAATCAACCGCTTGCGGACGGCAGTTCCATCCCCAACGGCACCCACCTGCCCACGTACGCGCAGGTGAATCTCGGCACCAGTCACGCCTTTCACTTCGCCGGCACCGGAGCCCTGACGGTACGCTTCGACGTCATCAACGTGTTCGACAAGATCTACGAGATTCGTAACGGCACCGGCGTTGGCGTCGGCGCACCGCAGTTCGGACCGCGACGCGGATTTTTTGGCGGGCTGTCGAAGCAGCTATAGCAACCGAAGGCCGGCACGGTATAGTCGCGCGATATCCATGGCGAGGATCGGCGATGCCGGATCTGATCGATGTATTCGTGCTCGCGATCGTGCAGGGAGTGTGCGAGCTGCTGCCGGTGTCGAGTTCGGCGCACGTGATCATCGCCGAAAGGCTCATGGGTCTGGATCCGACCACGCCAGCCATGACGTTTCTGCTGGTCATGCTTCACACCGGCACCATGCTGGCGGTCATCGTGTACTTCTGGAGCACCTGGCGCAGCCGCTTCTTTTCCTCCGCTGCCGCGTTCTGGTCGTTCGCCCGCAATGTCGTGGCAGCCACGGCCTGCACCGGTGTCGTCGGTCTCGGTCTGACGCTGCTGATCGAACGTGTGCTGCTCGGCGGGGCGCCCGGGGCGGCCGTCGAGCAGCTGTTCGGCAACCTGATGCTGATCGCCGTGGCGCTGGCGACGGTCGGAATCATGATCATCTGGTCCGGTCTGCGCACTACCGGGACGAACGAGAAACAGTCCATGGTGCTGCCCGATGCGATCTGGATAGGCACGGTGCAGGGTTTGTGTCTGCCATTCAGAGGTTTCTCGCGCTCCGGGGCGACGATTTCCACCGGCTTGTTTCGCGGTCTGCGCAAGGACCTGCTGGAAGACTTCAGTTTTGCGCTGGCGGTCGTGCTGACGCCCGCCGTCATCGTGCGCGAATGGCATCGGCTGCTCAAGGCTCAGCACCTCGCCGATGTCGCGAGCGATAGTCTGGGGCCGATTTGGCCCTGCCTGCTTGGCATGGTCCTGAGTTTTGCCGCCGGCTGGCTGTCGCTGAAATGGCTGTCGCGTTGGCTCGAGCATGGGCGTTGGCACCTGTTTGGTTACTACTGCCTGTTTGCGGCCGTGGCGGTGTTTATTACCGGTAAATTCCTGTCGGGACCGCTCGGCTGACGGCGTCGGTCGCGCGGCCGCGTCGACTCATCATCCCGGCATCGCCTGCTATCGCCGTCGCTTCCTGGCGCGCTCGCCTTATAATTCGCGGTCGATATTAAATGTTGTTAACTAATCAATGATTTACGGTTAGTCCGGTTAACTATCGCGCGGGTTGATTGTCATCGTATGCGCAGCACGCCTCACTCGACGAGACGGAACAACACATGACCCCACAGCTTCCGCCGAGCGATGCCGACCATGGCGCCTACGGCGAATCCGGATTCCGGCGTCGAAAAATGCTCTGGTGGATTATCGGCGGTATCGCACTGCTGGTGCTGATCGTCATCGGTGCGCGCTATCGCGCCGGCACTCCGGCCGGCCCCGGCGGCCGCGCCGGCATCAACGCAGCGCTGACGGTCGGCGCGGCCAGTGTCAGCAGCGGCGACATACCCATCACGATCAATGCGCTCGGCACAGTCACGCCGCTCGCGACCGTCACCATACATCCGCAGATCAACGGGCCGCTGGTCAAGATCAGTTTCACCGAAGGGCAGATGGTCAAGCGCGGCGATCTGCTGGTGCAGATTGATCCCCGACCCTATCAGGCGGCTGTCGACCAGGCCGACGGGCAGCTCAAGCGCGACCAGGCCTCACTCGCCAACGCCAAGGTCGACCTCGATCGATACAAGACGCTGCTGGCGCAGAACTCCGTGTCCGACCAGGTCTATGCCACGCAGCTGGCGACGGTGGCGCAACAGGAAGCCACGATAGCGAGCGACCGCGCCACGCTCGAAGCCGCGCAGCTCAACCTCGACTACTGCCGTATCACGTCGCCGGTGGCGGGGCTGGTCGGCCTGCGGCAGGTAGACGTCGGCAACCTGATGCAGGCCAATGCCACCGCGATCGCCGTGGTGACGCAACTGCAGCCGATGTCGGTGCTGTTCACGGTGCCCGAGGACAGCCTCAGCAATATCCTGCAGCGTCTGCGCGACGGCCAGAAGCTGCCGGTCGACGCCTACGACCGCAGCCTCACCAACAAGATCGCCAGCGGCATGCTGTCGAACGCCGACAACCAGATCGATACCACCACCGGCACCCTGAAACTCAGGGCGATGTTCGACAATTCCAAATTCGAATTATTTCCCAACCAGTTCGTCAACGTGCGACTGCTGCTCGATACGCTGCAAAACGTCATGGTCGTGCCCGGCGCCGCCATGCAGCAGGGTTCCTCGGGCAGCTACGTCTACGTCGTCAACGCCGACGGCACCGTGAGCATGCGCGCGGTCACCACCGGCCCCTCGAGTGGTGACCTGGTCTCGATCAGCAAGGGTCTTAAGAGCGGCGAACGCGTGGTGGTGGACGGCGCCGATCAACTGCGCGACGGCGCGCATGTGGTGGTGCCGGGAACTGCGGCTGGTGCGGGAGCCGCCGCAGCCGCGGGCTCCGGATCGAGCGGTGCCGGCCAGCACCTGCATCGCAGAGGCGCCAGCAGCGCCGGTGGTGATGCCGCAGGCAGCAGCAGCGGTAGCGGCGCGGGCAGCGCGGGCGGCACACCGCCGCCCTGATTGCGGGCGCTGAACCATGAATCCTTCACGCCCATTCATCCAACGACCGGTCGCCACCTCGCTGCTGATGGCTGCGATCCTGATCGTCGGTGCGATTGGTTACCTGTTCCTGCCGCTGTCGGCGCTGCCGGAGGTCGACTACCCGACCATCCAGGTGCAGACCTTCCTGCCGGGGGCCAGTCCCGAGGTCATGACCTCGACCGTCAGCGCGCCATTGGAACGCCAGTTCGGACAGATGCCGGGTCTGAAGGAGATGTCCTCGCGCAGCTCCGCCGGCGCCTCGGTGATCACGCTGCAGTTCGACCTGGCGCTTAACATCGACATTGCCGAGCAGGAAGTGCAGGCGGCGATCAATGCCGCCTCCAATCTGCTGCCGCAAAGCCTGCCGGCGCCGCCGATCTACGCCAAGGTCAATCCCGCCGACGCGCCGATCATGACGCTCGCCGCGACCTCGACCTCGATGCCGATCACACAGATCGAGGACCTGGCCGATACGCGCATCGCACAGAAGATCTCGCAGATCTCCGGCGTCGGGCTGGTCAGTATCAACGGCGCGCAGCGTCCGGCGGTGCGTATCCAGGCCAATCTGCAGGCGCTGGCCGCCTATAACCTGAACATCGACGACCTGCGCACCACGATCTCGAATGCCAACTCCAACGCCCCCAAGGGCAGTTTCGACGGTACCGCACGCTCGTACTCGATCGATGCCAACGATCAGATCTCGAGCGCCGAGCAATACAGCAACATCATCGTCGCCTATCGCAACGAAGCCCCGGTGCGGCTGAAGGATGTCGCCGCGGTGACGCAGAGCGCGGAGAACAACAAGCTCGCCAGCTGGATGAACAAGACGCCGGCCATCCTGGTCAATGTGCAACGTCAGCCGGGCGCCAACGTGATCGCGGTGGTCAACCAGATCTTAAAGGAGCTGCCGGACATCCGCGCGTCAATGCCCGCCAATGTCGATGTCACGGTGCTGTCCGACCGCACCAACACCATTCGCGCTTCGGTCAATGACGTGCAGTTCGAACTATCGCTGGCGGTGGCACTGGTGGTGCTGGTGATCTTTCTGTTCCTGCGCAACGTGCCGGCGACGATCATTCCGAGCCTGTCGGTGCCGCTGTCGCTGATTGGCACTTTCGCGGTGATGTATCTTTGCGGCTTCAGCCTCAACAATCTGTCGCTGATGGCGCTGACGATCGGCTCCGGGTTCGTGGTCGACGACGCCATCGTCATGATCGAGAACATCTCGCGCTACATCGAGCAGGGCGAGAAGCCGATGGCAGCGGCGCTCAAGGGTTCGGAGGAAATCGGCTTCACGATCGTCTCCCTGACGGTGTCGCTGATCGCGGTGCTGATTCCGCTGCTGTTCATGCGCGAGGTGGTCGGGCGGCTGTTCCGGGAGTTCGCAATCACGCTGTCGATAGCGATCCTGATCTCGGCGGTGGTGTCGCTGACGCTGGTGCCGATGCTGTGCGCAAAGATGCTGCGGACCCGCGAGCAGACCGAGGCGCGCGCTCAGAGCGCCATAGCGCGCCACGCCGAGCGCGCCTTTCAGCGGCTGATTGCCGAATACGACCGGTTGCTGATCTGGGTACTGGACCACCAGCCGCTGGTGTTATGGGTCGCCACTGGCACCGTGGTGCTCACGGTTGCCCTGTACGTCATCATCCCCAAGGGCTTCTTCCCGCTGCAGGATACCGGCATCCTGCAGGGCACGACCGAGGCCAGTCCGACAATTTCATTCGCTGCGATGATCGACCGGCAGCAACAGCTGGCGGATGTGATCCTGCGCGATGCGGACGTCGACAGCCTGTCGTCCTTTGTCGGCATCGACGGCGCCAATACCACGCTCAACAACGGCCGTTACCTGATCAACCTGAAGCCCAAGAACCAGCGCAGCGACAGCATCGTAGAGACCATGGCGCGGCTAGCCAACGCGGCACGTGGGATTAGCGGCATCAAGTTGTATCTGCAGCCGGTGCAGGACCTGACCATCGATTCGACCGTGGGCCGGGCGCAGTATCAGTTCATCCTCGAGGCCGCCAGCGGCGCCACGCTGCGGCCTTGGGTGCCAAAGCTGCTCGACCGCCTCACCCATGTTCCGGAACTCGCCAACGTCTCGACCAACTTTGTCGACAGCGGCCTGACGGTGCAGATCGACATCGACCGCGATACCGCGGCACGCTTTGGCGTCACCGCGGCCACCATCGACAACGTGCTGTACGATGCATTCGGCCAACGCATCATCTCGACCATCTACACCCAGTCGAACGAATACCGGGTGATCATGGAAGGTGATCCGAAGCTGCAGGCCTCG
Source organism: Gammaproteobacteria bacterium (assembly GCA_013289615.1). Lineage (GTDB taxonomy): Bacteria > Pseudomonadota > Gammaproteobacteria > Steroidobacterales > Steroidobacteraceae > FEN-1191. The sequence goes on from JABCZO010000006.1 coordinate 53,669, forward strand.
ATCGATTCGCTGAACGACATCTATGTGCCCTCGGCCACCTCAGCCAACGGCGGCCAGGTACCGCTGGGTTCGATTGCGCGCATTTCGGTGCAGGACGCGCCGCTCGAGATCGATCACCTGGGGCAGTTTCCAGCCGCGATGTTCTCGTTCGATGCCGCGCCCGGCGCCTCGCTGGAGAATGCGGTGAATGCGATCCGCGCCGCCGAGGCGGACATCGGACTTCCGGTCAGTATCACCAGCACCTTCGAGGGCGCGGCACTGGCGTTCCAGTCCTCGTTGCGCAACGAGGTGCTGCTGATCCTGGCCGCGATCGTCACGGTCTACATCGTGCTGGGAGTACTGTACGAGAGCTATATCCACCCGCTGACGATCCTGTCGACGCTGCCGTCCGCGGGCATCGGTGCCCTGCTTGCACTGATGATCGCCGGGCTGGATCTGAATATTATTTCGATCATCGGCATCATCCTGCTGATCGGCATCGTAAAGAAAAATGCCATCATGATGATCGACTTCGCGCTCACCGCCGAGCGCGAGCGCGGCAAGGCACCGCGTGAAGCCATCCACGAAGCCGCGCTGCTGCGCTTCCGGCCGATACTCATGACCACGGTGGCTGCGTTATTTGCCGCCCTGCCGCTGATGCTCGGCGCCGGTACCGGAGCGGAACTGCGCGCGCCTCTGGGCATCTCGATTGTCGGCGGGCTGCTGGTGAGCCAAATGCTGACGCTGTTCACCACGCCGGTGATTTACCTGTTCTTCGATCGCCTGGCGGCCGCAGTACGCCATCGCCGCGGTCGGACCGGGGCCGCCGGCGAGGCACCGGTCAGCCCCAAGCAGGAGCAGGGGCCGGCGCCGCAGTTGCGCTGACGCCGCCATGAACATCTCCGCACCCTTCGTCCGCCGACCGGTTGCCACGACGCTGCTGACGATCGGCCTGGCGCTCGCCGGCGGCGTCGCCTTCTTCCTGCTGCCGGTAGCGCCGTTGCCCAGCGTCGATATGCCGACCATCGTCGTATCGGCCTCGCTTCCCGGGGCGAGCCCGCAGACGGTGGCGACCAGCGTCACCACGCCGCTGGAGCGGCACCTTGGCACCATCGCCGGTGTGACCGAGATGACCTCGCAGAGCGCGGTCGGCACTTCAAATACCGTGCTGCAGTTCGACCTCAGCCGCAACATCGACGGCGCGGCCCGCGACGTGGAAGCCGCGATCCAGGCTGCGCGCATCGACCTGCCAAGTTCGTTGCGCAGCAACCCGACCTACCGCAAGCTCAACCCATCCGACGCGCCGGTGATGATCCTGGCGTTGACCTCCGATACGCTGACCGCCGGGCAGATCTACGACTCCGCGTCAACGATCATGCAGCAGAAGCTGCTGCAGGTGTCCGGTATCGGTGACGTCACGATCGGCGGCAGTTCGCTGCCGGCGGTGCGCGTGGAGCTCAACCCGCGCGCGCTATTCAAGTATCAACTGGGGCTGGAGGACGTGCGCGCGGCGCTGTCGGCCGCCAACGCCAACAGCCCCAAGGGCGGCGTCGACTTCGCCGATCAGCGTTATCAGATCTATGTCAATGACACCGCCAAGCGCGCGGTGGAATACCAGACGCTGATCGTCGGCTACCGCAACAATTCGGCGATAAGGCTGCAGGACGTCGCCACGGTCAGGGACGGCGTGGAGAATATCCGCAATCTTGGACTCGCGGATGGCAAGCCCGCGGTGCTGCTGGTGCTGCACCGCCAGCCTGGCGCCAACGTTATCGACGTGGTCGATCGAATCCGCGCCCTGCTACCAGAGCTGCAAGCCTCGATCCCGGCCAGCATCCGCATCATTCAGACCAACGATCGCACCGAGACCATTCGTGCCTCGCTGCGCGACGTCGAACGTACCCTGATGATCGCCATCGTGCTGGTGGTGCTGGTCGTGTTCGCGACCCTGCGTAATGCGCGCGCGGCGCTGGTGCCCAGCGTCGCCGTGCCGCTGTCGTTGATCGGTACCTTCGGGGCCATGTACCTGCTGGGCTTCAGCCTTGACAACCTGTCGCTGATGGCGCTCACGGTCGCGACCGGCTTTGTGGTCGATGACGCCATCGTGGTGCTGGAGAACATATCGCGCCATGTCGAGCAAGGCATGCCGCGCGTACAGGCCGCATTGGTAGGAGTCAGGGAAGTCGGCTTCACGGTGCTGGCGATGAGCCTGTCGCTGATCGCGGTGTTCCTGCCAATTCTGCTGATGGGCGGCATTGTCGGTCGCACCTTCCGGGAGTTTGCGCTGACGCTCGCGGTCGCCATCCTTATCTCGATGGTGGTATCGCTGACGACCACGCCCATGATGTGCGCCCACGTACTTCGGCGCGACAGCGGTCATCAGAGTCGCTTCATGCTCGCGCTGGAACGCGGCTTCGACGCCATGCGCGACTTCTATGGGCGCACGCTGCGGGTAGCACTGGGTTACCCGCGCACCGTGATGATCGTGCTGGCAATCACCGTGGCGCTGAACGTTTATCTCTACACGATCATTCCCAAGGGATTCTTTCCGCAGCAGGACACCGGCACGCTGACCGGGAATCTGCGCGCCGACCAGAGCATCTCGTTTCAGGCCATGGCGCAGAAGCTGCGCAGCGTCATGGCGATCGTGCAGGCCGATCCGGCCGTCAAGGACGTGGTCGGGTTTACCGGCGGCGGCGGCGGCGGGCCGGGCGGAGCCACCAACACCGCCAATATATTCGTCGGCTTGAAGCCGTTGTCGGAACGCAAGGCCAACAGCGACCGCGTGATTGCACGGCTGCGCGTCAAGCTCGCCAACATCACCGGCGTGCGCCTGTTCCTGCAGGCGATCCAGGACATCCGCGCCGGCGGCAGGCAGAGCAACTCCCAGTACCAGTACACCATTCTCAGCGACAACCTGGCCGAACTCAATCTGTGGACTCCGAGGATCACCGAGGCGCTGAAGCCCGTGCCGCAGCTGCTGGACGTCAACTCCGACCGCCAGGACAACGGCCTCGACGTCGCCCTCAACATCGATCGCGATACCGCGGCGCGCCTGGGCGTCAGCCTGTCGGAAATCGATAACACACTGTACGACGCCTTTGGCCAGCGCCAGGTGTCCACCATATATAACGACATGAACCAGTATCACGTCGTCATGGAGGTTGACCCGAGCTTCTGGCAGAGCCCGGAGACCCTCAAGGAAGTATGGGTCAGTACCTCCGGCGGCTCGGTCAGCGGGGCGCAGTCGACCGCCGGAGCGGCGAGCGCTTTTGCTGCCGCGGCAACCCCCAGCATCGCCAGCATTGCGTCGAGCAGCGCGACCAGCAGCAGCGCGACCAGTGGCGCCAGTGGGTCGCAGGCGCCGGCATCGGCCGCGCAGAATCTGGCGCTCAACCAGCTCACCAACAGCGGTCGGGGCGGTGCGTCGACCGGCGCTTCGATTGCCACCACGGTCGAGACCTCGGTGCCGCTGGCGGCCTTTAGTAGCTATGGACCCAAGACCACACCGCTCGCGATCAACCACCAGGGACCATTCGTGGCAACGACCTTCTCGTTTAATCTGCCTGAAGGCGAGTCGCTTGGCACCGGGATCGCCGCGATACAGCGCACCATGCAGGTTATCCATGTACCGATCTCGGTACATGGTTCGTTCTCCGGCACGGCGAAAGTGTTCCAGCAGTCGCTGGCGAACGAACCGTGGCTTATCCTCGCCGCGGTGGTGGCGGTCTACGTGGTGCTTGGAATTCTGTACGAGAGCTACGTGCACCCGATCACGATTCTGTCGACGCTGCCCTCCGCGGGAGTCGGCGCGGTGATCGCGCTGCTGCTGTTTGGCACCGAATTCAGCCTGATTGCGCTGATCGGCGTCATCCTGCTGATCGGTATCGTCAAGAAGAACGCCATCATGATGATCGACGTGGCGCTCGAGCATGAGCGGCACGAGAACGTCGATGCACGCACCGCGATCTACGATGCCTGCCTGCTGCGCTTTCGTCCGATCATGATGACCACGTTTGCCGCGCTGCTCGGTGCGGTCCCGCTGGCGGTGACCACCGGCAGCGGCGCGGAGTTGCGCCAGCCGCTGGGCATCTCGATCGTTGGCGGCCTGATCTTCAGTCAGGTGCTGACGCTCTATACCACGCCGGTGGTCTATATCTACCTGGCTCGTTTCCGTCTGTGGCTGCGCAGCCTGTCGCGTCGTCGCGGCGCTGCCGGATTCGGCGAGCCAGCCTCGGAATCGCCCTCATGACAGCGTACAAACCATGCTTGATTGCGTTGCAGCGCTGGCCGCTCACCGTGGCCACCGCCGTCACCGTGGCGCTGGCCCTGGCAGCTTGTGCGGTTGGGCCTGACTATCATCGCCCCAGCGCTGCGATCGCAACCGCCTACAAGGAGGATCAGGGATGGAAGCCGGCGACGCCGGGGGAGATACAGAGCGATAAACCCTGGTGGTCGATCTATGACGATCCGCTGCTCGATAGCCTGGAGCTGCAGGTCGAGGTATCCAACCAGACGCTCAAGGCTGACGAGGCTGCCTATCGGTCCGCCGTGGCGGCGATCGGTGTCGACCGCGGCACGCTGTTCCCGTCGGTCTCGGTCAACGGCGGTGTCACCCGCAGCGGCAGTGCCAGCGGCGTCAACCAGGCCATCACGACCTCATCGGGCACGGCCGTGACGACCGGCGTCGGCAGCAATGGCCATCGCACCATCTACAGCGCCGGAGCACAGGCGAGCTGGTCGATCGACGTCTGGGGTCGCATCCGGCGCCTGGTCGAGTCGGATGTCGCCAAGGCGCAGGCGAGCGCGGCCGACGTTGCCGCTGCCCGACTGTCGGCGCAGGCGCTGCTGGCGCAGGATTATTTCCAGCTGCGCGCGGCCGACGAGCAGATGCGTCTCTACCAGACGGAGATCGACAACTTCCAGGCCGCGCTGACGATCACGCAGAACCAGGTCAAGGCCGGCACCACGACGCTGGCGGACGTGTATGCGGCCCAGACGCAGCTCGAGAGCACCCAGGCGTCCGCGGTCAACGTGCAGCTCACGCGCGCCAAGTTTGAACACGCCATTGCGGTCCTGATCGGCAAGCCACCATCGGAACTGGCAATCGACCAGGGCAGCTTCAGCACCACCGTACCGGTGGTGCCGGCTGGTGTGCCGTCCGCGCTGCTGGAGCGTCGGCCCGATATTGCTGCGGCCGAGCGCAGCATGGCGAGCGCCAACGCACTGGTGGGGGTCGCCGAGGCCGCCTGGTTTCCGACCCTGAACCTCACCGGGTCGTATGGCTTTACCTCCAGCGTACTGCCCGGGCTGCTCAAGGCCAGTAATTCCCTGTGGTCGTTCGGGCCGGCGCTGGCCGAGAACGTATTCAATGGCGGCGCTACGTTGTCACAGAATCGCGAGGCCCGCGCCAACTACGATCAGGCGGTCGCAACCTACCGCCAGACGGTGCTATCGGCGTTCCAATCGGTCGAGGACGATCTGGTGACCTTGCGCGTGCTGGAGCAGCAGGGACAACTGCAGCAATCCGCGGTCAAGGACGCACGCCTTTCCGAACAGCTGACGGTCAATCAGTACAAGTCCGGCATCGTCGCCTATTCAAGCGTCATCACGGTGCAGAGCACCCGCCTGGTAGACGAGATCAATCTGCTGGGCATCCAGAGTCAACAACGCGTGTCGAGCGTCGACCTGATCTCCCAGCTTGGCGGCGGCTGGGACGCCGCACAGCTCGATCGGGCCGATCGCGGAGTGCCGTCACATTGATCGCTTGCCAAGCGCCATCGAAATACTTGAGCATCGGCACATGATCTGGCAGGCACTGGCAGTGGGCATCGGCGCCGCACTCGGCGCTTTGCTGCGCTGGCGCCTGGGCGCGTGGCTCAATCCGGTGTTCCCCACCATACCGTTCGGCACCCTGGCCTCCAATCTGATCGGCGGCTTCATCATGGGGCTGTGCATGGAATATTTTTCCCGCACGGCGGTCATACCGCCCGAGCTACGGCTAGCGGCGACCACCGGCTTTCTTGGCGGACTGACCACCTTTTCCACGTTCTCGGCCGAAACCTCGGTGCTGCTGCTGCGCCGGGACTATCTGTGGTCCGCCGCCATCATCGGCGCACACCTGCTCGGCTCGGTGCTGCTGACGATAGCCGGCGTCTATTGTGTGCGGCTGCTGTTCGGTCTCAGGGAAATCGCATGAAGGCAACGGTGCTTCGGCTGTACATGCACGAGAGCCGGCGTTTTCGCGGCATGCTGCTGTACGAGTGGCTGCTCGAGCATGCCCGCAAGCTCGGCATCCATGGCGGCTCGGCGTTTCGCGCCGTCGCCGGCTATGGTCGCCATGGCGTCATGCACGAACAGCACTACTTCGAATTGGCCGGCGAGTTGCCAGTGGTCACCGAGTTCATCGTCAGCGACGCCGATGCGGAGCGCATTCTCGCGCTGGTTCGCAAAGAGAACATCGATCTGGTGTACGCGTGCTGGCCGGCGGAGTATTCGGCGACCAGCACGGCGTTAGCACCCGGCTCGCCCGACGCGCCTGCCAGTCCAAGCCCCTCCCCGGGCGGCACGTCGTAATTTACCCGCCAGCTCAGGCCCAATCGGGTTGCTGACCGGATTTCCACTTGATGTTGCAGCCGACGCTGGCAATCTGCTGCTTGACCGTCTGGCCCGCGAGCAGCGCATCGGCCGCGGCGCGCAGATCCGCCCCGCTCACCGGCTGCCCGTTGCCCGGCCGACTGGCGTCAAACTGGCCGCGATACACCAACTGTCGCGCCGGGTCGAACAGAAACAGGTCGGGCGTGCACACTGCCTGATAGGCTTTGGCCACCGCCTGCGACTCATCGTAGAGATAGGGAAATTCGAATCCATTCTGCGCCGCGAACTTCACCATGTTCGGCGGGCTGTCGTCGGTGTAACGGCTTGCATCATTGGAATTGATTGCCACCATGGCGACCCCGCGCGGCTGGTAGTCGTGCGCAAAGCGCGCCAGGCCGCCGACGATATGCTTGACGTACGGACAGTGATTGCAGATAAACGCCACCAGCAGCGCCTTCGAGCCGGCAAAATCCCTGAGATGGTGGATCTTTCCGGCCGGGTCAGGCAGCGAAAAATCCGGCGCGGCCGTTCCCAGCGCGAGCATGCGCGACTGCGTCATGACCATTTGGCGCACCTCGATTGACGGCCGACAGGGCTGGCCGCACATTACCCGCCCGTTATATTCACCACAAGGCTCACGGCAATGGTGACCGGCAGCCGCCGGCGAGCGTGGCTGCAACCTGGCGGGCATAAGGCAGCACTTACTCGGGTAGCACGCGTTGAGCCATGCCCCCGCTCCGCGAGAATCAGTCATGTTCACCGATGAACCATCGCATGGTCCGGCACGAGCCTCGTTCGGAAAAGCTCTGATCGCGTGCCTGTCGCTGATGGGAAGCGCCGGCGCACAGACTGTGTTGCCCGACTCCGCCGGCGCGTCGATTGGCGGCCAGGTGCTCGAGCAGATCACGGTGCGCGCGGAACGGCGCGAGATGGACCTGCAGCAGGCGCCAGTGGCGATCACCGCCATCGGCGCCAGCGCACTCGATCAGTCCAATGTCACGCAACTGGCCGACCTGAACGGTCTGGTGCCCGGCCTGACGATTGCCACCAGCAGCGGCTTCGAACGCATGGTGTCGATTCGGGGCATCGGCTCCGAAACGCCGGAAAACGCCTTCACGACGCAGCCGGGAGTGTCGTTGCATGTGGACGGGGTGTATATCGCCAATTCGATTTCTCTCGACCAGACGCTATTCGATGTCGACCAGATCGAGATCTCGCGCGGCCCGCAGGCGACGGTGTTTGGACAGGCATCGACCGGCGGATCGATCAACCTTATCGGCAAGCAGCCGCAACTGGACCGCTACGACGCCTACATCGACGTCAGCGGCGGTAGCTACGACCTGTATCGCTCTAGGGGAATCCTGAATGTACCGATCGGTGAAACCTTCGCCATTCGCGGCTCGGCTCAAATCTTTAGCCACGAGGGCTTCGCGCCCGATACCGATCTTCCGGGATTCAGGCTCGGCGATGCCGATGAGCGCTCCGGCAAGCTGGCGATGCTATGGCGGCCGTCGCAGGATTTCGCGGCAACGCTGACGGCGCAGCTCTACCACGCCCATCACGATGGCGAGGAGCAGAAGAACATCCTCGATCCCAATCCTGATCCCTATGTGGTGTCGCAGGATTACCCGAGCCTGTTCCGGCTGGATACCCAGCTGTATTACCTCAACCTGAAATGGGATCTGCCGCGGATGCAGCTCAAGTCGACCAGCAGCTGGCAGGTGCTGAACAACCACATCCAGGAGGACGGTACGCGACTGGATGTAGCGCTGATCGGCTATTTCGACCACGTGCAGGCCTGGAACACCTTCATGCACGACCTGACGCAGGAACTCAGCATCGCCTCGCAGCCAGGCGCCGCCATCGACTGGACGCTGGGCGGGCTGTATCTGGCGCAGATCAATCATCAATTCGTCGACGAGCGCAGCGATGTCGGCGGCAACCCAGCGCCGTTCCTGCTGTACGACAATGATGCCCATATCGATCGCCATTCGTACTCTGCCTATGCGCAGGCCACGGACCATCCGGATGCACACTGGCGACTGACCCTCGGCGCTCGCTACAACCATGATCGCTACAGTGGGCCGAGCACCTCGTTCGGAGTCACCACCGACGATACCTATTCAAAGGGGGTCGGCACCGGCAAGGCCGAAGTTCAATATGATCTGGCGGCCGGCAGCATGGAATACGCGAGCTTCACGCGTGGTTACAAGCCCGGTGGCGTCAATGACAATCCCGGGGCGGTGCTGGTGCCGCACCTGTTCCGGCCGGAAAGCATCAATGCGTACGAACTTGGTTCGAAGAACCGCCTGCCGGGCGACACACTGCTGCTCAATGCTGCTGCCTACTACTACGACTACCGCAACATGCAATACATCGCCAACGACCCGGTGCCGTTCAAGTACGGAATCGACAACATTCCGGCGGCTCGTATCGTCGGCTTCGAACTCGAGAGCTCGTACCTGACCCTGGACAAGCACCTGCGTATCAACGGCAACCTGTCGTTGGCGCACGGAACACTGGTCGGCAATTTCAAGACACTGGATGCCAAGGCAGCCGCACGACTGACCGCGGCGAGCCCCGACTGTGCCTTTGGTGGCGCCTTCTTCAGTCCGGCCTGCTGGGCCGAGATCGTCGCCGGTGCACCGAACACCAACGGCAACGAAGTGCCGAAACTGCCGCACCTGCAGGGTGGATCCAACGCCGGCTATACCGCGGAACTGGGCGCCTGGCAGCTGCTGTCGCGGATCGAATATATCTACCGCGGCCCGTTCGAGTATCGGATCTTCAACGACGGCCTGCTCGACCGCGTCGGCGGCTACAGCCAGTGGAATCTATACTTGCAGCTCGCTGCGCCCGGCAGGCACTTATCCTGTTCGCTGGTGGCCAGTAACCTGTTCGACGTCGCGGGCATCAATTCGCGCTACACCGACCCGTTTGGAACCGGCCAGACCAGCAACGAATACATTCCGCCGCGACAGCTCATAGCCACCGTCGCCTATCAATTCTGAAGCGCTCGCCGCTGCGACGGCACCCGCATGTTGACCACCGCGAGCGCCAGCACGATCAACACGGCTGCCAGCACGGCAAAGATCGGGCTGAAGGTGCCGAAGCGATCGGCAATCACGCCCGCCAGCAGCGGCCCGGCAGCAGCCACGGTGCTCACCAGCCAGATCACCGACAGCACGCGCGATCCGACTTCGCGGCCGAAGTACTGCAGTGGCAGCACGCAGCCGGCCAGGTAGCTGCACCCCCATCCGACTCCGAAGGCAGCGGCGAACGCAAAGGCGCCGAACGGCGAGCCACCATAGCTCAAGGCGATATCGCCGGCGCACTGCAGCGCCAGCCCCGCCGCAAACACCCGGCTGGGCCGGTACTTCTCGCACAGGCGGCCGGCGACACCCTTGGCGATGGTCGCCACCAGCGCCACCAGGCTCAGGATCCAGGCGGCGAACGCCGGCGTCGCGCCTTCTCGCACCAGGTGGCCAACCGCAACGCTCGACGTGGTGGTGACGCCAGCGACAGTCAGCGTCATCGATGCCGCCAGCAGCATGAACTGCGGTGTCAGCATCGCTTCGCGCTCGCTCCACCGCGCCTCATGGTCCGCGACACTCCCGGCCGCGGGCTTGCCCTCGGGCGACTTTGCCAATGGCGAATCCCTGATCAGCAGCAGGCAGATCAGCGCAATCAGCGCGGCGACGCTGCTCATCAGGAACCAGTGAATGCGCCAGCTGTGCGTGGCGGCGACCAGCGCCCTGACCAGCGGCGGCCCGGCGACGTTTCCGGACGCGCCGATCATCAGGTACAGGCCGATCATCCGCGATGAGGTCGCCGGAAACCACGAGGCGATCAGGAAGATCCCCGGCACGTTGCCGGCCAGGGCGTAGCCCAGACCGACTAGAATCATGGCCAGGTAGAACAGTGCCAGGCCGCTCGATGCACCAGCAAGCCAGAATCCCGCCGTGAGGCACGCGCCTCCGAGCACTATGATTACCCGGCAGCTGATACGCTTCATCAGTATCGCCGGCAGCGGACTTGCCACGCCACAGGCGATGCCGAGCAGTGAGAAGCTGAATCCGGCCGCGGTTTGCGACCAGTGCAGGTCCTCGATCATGCTGAACAGCACCACGCCAAGGGACGCGAAAGTAGCGGCATTGAGGAAGATGAACACCAGGCTCACCGCGCCCAGCGTCGACCATTGGTACCGCATATCAACATTGCTCATCGGATAGCTCTACTTTAAAGGGAACGATGATGGCGCGAGACGAAATGATTCCCACGGCCTTGCATCAGTTGCCGGCTACCCCCAATAGCGTGCATTGGGGCTATTTCGATCCCGCACTTGCCCCTGCGCTGCGGGTGCGCAGCGGCGACCTGGTGCGCGCCGAGGCCATCACGCATCATGCCGGCGATGCGCCGGAACTGATGATGGATGAGCCGATCCAGCGCCTGTTTCGCGAGATCCCGGTCGCCGACCGGCGCCCTGGCAAACACATCATGACCGGTCCGATATTCGTCGAAGGCGCCAGGCCCGGCGACATGCTGGAAGTGCGCTACCTGCAGATGACGCCGCGGGTGAATTACGGCTCCAATCTGGCCGCCAGCTGGGGCTACCTGTTCCAGGAATTCGACGCCCGGGAACGCATCACGATCTATGGTATCGATCCACGTAGCAATCAGGCCGCGGCCGTTTACGCCTACGACTTTCCCGGCAAGTACGATGTACCCGGAGCGATCACCCACTGCGCTCAATGCGATCGGCAGCCGGCGCTCGCGGGCGTGCGCGTACCGGTGCGCCCGCACCTGGGCACCGCCGGCGTTGCTCCCGACGTGCCCGGACGCGTCAGCACCGTCCCGCCGGGAAAACACGGCGGCAATATCGACAACTGGCGCATCGGCGCCGGCAGCACGATGTACTACCCGGTCGCAGTCGATGGCGGCCTGTTTTCAGTCGGCGATCCGCATATCTCGCAAGGCGATGGCGAGCTGTCCGGCACCGCGATCGAGGCCTCACTGAACGTGCTGTTTCAGATCATCGTACGCAAGGACTTCAGCTTTCCGTCGCCGTTGCTCGAGACTCCGGAATGCTGGATCGTACACGGCTTCGATCAGGATCTGGACCAGGCCATGCGTTATGCGGCGCTCGATATGCTGCAACTGCTGACCGGGCGGCAGCGACTGTCGAGAAATGACGCCTATTCACTGATGAGCGTTGCCGCTGACTTCGGTGTCACGCAGGTGGTCGATGGGCGCAAAGGCATTCACGTGCGTATTGCGCGCGGCATATTTCCGGCCCGCGCGGCCGCTGATAGCGGCTAGCCGGTCCATGTGGCCGCCGAACCCCTACTCCAGCGGCGCCGGCGCGATCGGCACGATCGGCATCGCCGGCACCGCCCGCGCGCGCAGCAGCTGCCACTGGCCCCACAGCACCAGCGCGACGCCAGCCAGCGTCACCGGCGGCCAGCGCTTGTGCTCGAACAGGCTCGACATCAGCATCGCAAGCAGTGGCGTGAGCGCCAGGATGTACGAGGCCATGGTATAGCCGCGCCGTCGCGCCAGGCCGAAGTAGAGCGTGAAAGCCAGCACCGAGCCGACCAGCGCCAGATAGCACAGGGATAGCACGTAGCGCGCGCTCGGGTCGAAACCCCAGTGCTTGCCGGTCAGAGACGCGTACAGCGCCAGCGCCAGTGCGCCATAGGCCATCGCCCACGCGGTCGATGCTGCCAGCGGCGCCCCAGCCGCCTCGCCGCGATACGCAAATACATTCCCGATTCCTGACAGCAGCACGGCACCGAAGGCCAGCGCGACGCCGAACACGGTGCCGTTGTCGACCCTGGATTGCACGATCTCGCTCCACGACAGCAGCGCGACGCCTGCCACACCCACCGCAGCCGCCACCCAGGCGTGCTGCGGCGCGCGTTTACCGAGCAGTGCACGGAATATGACCAGATTCACAAACGCCAGCGTCGCGAAGATCAGTGCCACCAGTCCCGAGACGATTCGCAGCTCAGCGGCGTAGGTAAGCGCATAGTCGGCCGCAAACATGAATAACCCCACGCCCGCCACCGCCGCGTGCTGCGGCCAGGTCAGCCCGACCGGTTCGCGCCGCATCAGCGCCCATAGCCCCAGCACCAGTGATGCCAGCGTGAAGCGATAGACCAGCGACACCACCGGCTCCACGACACCCAGTTGCAACGTGATCGTGAACCAGGTCGTGCCCCAGGCCAGCGCGCAGATAGCGACGGCGGCCATGTCCAGAATGGATTGCCTGATGTGCACGTGCGTGGTCAGTGCATATCGGCACCCGCATCCGGCGGGCGCAGTTCGAACGGCACGGTGAGCGCAGCACCCTCGGCGAAACTCAGCGTCACCGCCACGCGGTCGCCTGGCTTCAGTATCCTGTTGGGATGCGCCAGCATCAGGTGATAGCCCTGCGCCGCAAATACAAGGCTGGAATGCGGCGCGACGGTCACCTTATGCACCGCTATCATCTGGCTGGTGCCGGCAACGGTGCGGCTGCGGTGCAACGACACCTGTGCGTAATCCGGACACGACGCCGCGATCAGGCTGGTCGGCTGATCGCCGGTGTTGACCAGCGTGATATAGCCGCCGGCCGGAAGATTTCCAGGCAGCCAGCGAACCCAGGCGTCCCGCACCTGCAGCGCGGACACCTCCTGGGCGCCGAGCGCGCGGGCTGAAGCGCCCATCCAGCCCAGCACGCAGGCCGCAACAACGATGTGCCTGGAGTGCATGATTCGCTCCATCGTATTCCTGGGGTGATATTGCCGATCCGTGCCCGTGGCATCGGGCAAGGGCGCGCTCAGCCGGGCGGTAGCAGCGCCATCTTAAATGATATTTTGGCGCCCATGCGTATCCATCCGCTGAGCGTCATCGTGCTGCTGGCCGCAACGCCGGTCGGCGCCGGCGGCAGCGTGGTCGGTGCCGACGCCGGCGCCAACACCATGCGGGCCGCGCTGGTCAGCGCCGGCAAAATCCAGATCCGCGACGTCGCCCGACCGGTCGCCGGCCGCGGTCAGGTGCTGGTGAACATTCGCTACGCCGGGGTCAATCCCGGCGACTGGAAGGCGGCCGGGGGCTCGTCGGACGAGTCGGCGATGCCAGGGGTTTTATCCGGCGGCGCCGGGGCCGGCGCGGCCGCTGCCAGCGTATCGGTGATCCCCGGTGTGGACGCCGCCGGGGTGATCGCGGCTGTGGGACGCGGCGTGACCGGCTACAGGATCGGCGATGCGGTGATCGTCTGGTCGCAGGCTCGCGGCACTTATGCGCAGTACGTCGCGGTGCCCGCGGACACCATCACGCTCAAACCCGAGCGGCTGTCGTTTGCCGAGGCCGCAGGCGTAGCGCATGCCGGTCTGGCGGCCTGGAACCTGCTGATCGATCAGGCCAAGCTGCGCTCGGGTCAGACGGTGCTGGTGCTCGGGGGCGCTGGCGGCGTCGGTTCGGCGGCGGTGCAGATCGCGACCAACAGCGGCGCGCATGTGATTGCGACCGCATCGGCGCGTAACGCGGAGTACCTCAAGGCGCTGGGCGCGAGTACGGTGATCGACTACAGCGCGCAACACTTCGAGGATCAGCTGCGCAAGGTCGATATCGCGCTCGATACCGTGGATATGGACAATGCCTATCGCGCGCTTGCGGTAGTCAGGCGCGGCGGCCATCTGGTGTCAACCGTCGGCCTGCCGCTGCCCGCGCAATGTGCGGCCCGCGAGGTGATCTGCTCCGGCCGCACCCTCCGCGGCACGCCCATCCGCCTGGCGCTCAAACAGATTGCCGAGTGGTCGCAGGCGGGCATTTTCCGGGTCAATGTCGACCGTACCTTCGAGCTGACCCAGGTGCTTGAGGCCTGGCAGTACAGCCAGGCCGGCCACACCCGCGGCAAGTCGGTGATCAGGATAAACCACTGAAATCCATGCTATTGGCGGCGCGCCAAGGCATTATGACGCCCTGACTCGAGGCCCCGGGGCGTCGCCAGCCGCGGGAACTTTGGCACAGTGAGTTCCGTCTCAGGATTATCCGGCGGATTCTGTCAAGCTGTGCGCCTTACGAACCGAAGGGATCGTCGAAACCTTACGTGAAACCCAATACTTTACGCACCGCGCTCGCCCTCCCTGCCGTCATCAGCCTGTTCGGCGCGTTATGGGTTCCGCTGCCGGCCGCCGCTCACCTGGGCGGGGATAGCGACTCGGTCGATGCGGATCGCCAGCAGCTGGGCGCCGACCTGCGCAGCATTCCGATGCAGCAATACAACCTGCATGAAATCCGCGCCGCGTCCGGCACACTGGTGCACGAGTACGCGACGCGTCAGGGCACGGTATTCGCGGTCACATGGCAAGGACCGCTGCCTCCCGACCTGCACCAGCTGTTCGGGGATTACTACCAGCGCTACCAGGCCGCGGCCGCCGCGCAGGTGCGGCCCGGCATGCATCGGCAGCTCACTATCGCGGCTGCCGATCTGGTGGTGCAGTCGACGGCGCGCCTGCGCGCTTTTCGTGGCGTTGCTTATATCCCCAGTCTGTTACCCGCCGGCGTTTCTGTTGCCGATCTTCAATAGCGAGACTGATGCATGAGCCAGCGTTTGCGTTGCACCCTATGGCTTGGCCTGTGCATTCTTGCCGGCTGCGGCGGCGGCGGCGGCGGTAATGCCAGCAGCTCCAGCAGCAGTTCCAGCGGTGCGATGCTCTCGAACGTCGTCCCGGTCACGGTCGGGCCAGGGCCTGCGGCGGCGAAGGGAGGCACGTTCAATATTCCGTACGCCAGTGTGAAGGTGTGCCAACCGGGTACCAGCGCCTGCACCATCATCGATGACGTGCTGGTCGATACCGGCTCCGTCGGCCTGCGCCTCATGGCGTCAGCGCTATCAGCCGCCGGCCTGACACTGACCGCCAGCGCCGATCCGGGCAATGCCAGCAACAGCATCGCCGAATGCCTGCCGTTTGCCGACGGCTACACCTGGGGTCCGGTCGCGACGGCCGATGTCAGCCTGGGCGGTGAAGTTGCGAGCGGCATGTCCGTCAATATCATCGATGACAACGCCTCCTATGCCGCTACAGCACCGACCAGTTGCACCACCGTTCTCAGTCAGAGTCCCACGTCGCTGAATTCGGTCGACGCCTTTGCCGCCAACGGGGTGCTGGGCGTAGGCATCTACGACCAGGATTGCGGCACCTCCTGTGCCAACTGCGCCAGCTTCACCAGCGGCTGCAACACGCCGATGAGCGACCTCTACTACAGCTGCAACACCGGCACCAACAGCTGCGCCTTCACGCCGGTGGCTCTGAGCGCTCAGGTCAGAAATCCGGTGGCACTGTTCGCGACCGACAACAACGGCGTCATCCTCGAATTGCCGGCGCTACCCGCGGCCGGACAGACCGGGGCCAGTGGCACGCTGGTGTTCGGGATAGCGACGCAGAGCAACAACGGCCTGGGCAGCGCCTTCGTACTCACGGCCGACAGCGGCGGCAATTTCATCACGACCTACAAAGGCCAGACGCTGAACAGCTCCTTCATCGATTCGGGATCCAATGGTTTGTTCTTCCCGGACAAGACCATCACCGTGTGCACCAGTACCCAGTCCAATCCGTTTGCCAACGAGTTCTATTGCCCCGGCTCGACGCTGCCGCTGAGCGCCGTGAATCAGGGCCAGAACGGGGCCACCAGCACGGTGTCGTTTGATATCACCAGCCTGAACGGTATCAACGGTAACTTCTACGCCACCCCGGAGCTTGGCGGTCCCGCCGCCACCAACACGACACTGGGCAGTTATTTCGACTGGGGCCTGCCGTTCTTCTACGGCAGGAACGTCTACACGGCGATCGAGGGCAAGACCGCCGGCAGCACGATCGGCCCGTTCTACGCCTATTGAGCAGCCCGCCTCGCCGGATCTATCGCAGCGGCACACCGATGATCAGCGCGTGCAGCCGGTAGATGAACAGCGCATACAGCGCCAGGCCCAGCAGTAGCGCGATCAGGTCGTTGTAGCGTGACGGCGGCGCGCTGGGAACCGGCGCCGGGACGCGCCGCTTGAGCGATATGCGAACGACGATGGCCCAGATCAGAAAGCTGCCGAACAGCAGCAGGTCGGCGAGCGTGCCGTTGACCAGCAGGTGCGCCGTCGCCCATATCTTTACCGCGGCCAGCATCGGATGCCCGGCCGCGGTTCTGATGCGGCCGGGTAAGTACGCGGCAATCAGCAGCGGAAATACCGGCAGCATCATCAGCCAGGTCACGTAGTGCAGCCATGCCGGCGACACGTACAGCACCACCGGCGTGCCTCGCGCCCGCGCAAACCCGAACACCATCAGCGCCAGACCCGCCGCGCTGATCAGCGAGTACAGGCCCTTCCATGAGCCGGCGCGCAGATGCATCAGGACGCGATGGCGCCAGCCCGGGGCAACGACCGCGACCGAGTGCGGCACGAAGAACAGGATCAGCCCCGCAACCAGCATCAGCATCGTGGTCTCCTCGCCGTCACTTCCGCAGACTGCGCGAAGTGATAGCATCGCACTCCGGCGGCGCCGATGTAAGGTTATTGACTGGAGATCCTGATGGCTGACACGCATTCATCTGTGTTATCGCTGCGGCATGCTGTCGCAGCGCTGGCTCTGAGCTTTGCCGTCGGTGCCGTCGCGGCCGGCGGCAGCTTCAGGCTGCACAGTCCGAGCATTGCCCCGGACAGCATGCTCTCGAACGATCAGGTCTACAGCGGCTTTGGCTGCAGTGGCAAGAACATCTCGCCCGCACTCAGCTGGAAGGGCGCGCCGAGCGGCACCCGCAGCTTCGCCATCACGGTCTACGATCCGGATGCGCCCACCGGCTCGGGCTGGTGGCATTGGGTGGTCTATAACATTCCGGCCGATGTCACCGAATTGCCCGCCGGCGCCGGCAATGCCGGCGGCAAGCTGCCCACCGGCGCCGCGCAGGGCCACACCGATTTCGGAACCTCCGGTTTTGGCGGCGCCTGCCCGCCCGCCGGCGACAAGCCGCATCGCTATATCTTCACCGTTTACGCACTGAAGATGGAGAAGATCTCGGTGCCGGATGAAGCCAGCGCAGCCATGGTGGGTTTCATGATCCACTCCAATGCGCTGGCGAAGGCCAGTCTGACGGCCCGCTACCGGCGCTGATGGCAAACGCAAGCCCATGGCACGCCCCGGCGTAGCGATCCGCAAGCTTCAGGTCCATGCCGACGGGCGCGGCACGGTTTTCGAACCGCTCGATCCCCGACTGCTGGCCGGTTGGCGCAACGTGCATACGGTGGTCTCGGAGCCCGGAGCGGTCCGCGGCAATCATCGCCATGTGCGCGGCACGGAAGTCACCGCGATCCTCGGACCGGCAATGGTGCGTTATCGGGTCGGCGACACCACCGAGGAACGGCACGTGCCGGCAGGCGAAGCTTGGCGCTTCGAATTTCCTCCGGGAACTGCACATGCGTTCAAGAACACCGGCGCCCGGCCGATGATCCTCGTGTCCTTCAACACCGAGGAACACGACCCGGCGCGAGCGGACGCAGAACGCGAAGAGCTGATTGCCCCTTGAGCCCAGGTCCGCTGCGGTGGTCGCACCACGCGCCACATGCATAGCGCAGCTGATTGTCTCAGGGGCGGCCTGCTCATCGCGGTTGGCGCGGCGGTCACAGCCATCGGCGCCACGCCGGATGCCGGCACGGCGCTGAGCGCTGCGCGCAGCCTGCGCACCCAGGGCTGCGCCGGCCACCCGGGTATACGGGTCGCGCTGCGCGCCAGCGTCGCCCTGAATGCCGCCGCGCTCCACTGGTCGCGCGCGTCGAACCTGAAATCCGCGGTCGAGCTGTCCGGCTATCGCGCCGAGCAGTCTGCTGCGCTGCATGTCAGCGGCGATGCCGGCGCGATGCAGCAGGCCATGAGAATCAAGCTGTGCGCCGCACTCACCGACCGCAGCTTTGTCGATCTGGGCAGTGCCCAGCGCGGCCACGACACCTGGATCATCATCGCCGCGCCATTTACGCCGCCGGCAGGTACTGATGCCAATGAAATCGCCGGCGAGCTGCTGCTGCGGATCAACGCGGCTCGAGCCCGCCCGCGGCATTGCGGTGATAAATTCTTCGCGGCGGCGCCCCCGCTGCAGTCGAACGCGCTGCTGCGACGCGCGGCCGAGGCGCATGTGCAGGACATGATCAGCCATGATTACTTTGCGCACGCCGGCTACGACGGCAGCACGCCGGCGCAACGCGTGACCGCGACCGGCTACCGCTTCCAGATCGTCGGCGAGAACATCGCCTCGGGTCCGGACAGCGCCGCGGAAGCGGCCGATGGCTGGCTGGCGAGCCCGGCACATTGCGAGAACATCATGGATCCACGCTTCAGTGACAGCGGCATCGCGTATGCTGCCACTGCCAGCGGTACGCCGCACATCTATTGGGTACAGGAATTCGCGGCGCCGCACTGACGGTCGGTCAAGCATATCCGGGAGGTGAGCGATGGCTCAGTATTCAGCCGAGGTGACCTGGGAGCGAGGCGATGCGGTTTTCACTGACAATCGGTACTCGCGCCGGCACCGCTGGCGCTTCGATGGCGGCCTGGAGGTAGCGGGGTCGTCCTCGCCGAATTCGGTGCCGGTGCCAATGTCGGATGCCGCTGCCGTGGACCCGGAAGAAGCCTTCATTGCCGCTCTATCGAGTTGTCACATGCTGTGGTTTCTGGCGATCGCCGGCAAACGCAAGTTTCGAATCGACCGCTACCATGACCGGGCCACGGCGGTCCTGGAAAAAAATGCCGGCGGCAAGTGGTACGTCAGCGTCGTGACGCTGCACCCTGACGTGCAGTTCTCCGGCGAGCTGTTGCCCACCGCGGCGCAGATTGAGGACATGCACCACGCCGCACACGCCGAGTGCTACATCGCCAACTCGGTGAGCTCGCAGGTGCGCATCGAGCCGGTCTTTGCCCCGGCCCGCTAGAACAGCGATAACTCGGCCGGCGCCGCCGGCTGCGCGGCCGCGAGCGCTACCGAGTCGCTGCGTACCAGTCCGGTCACCTTGACGCCGAGCAGGCGCAGGCGGCGCTCGAGCGGCGCGCGCTTCAGGCACAGGCCGGCCGTGCGCCGGATCAGCGCCGCGTCGTTGGTATAGCCATCGATAGTCTGATCGCGCGTCGCGCGCTGGAAATTGTCGTAGCGCAGCTTTACGCCGATGGTCTTGCCGACGTAGCCGTGGCGCTGAAGGTCGCCGGCCAGGTGCTCGCACAGCGCGGTAAACAGCGCTCGCAATTGCGCCCGGTCGCGCACCGCGTGCAGATCGCGCTCGAACGTGGTTTCGCGGCTCATCGACACCGGCTCGCTCTCCTGTACCACCGGGCGCTCGTCCAGGCCCCAGGCAGCCTCGTACATCCAGCCGCCGTGGCTGCGGCCGAATTGCTGTACCAGCCAGCCACGCTCACGGCGCGCCAGCTCACCGATGTTGCGGATGCCAAGCTGTTCGAGTCGTGCGCTCATGCGCGGTCCGATGCCATGGATCCTGCGGCACGGCAGCGGCCAGATCTGCTCGGCCAGATCCGACTCATAGACGATGGATACGCCGTTCGGCTTGTGAAACTCGCTCGCCATCTTGGCGAGCAGCTTGTTCGGCGCCACGCCGATCGAGCAGGTGAGGCCGGTGCGCTCGTGGATTGCCGCCTGGATCCGCAGCGCGAGCGCCCTGCCGCCCAGCGCGCGTCCGCCCTCGGCGGCGCCAAAGTCGATGTAGACCTCGTCCACGCCGCGATCCTCGACGAGCGGCGCCATTTGCGCGATGACGGCCTTGAACAGCCGCGAGTACCTGCGGTACTCATCGAAATCCACCGGCAATAACACCGCCTGCGGACACAAGCGCGCCGCGTTCATCAGGCCCATCGCCGAGTGCACGCCAAACTCGCGCGCCGCGTAAGTCGCCGTCGTGACCACGCCGCGCCCGACATAGTCGCGCAGCCGTGCATGCTCGGCCGGCGCGCCCTCGCCCGGGCCCTGCCGACGGCGGCTGCCACCGATCACGACCGGCAATCCGCGCAGATCGGGGTAGCGCAGCAGTTCGACCGATGCGTAGAACGCATCCATATCCAGGTGCGCAATGCGCCGGATTGCAGCGATCGGTGGGCTCTGGTGCATGCGCCGCCGATGATAGGCGCATCGTCCCCAATGCATCTAATTCATTGATTTCAAAGGCCGCCGGCCGTTGAGTAAATCTCAAGGCGGCTTGAGCGCTTTGCCATCCGCCGCTGCCAGGGCAGCGCATCCTTCCTGTCAGCACTTTCACTCACCACACACTGTCACGCACTTCAGGAGAATCCCATGCATAGCCTCACCAGGACCTTGATCGGCGCCGTCGTCGCGCTGCTGATTTGCGGCGCCGAAGCAGCACTGTTCGCAGTCGATGCGTCGGCGGCGGAACTGCCGCAATCGATCAGCGTGCGCTACGCGGATCTGACTCTGGATCGGCAGGCGGATGCGGCCACGCTGTATCGCCGGATCGCGGCCGCCGCGGAGGAGATTTGCGGTCCGCGTCTGCTGACCGGTTCGCACCTGCCGCTGCCGGGTTACCAGCACTGCTTCAGCGACGCTGTTGCGCAGGCGGTCGCGCGGGTAGATCGTCCCGCTCTGAGCGCTTACCATCAGCAGCAATTGGGGCTAGCGCCGCAGCGCGCTGCGACGATTGCACAGCGTTAGCGCGGGAGGACGAGTATCGCCAGCCAGAGGCACGCGAAACCGGTACGCACGCGGACCACTTCAGGCCGTTCCTCAGCCCCCTCTGGACGCAGGCTGCCGTTGGGCAGCCTGCGTGTCTTTATATCGGTCGCACACCATCTGAGTTTCACGCGCGCCGCCGATGCACTGGGTGTGACCGCCAGTGCCGCCAGCCTGCAGATCCGCTCGCTGGAGGAATACCTGGGGCGGCCGCTGTTTCGGCGCAATGGTCGCCAGGTGGTGCTCACGGCCGAAGGCGACGCACTGTTACCGCGCGTACGTCAGGCGCTCGAGCAGCTCGAGCGCGCCGTGGATGACGCGCGTCGCGATCGTAACGCCGGCCCATTGCGTGTGAGTACGCTGGCCTCGTTCCTGCAGCAGTGGCTGCTGCCGCGTCTGGAACGGTTTCGCGTTTTATATCCCGATGCCGACCTGCATTTGCACACCTCCGACAAGTTGGTCGATTTCGTGCGCGAGGATTTTCACGTGGCGGTTCGCTTCGGCAAGGGCGGCTGGCCGCACGTGCACAGCGAGAAACTGATCGACGAGTGGCTGGTGCCGGTGTGTTCGCCGTCGCTGTACCGCAAATTCGGTCCGTTGCGCGATGCCAACGACCTGCGGCGTTACCCGCTGCTGCACAGCGTGAGTGAGCCCTGGACCGTCTGGCTGTTCGATGGACGCAGCAGCGATGAGGCCGGCACGCTGCGTGGCGCTGTGTTCGATGCCTCGCTGGCGGTGGTACGCATGGCGGAACAGGGGTCAGGTCTGGTGCTGGCCCGCTGGAGCCTGGTGGCTGATGAAATCGCCAGCGGTAAGCTGGTGCGTGCCAGTGACCGGGCGCTGCGCATTGAGGAAGCCTATTGGCTGGTGTGCCCGACCCGTGCCCAGGCCCTGCCCGCCGTCAAGGCGTTCCTGGAGTGGCTGCGCAGCGAGGCGGCGGCCTTTAGCTATCCAGGGAAATAGGCGGATATTGTTACAATAGGGATACAAAAATTCGACTTTCCACCTGCTACAACTGCTCTGCAGAAACAATTAAACGATCCGCCGCCCGATGGCCACGGCCCGCAACGCTCGTCGGGGTTGCCTTACCAGATGATCAACGGCGAGCGCGATCGCGGCGAGCGCTCGCTGGTCGCCTCCTTCATCCAGGCCCACGCGAACATCAGTGGCAGGATCAGTGCCAGCAGGGGCAACAGCAGCAGCCGCATCGCCAGTCGCGCGATTATCGTGAGGACCTTCATCGATCAGCAGTCTATTGCGGTTTTGCTGAACGCAGACTGAAGCGGATTACCCGTTTGGGGGCTGCTTTGCGATTCTGGCCGATGGCGAACGGTCAACCGGAAGCGTAGACGAGGCGTTGACAAAACACCTCGACGCTACGACATTTCGCCGCGTCGCTGCAGCCGCAGCACTGTGGCCGCGGCACGAACCGGATTTAAGTCTTCCATCTAAGGAGTGTTGATAAATGCCTAAGCGCAAACTATTGCTCGTTACGTTGTGGCTGGCCGCGACCGCGAGCATTGCACCCGCGGTGAGCTCGGCTGCCGTCAGCATCGACATCGACGTGGCGCCGCCCGCGCCCCGGGTCGAAGTGGTCCCGGAACCGAGGCATGGTTATGTCTGGGCGCCAGGATACTGGGATTGGCGCGGCCGTGAGCACGTCTGGGTCGCTGGCCACTTCATCAGAGAGCGCCGCGGCTATCATTGGGTACCGGATGCCTGGGTAAGCAACGGACCGCACTATCACTATGCCCGCGGACATTGGGAGCGCTGAAGCCGCGCGGTCCTGACACGGTCTAAGGCTGGCCACCGCGCGGCGGGTGGCCAGCCCTAAACCCGCGAAATCCGCCCACCAAAAGGCATCGAACGACAGTCTTCAACCGCTGCCGTCCACGTCAGATCCGTCAGCACCACTAAAAGTGACCGCCCGTAGTTATGATTTTAGCTCTGCCAGCGTCCCCGGCCGTGCACCTGTGGCGTCGTGTTGAAACGAGTCCGCAGCTGGTGGAATTTCCGCCGGGCAGTGATCGATGCCTCGCGGGTGGATCTGACACAGCCTGCCGGCGACACAGACGTGGTGGTACTGCCCTGCTGGCGACGCCCGGAATTCCTCTGGCATTGCCTGGATAACCTGACGCGCGCCGACGGGATCGGCGGCCTGCAGGTGCTGTTCCGGGCCGATACCGGACATTCTGCAGAGAACATCGACGTCATCCGCGCTTTCGCCGACCGCCTGCCGAGATTCGAGATCAGCCTGCCGGAACCCTGTCCATTCCGTCGCACCAAGCAGAGTGCCAATCTGCTGCTCGGATACCTGCGTGCCGCGGCGCAAGCCAGGCAGTACGTGTTTCTGGTCGAGGAAGACACCATGGTCGCGTGCGATTTCTTCCGCTGGCATCGGGCCGTGCATGCCGCCGCCGGACCGCTGTTCTGCTCGATCGCCGCGCGCAACCTCAACCGGGTCATCACGGTGCCCGACGACCCCGAAGGCTACTACCTTAGCAGCGGGGACTTCGGCTCCACTGGTGTCTGCTTCGATAAGCATCGGTTACGCAGCCTGGTCGCCCCGCACGTCAAAATGGCCTACTTTCGTCGTCCAAAGAGATACCTGCGACGGCAATTTCCGGCCAGCGCGGTCGGCCTGGGGTTTGTCGAACAGGACGGACTGCTGCGGCGCATCCAGGAGCGCTCGGCCATCCCGATCGCCTACCCGTGCGTGCCGCGTTGCTACGATGCCGGCTTCTATGGCTACAACCGCCCCGGCGGCATCGAGGGGCCACTCCAGGATCGCGTGCGACGGCTGGCAGCGACCATCTACAGCGCCGACGCGCTGCGCAACGCCACCGATCCCGGGCAGCGGCAGAGCTGCGTGCCGGTAAGCCTGCAGCCGCCGCACTGGCAGGTTCAGCGCCGCATCGACGTCGACCTTGGTTCTGCCGCCGCATGAATGAGCGCGGCCCGATGGGCGCCGGATGGCTATTCAGCAACCGCAAGTTCCAGCGCAACGTATCGCGGCTGATCCGCGGCCGCCGGGCGTTCATGCGGCTCAAGAGCCCGGGGCTGGTACTCGATGTAGGCTGCGGCCCAAACGCGCGCCCGGCCAACCTCAACCTGGATTTCCAATGGCGTCCAGGGGTGGACATCTGCTGCGACATCACTCGCGCGTTGCCGCTCGACGACTGTTACGTCGCTGGCCTGTTCAGCGAGCATTGCCTCGAGCACATCCGGTTTGAAGCCGCGCTCGCCGTGCTGGGTGAGTTTCACCGCGTGATGCAGCCGGGGGCCTACGCGCGCATCATCGTTCCTGATTTCGAAGTCTACCTCGATCAATACATCCGCTTCAGGAACACGGGCCAGGCGTCGATGCCATACGCGGGCGACGATCCGATCGCGGGCATCTATACGCCGATGCTCAGCATCAATCGGATATTCAGGGGCCACGGCCATCAGTTCATCTACGATTTCGCGACTCTTTCCCGGATGCTCGAACAGTCCGGGTTCGTCGATATCGGCAGGCGCAGATTCGGTGAAAGTCGCGACCAGCGGCTGCTGTTAGACTCGCCTGAAAGGGCGATCGAGTCGTTGTACGTCGAGGCCAGAAAAGCACCTGCCGAGCCACCTGTGACAGAAGGTTCCCCGCGTTGAAGGGCATCTGGAACCGTGTGCATTTGCGCTATTGCCTGTCGCGCGTCAAGAACCGCGGCTACGGCCTCGGCAACGAGTTCCTGCCCTGGGCGCGAGCCTTCCTTGCCTCGCAGGTGCTGAACGCGAGGCTGTTGCCGCCGGCATTCGGCATGAATCGGCGCGCCTACTGGCGGCATTTTCGTACCGCCCCGGACGACTGGCTGCAGCAGCGCGCGCTGGAATACCTGCTGCCGGTGGTCGAATTCAGGGAGTCGGATTACCTGGCCCACGGCGGCGGCGATGTGGTGACGGCGCTCGAGCGCTTCGCCGCCGCTCACCGGCTGCACCAGCGTCATGCCTACGTACTGGTGACGGATGGACTGTGGGGCGGTTACCGGCACGTCGAGGCGGCGCGCGAATTCATCCGTTCCACGCTCTATCAGAGCCGCTACGCCGCGCACAACCTGCTGCAGCTGCGCGCCCGCATCGACCCGCACAGGCTGCTGGTTGGCATGCACCTGCGGCTGGGCGACTTCGCGCCGCCAGCCACCGCCAGTGATTATCAGCGTGCGGCCAACGTCTCGCTGCCGATCGAGTGGCTGTGCGCGCTGGCACGTTCGCTCGATCGGGCACTCGGCGATGGCTGGCAACTGCTGTTGATTACCGACGGCACCGAGCAGCAGGTCCAGCCTCTCACCAGTCAGTGGCGCTGCATTACCACCAACGATCTGCCGCCCGGCGACTGCTCCGATGTGCTGGCACTGGCTGACTCGGATCTGCTGGTGTGCTCCCCGTCCTCATTCAGCACGCTGGCGGCCTTTCTGTCGGATTCGCCGTATCTCTGGTTCGCGCCGAATCTGTACCGCCATCCTGAAGGGGTGTATTCGCTCGGCGACTACGACCTGCAGCGCGACAAGCCGGGCGATCCGACACGGGCGGCGCTCGAGCAGCTGCCGAACATGCCGTCCGAGGTGCTGCCGCGCGGGGTAGGTGTAGATCCGGACGGGGAGATCCCCGCCGCGGCGATCGGCGCGGCGGTGCTGCGGCAACAGTCGCGGCGCTGGGAATCGGATCTGGTCAGATCGGGTGTGGCACGAGCAATCGAGCTCAGCCGGTCCGGGCCAGCGAAGGACGGGTGAGCTTGCGCACCAGGGCATTGCGTGCCTGCCATTGCTGCGGCGGCGGCATGTCCCGGTGAAACTGCACCTCGCCGGCGGCATAGGTCGCCACCGCGATCCCGTCCTGCAACAGCAGGCGATTGCCCGCGAGCGCGGCCAGGCGCGGGCCGGGCGTGAAGATACCGGCCAGATTGAGCGGATCGGCGCCGCTCAGCGCGACCAGCGCGCCGTCGGGTGTGCGTTTGCGCATCGCCCGCAGCGCACCGATGGCTTCGGGCAGCGCGAACTGTTCGCCGCTCATTCCGCCAACGAAGCGGCCGCCGCGGATCAGGCCCTGAGCCTCGAGACGGCGATAGGCGCGCAATAGCTGGTGCCAGGGCGGCAGCCATTCGGCCTCGCGTGCCAGCAGGCGCCGAAACACCACCCCGTAGCGGCGCAGCAGCAGCCACGCCAGCGCCTCCACCGCCGCCGCTGGTTCAGCGCTGGCCGCAGGCGCCGGCATCGAGCAGCGCACCAGGCTCCAACGCCCGGCCTGTTCCAGGCCGACCATGCCGGCGCGGCGACTGCGCGCCGCGCGCTTGCGCTGCATTGGCATCAGCAACGCGCGCAGGCCGGCGAAACTGTCGGCGCTCGCAACGCCCGCGGCCACCAGTTCGCCCAGCGCAGTTTCAGCCTGCGACTGCAGCAGCCCCGCGCCCTGCACCATCTCATCGAAAAACGACGCCCCGTGGGACTGCAGAAATCCCGCCATGGCACCTGCGTTGGCAGAGAGCTGCGTCTGCGGCCGGCGCGGGCCGCACAACTGCTGCCACAAGCTGCGATTCTTACGGCTAAGAAACGCCATCGGTGTGGCGCGCACCGGCGCCGCGGTCGCGCTTGGCGGCGCCACCAGCCGCGCCCAGAAGGCACGTCCCGACAGGCACAGGCTGTCGAGCCAGGCACCGTCGTAGTCGCGCAGGCGCGCCGGCAGCACGTCCTGCTCCCAGGCGATCGCCGGGATTTCGAAACCCTCCAGCTGCTCGATCACGCGCGCAAGGCTCGCCACGCCCTCGGGCCGCGGCTGTACGGTCACGCCCTGCCAGTCGAGCAGGAAGCGCATGAAATCCGCGCTCGCCACCGGTTCGATCTCGGCGCGCAGCGATCGGATGGTGTAGCGATGAATGCGCGCCAGCAGCCGGCGCTCGCACCATTCGAGCTCGCCGGCACCGGGCGTGAACTGGCCGCGCATCACGAAGCCTTCACTCTCGAGCGCGTGCAATGCGCCATCGATCGCGACCTGCGCCAATGCCAGTATCCGTGCCAGCGCGCTGCTGCTCATCGGCCCGCTGGCCTGCAGGCGACCGCGCAGCAGTTCACGCAGCGCGTCGGCCGGCTGCCACTGGCGACTCGCATAGTCCGCCGGTATGCGCAGCGGCGGCGACGCCGTGCTTGAGCCATACAGCACCCGGATCATCGGCAATTGCTCGGCCGCCACCCAGAAGCGGCGCTCCCGGGCACTCAATTGGGTCGCCCGGCCCTGCCCGACCAGGGTTGCGAACGCCGCACTCAGATCGTCGCCGCCGAGTTCACCGGGATCCATCACCCCCAGCAGCATCAACGCATCGTGCAGTTCATCAGCCGTCTCGGCTGTCGGGTGGGCTTCGTTGCGCACCGCCTCGATGGCCGCGGCATCGAGCTGAGCAAACTGCGCGGCACTCTCCGGGTCGAGCCAGCCCCTGGCCGCCACCGCCCGGGTGCGCCGCTCTTCCAGCGGTGCGTCATCGAGATAGGTATAAGGTCGCGCAGTGAGGATCTCCTGAGCCAGCACCGAGGGTTGCGGCAGATCGCGCGTGACGACCTGCACCTCGCCGCCTTCCATCGCACGCAGCAGCGCGCTCAGCCCATCGATATCCATCGCCTCGTGCAGGCTGTCGTACAGCGTCTGGCGCACCAGTGGGTGATCGGGAATGTCGCGCTCCCCGGTCAGATTTTCGGCGCAGGCCAGCTGATCGGGGAACAGCAGCGCGATCAGGTCCTGCGCCGCCATGCGCTGCAGCGGAGCCGGCGTCTTTTTACCCGCGCGCGAGCGCTTGATCGCCAGTGAAATAGTCGCGTTCCAGCGCCAGCGCGTCGCGAACAGCGGTGCATCGAGCAGCGCCTGGATCAGCACCTGCTCGACGCTGGCACTGCTGAGGAAGCGCGCCACCTGCTGCAATTCGAAGCTGTGCGTCTCGCCGAGCGACAGCACGATCGCGTCCTCGGTGGCGGCCGCCTGCAACTCGAAATTAAAGGCACGACAGAAGCGCTTGCGCAGCGCAAGTCCGAAGGCTCGGTTGATACGGGCACCGAACGGCAGGTGGATCACCAGGTGCATGTCGCCGGCTTCATCGAAGAAGCGCTCGAATACGATGCGCCGCTGGGTCGGCAGGTGGCCGAGCACGGCCTTGGCCGCCGCCAGGTATTCCACCAGCTGTCGTGCCGGCTCCGGGTCGAGCTGATAGCGCTGCATCGCCAGCTGGGTGCAGTGCGCGATCGCCGCCGCGTCGATCACCGGCAGCGCCGCGTCTATCTGTGCGCGCAGTGCCGACACCGCGGCCGATAGTTCGTCGCTGCGCGCCGGGGCTTCGCCCAGCCAGAACGGCAGGGTCGGCGGCTGTCCCCTGGCGTCTTCGACCCGTACTCGCCCGGCCTCTACCCGCAGGATGCGATAGCAGCAGTTGCCGAGTTGAAACACATCGCCGGCGAGGCTCTCGACCGCGAAGTCCTCATTCAGGGTGCCGATGAATGTGCCGGCTGGTTCGAGCACCACCTGGTAGTCGGCATTGTCCGGAATCGCACCGCCGCAGGTGATGGCAGTCAGGCGCGCCCCGCGGCGTGCCCGCAGGCGATGGTTCACCGCGTCGCGGTGCAGATAGGCACTCTGGCGGCCGCGACCGGTACTGAAACCATCCGCGAGCATGCGCAGCAGCTGGTCGAACTCGGAGCGCGCCAGCGCCCGATACGGCCACGCACGCCGCACCAGCGCATACAACTCGTCCTCGGCGTACTCGCGTGCACTGACTTCGGCCACCAGCTGCTGTGACAGCACATCGAGTGGCTGCCGCGGAATGCTCAGCGCATCGAGCTCCCCGGCGCGCACCGCGTCGAGCAGCGCCGCGCATTCGACCAGATCGTCGCGGCTGAGTGGAAACAGTCGGCCCTTGGGCACGCCGCTGACCGCGTGATTGGCACGGCCGACCCGCTGCACCAGGGTCGAGATCGAGCGCGGCGTGCCAAGCTGGCACACCAGTTCGATGTCACCGATATCGATGCCCAGCTCGAGCGATGCGGTGGCCACCAGCGCGCGCAGCGAGCCGGCCTTGAGGCGCTGCTCGGCCGCCAGACGCTGCTCTTTTGCAAGGCTGCCGTGATGGGCCGCGACCTGTTCATGGCCGATGCGCTCGCTCAAGTGCCGGGTGGCGCGCTCAACCATGCGGCGGGTGTTGGCGAAGATCAGCGTGGTACGGTGTTGCCGGATCAGTCGCGCCAGGCGGTCGTAGACGTTTTCCCACACCTCGTTCGACATGATCGCCTCGAGCGGCGAGTCGGGCAGCACCAGCGCCAGATCGCGTCCGCGCACCTGGCCGCTGTCGATGATCACGCAGTCCGCCGCCGGATCGCCAGCACCGGCCGTCGCCCCCACACCGAGCAGGAATCGGGCCGCGTCTTCGATCGGCTTCTGCGTCGCCGACAGGCCGATGCGCTGCAGTGGCTGCTGGCACAGGCTCGCGAGCCGCTCCAGCGACAGCGCCAGGTGCGCTCCGCGCTTGTTCGGCGCCAGCGCGTGAATCTCGTCGACAATCACCGACCGGGTCGTGGCCAGCATCCTGCGGCCGGAGTCGCAGGTGAGCAGCAGGTACAGCGACTCCGGTGTGGTCACCAGGATATGCGGCGGCGAGCGGCGCATTGCCATGCGTTCGGTCTGCGGGGTATCGCCGGTGCGCACCTGGGAACGAATCGGCGGCGCCGCCAGTCCCATGGCACTGAGTTCAGTCGCGATACCCTCGAGCGGCAGCTCGAGATTGCGCCGGATATCGTTCGACAGCGCCTTGAGTGGCGAGATGTAGAGCACCTGCGTGGCATCCGCGAGCCCGTCGCCGACCGCCTGGCGAACCAGGGCGTCGATCGCCGCCAGAAAGGCGGCCAGGGTCTTGCCCGAGCCGGTGGGAGCGGCGATCAGCGCGTGCCGGCCGCTGGCAATGGCAGGCCACGCGGCCAGCTGCGGCGCGGTGGGCAGCGGGAATTGCCTGGCGAACCAGCGCGCGACCGCCGGGTGGAAATTCTCAAGGGGCATACGGCAAAGTCTACCCCCTGCGCCAGCGCCTGGTACATCAGGATCGGCGGGCGGCGCGGTGGCAGCGGTGCGGTGGCAGCGGCGCGGTGGCAGCGGTGCGCAGGCGGGGGCGGTATAATCGGCGCCCGGCTCTTACCTTCACCCACCATGCACCCATTGGCATACACGCTGTTTCCGACTTCCATTGGCGCTTGCGGCATCGCCTGGGGTGCGCGCGGCGTGGTGGCGGTTCAACTGCCTGAAGCGAGCGAATCGGCCACCGTGGCGCGCCTGCTGCGCGCGCACGCCGGAGCCAGTCTGCAGCGCCCCGAGCCTGACCAGCAGCGCATCATTGCGGACATCGTTGCGCTGCTTGCCGGCCAGCCACGCGATCTGCGCCACATCCGGCTGGACCTCAGGCACGTGCCGCCATTCCACCAGCGCGTATTCGAAGTGGTGCGCAATATCCCGCCCGGCTGCACCCGCTCCTACGGCGAGGTCGCCGCGCTGTGCGGGGAGCGCCACGCAGCGCGCGCGGTCGGGCAAGCCATGGCGCGCAACCCCTATCCGATCATCGTGCCCTGTCACCGTGTGCTGGCCGCGGGCGGCAAGAGCGGCGGCTTTTCCGCGCCAGGGGGCGTGACCACGAAACTGCGCCTGCTGGCGATCGAGGGCGCGCTGTCCGGAATGGTCAATTCACCCGGCAATCTCTCGCTCGCGTTCTGATTGATGCGCCAGCAGCGGACAGACCCCACAGGGGTGTGGCTCGGATTGTTTGC
Organism: Gammaproteobacteria bacterium; assembly: GCA_013289615.1. GTDB lineage: Bacteria > Pseudomonadota > Gammaproteobacteria > Steroidobacterales > Steroidobacteraceae > FEN-1191. The sequence continues at coordinate 84,766 of JABCZO010000006.1, forward strand.
CAGCATGATGTTCGCCGGCACCATGGCCGCCGACTCGGCGCCTGCTGCGCCAGCGGCAGCCTTGGGTACGCTGACGGTGGCGCCGGACCTGGCCGACGAGCTGGCCAAATTCAAGCGCGTACCCATGCCGTTCGACGTCGCCGCGCTCAGCGCGCGCGAGCGCAGCATGATCGGCAAGCTGGTCGAAGCCTGCCGCTATCTCGACCGGATCTACTGGCAGCAGAGTGATCCGGCGGGGCTGCAGTTGTACCGGCAGCTGCGCGGCGATCGCAGCACGCAGGCACGCGACCTGCGCCGTTTCCTGCGCATCAACGGCAACCGCTTCGATCTGATCCGTGAGAATGCACCATTTGTCGGAACCACCGCGTGGCGGCCGGGTGGCAATCTGTATCCTGCCGGCCTGACGCGCGAGGAATTCGAGCGTTACGTCGCGGCGCATCCGGATCGCAAAGCCGCGCTCTACGATCCGTATTCGGTGGTGGTACGACACGGCGCAGCGCTCGACGCCGTGCCGTATCACGTTGTCTATCGCCAGTGGCTGGCGCCGATGGCGAAACTGCTGCGCGAAGCCGCAGCCCTGTCGGACGATGCGGCATTCGCGAAATTCCTGCGCCTGCGCGCCGACGCGCTGCTCGACGACGACTACTTTCAGAGCGATCTGGCCTGGCTCGATCTCGACAACCCGAAGTTCGATGTCATTTTTGCGCCCTATGAGAGCTACCTCGACGGGCTGATCGGCGTGCGGACTTCGTATGGCGCCGCGGTGCTGGTGCGCAACGACGCCGAGAGCCGCAAGCTCGACGTCTACCGGCAGTATGTGCCGGACATCCAGGATGCGCTGCCGCTGGCCGCAGAAGACCGGCCGTCGAAGAAGGGCCTGCGTTCGCCGATGGAAATCATGGAGGCGCCGTTGCGGGCGGGCGACCTGCGACACGGCTATCAGGCCGTGGCCGACAATCTGCCCAATGATCCACGGGTGCACGAGCAGCGCGGCTCGAAGAAGATTTTCTTCAAGAACTTCATGGACGCGCGCGTCAACAACGTGATCCTGCCGATTGCACAGCAGCTGCTGCGCGCCGATCAGGCGCGGCAGGCCTCGGCCGAAGGGTACCTCGCATGCGTGGTGATGCACGAGATCTCGCACGGGCTCGGCCCGGCATTTGCGCGCGTGGGCGGCAACAAACAGGATATCCGTGCCACGATCGGACCGATTTTCTCGGGTCTGGAGGAGGCCAAGGCGGATATCGTCGGACTGTTTGCACTCAAATGGCTGGTCGAACACGGCGGCGCGGCAGCGCAAGAGCTCAACGGCTATTACATCTCGTTCGTCGCCGGCATCTTCCGCACCGTGCGCTTCAGCGTTGCCGAGGCCCATGGGCGCGCCGAAATGATGGAGTTCAATTACCTTGCCGAACGCGGCGTACTGGTGCGCGACCCGGCCAGCGGCCGCTACAGCATCGAGCTCGATCGCATGCCGCAGGCGGTCGCGGATTTAGCCCGGGAGTTGCTGCAACAGGAAGCCACTGGCGATCGAGCCCGCGCCGAGGCCTGGTTTGCCAGGTACGGCGCGATGCCGCCAGAGCTGGCCAAGGCACTCGAGGCGGCGCACAACGTGCCGGTGGATATCGATCCGGTGTCGGATTTCACCGAAGACTAGGCCGGTCCCGACCAACAGAAATTGTGCCACCGCGGCCGGCGCCCTAAGATATGCGCATCCCCATTGCCCCGGAGTAGTCCCGATGCATCTATTGAAACCGGCAGTCGCAGCCTCGGTCCTGTCACTGGCCCTGGCCACCGCGGCGTTCGGCGCACCCGCCACCTACACTTCCGAACCGAATCACACCTTCGTGCGTTTCTCGTACAACCACCTGGGATTCTCGACGCAGGAATCGCGCTTCAACACCGTCAAGGCGACGGTAACCTACGACCCGGCCGCCAAGACCGGCTCGGTGGAGGTGCTGATCGATACCAAATCGGTCGACACCGGCTCGGAGCTGTTCAATGGGCACATTCAGGGGCCCGATTATCTCGATACCGCGCAATTCGGCACCGCCACCTTCAAGTCCACGTCGATCAAGTTCGACGGCGACAAGCCGGTCAGCGTGGAAGGCAACCTGACCGTCAAGGGTGTCACCAAGCCGGTGACGCTGGCGGTGACGTCCTTCAAGCACGGGATGAACATGCAGAAGAAAGACGCGATCGGGGCCGACGCCACCGGCACGATCAAGCGCTCGGAGTTCAATATGGGCAAAGCCGTACCGCTGGTCAGCGACGAGGTGAACCTGGAGATCGTGATCGAGGCCGCCGCTCCCTGACGGCACGGGTGATCCGGTACCGGCGCGCAACGGCGCTCTCACGCCGTTACCGGATGGCCAACCGGCACAATGCCAGACCGGTCACGCTCCCCGACGCCCGTCACGGCGGCCCTTTAGGGCCAGAGTGTGAACTGCGGCGTCGCGACCGGTGCGGCGCTGGGCAACCCTGATCGGCTCGTGCATCCATGAATCGGTTGCTGTCGCCCACAAGCCGGAATATGCGCATCAATGCAACAACTCGAGTGGCGGCCGCGACGCTGGGCGCCGCGGCCGCCGGCTGGGGCGCCAGCGCCGTTGCCGCAGACCTGGCGGTCTCGGTGCTCGACGGCGCCGGGCACGGCGTCGCCGGTATCGTGATCATCGCCGAGTCCGATACCGCCCTGCCGGACAAGCACACGCCGCACACCGCCATCATGGACCAGCAACACATGCAGTTCGTGCCCAGGGTGCTCGTGGTTCAGACCGGATCCGGTGTCGACTTCCCGAATAGCGACCAGATCCAACATCAGGTCTATTCCTTCTCGGCGCCGAAAACTTTCAAGCTGTCGCTGTACGCTGGGCATAAATACCCGCCGGTGATATTCGATCGTCCCGGCCTGGTGACACTCGGGTGCAACATTCATGACGGCATGATCGGTTATATCTACGTTACCGACTCGCCATTTTTCGGTCGCAGCGACGATTCGGGACAATTGCAGCTGCATGGTCTGCCGGCCGGCAACTACACGCTCACCGCGGCGCATCCGCAGATGCAGGAAGCCGGCGGCGGCGCGCTGCAGTTGCACCTCACGCTCGCCGACAACACCCATGCGACGCCGGTATTCCACCTGAGCCGTCCATTGCGTGCAGAACCGACACACGATGGGGACAGACGGTGGTCCGACTACTGACCGGCACCGTACGCCAGGCGGTGCTGGGCGCCGCGCTGGGCGTCGCGCTGCCGACTCTGCCGGTGATGGCAGCGAATGATTTCTACGCGATCGTCGACCTGCGCGCGGTGGCGGCCGACGGCGTGCGCTCATTTCTGAACGGCGGGCTTGGCGAATTGCGCTTCGACGATCAGCACGACGGCGTGCGCCTGGGCAGCGTTTCAATCGGATATCGTCATGACTTCTTCGACATCGTTCACTTCACGGCGGACGCGGTCGCCTACGGCGACCACGACCGCAGTCCGCTTGACCTGACCGAGATCTATGCCGAAGTGCGACCGTACCCCTGGAACAGCTGGCGCTCGCGCCTGAAACTAGGTGTCTTCTATGCGCCGATATCGCTGGAGAATCGGCTACCGGGCTGGCGCAGCGCCTATTCGCTGTCGCCGTCGGCGATCAACACCTGGATTGGCGAGGAATTTCGCACCATCGGAGCCGAATACGATCTCGACTGGCTCGGGCGACAGCGTGGCCACGACTGGGAGTTCGGCGCGATGGCCGCCGCCTACGGCTGGAACGATTTCTCGGGCACGCTGCTGTCGACCAGCGGCTGGGCTATACACGACCGCCAAACCACGCTGTTCGGTCGTATCGGCGAACCCGATGGCGGCCCGGTATCAGGCTTGCGGGAATTTCATCGTGATGACGACCAGCGCCTCGGCTATTACCTGGGCGGCACGGCAAAGTATCTCGACGCGCTCGAACTTCGCGTTCTGCATTACGACAACCGCGCCAATCCGAATACGTTCTCATACGCACTGCGTGGCTTCGCCTGGCGCACCAAGTTCAACAGCGCCGGGGTGCGCTGGACGCCCACGGATCGATGGACCGTGATAGCACAATGGCTCGCCGGCACCACCCTCACCGGTGATTCGGGATTCAATGACGCCGAACGAACCGATTACTACGGTTTTGAATTCCACGCTGCCTTCGTGCTGGTCAGCTGGCAACGCGGCGCCGATCGCCTGTCGGGCCGCTACGATGGGTTCGAGATGCACCAGACCCAATCAGACAATTTCTTCAACACCGATCGCGGACATGCCTGGACGTTCGCGTACCAGCGCGAACTCAACAGATCCTGGAGTTTGGTGGTGGAAGCGCTGCAGATCGACAGCAGCCTGGCGCTTCGCGGCGCGATCGGCGAGCCGACAGCGGCCAGGGAGCGCGAGCTGCAGCTCGCGCTTCGGTTGCGGCTGTAACGCGCTAACTCAGCGAGGTGTCGGCGCCGGAGATCACCCGCGGTTCGGTCGGTGTCCTGATCTCAACGCGCACTTCGCCGCAAGCCTGTACCGGTGAGCCATCAAGCGGCGCAGCCCGGACTCTGACCTGGCGCGCCCAGTTGCGCGCCAGGTCATCGAAGCGCCGATCACCGGAAGACGCCATGATATCGGCGCTGAGGATGCTGCGATCAGCAGCGATGCAGACCTTGACGATGGTCACTTCCCCGGGAGTGAAGCGCGGCCCGGCGACCACGAATGAGACTGGCGCATCGTCAAATGGCGGCAGCGCCAGGTGCACCCGAGGGGCCGGCCGCGCCGTGGTGGCACAGCCCGCCACAGCGACGACGCCTATTGCGATGACGATAGCGGCTCGCATCCAATCCCCGCACTCAGGCTGCAACATCGGCTGCAGCCGGCCCATTATGATACCCCGGTTGGGACAGCGCGACAGAAACCCATATAAAATCATGCCGTTGCGACTTCCGCGGGAAGCCTGCAGAGGCTGGAATGCGCAAGCCCAGGCAATGACCAGCAGCCTCAGGCCCCCGCCCTCGCTTGTTACTATTGCGGCCGAAGTGCCGGTTGGGCACATGGAAAAATAACGAGCGGCCATTGAACCAACAGCCCCAGCGCGCAGTGCGCATGCCGGTCATTTTCATCGGACACGGCAATCCGATGAATGCGCTGGCCAGCAACCGGTACACCGAGGGCTGGCAGGCGCTTGGCGGCAACATGGCCAAGCCGCGCGCGATACTGTGCGTGTCGGCGCATTGGTACGTGCCCAGGTCGGCGGTGACCGCCATGGCGCAGCCGCGCACGATTCATGACTTCGGCGGATTTCCGCGCGAGTTGTTTCAAGTGGTTTATCCGGCACCCGGCTCGCCGGAACTCGCGCAACGCATCGCCGATCTGTTGGCGCCGCTGGCGGTTGATCTGGATCAGGGCTGGGGACTGGATCACGGCAGCTGGTCGGTGCTGCTGCACCTGTATCCCGACGCGACGATCCCCGTGGTCCAGCTCAGTATCGATGAGACCAGGGAAGCGGCCACTCACTATGAGATCGCCCGCCGCCTGGCACCGCTGCGCGATGAAGGCGTGCTGATCGTCGGCAGCGGCAACATAGTGCACAACCTGCATGCCTACGCCTGGGGGAATACTTCCGCCAAACCGTACGACTGGGCGCTGCGATTCGATGAGCTGGCGCGCGAACTTCTGAGCCGGGGCGACTTCGCGCCACTGGTGGATTACGAGTCGCTGGGTCGCGACGCTCTGTTATCGGCACCGACTCCCGATCACTATCTGCCGCTGTTGTATGTCATCGCACAGCGGCAGCCGGATGAGCCGATCAGTTTTCCGGTGCGCGGATTTGACGGCGGCTCGATCTCGATGCTGTCCGTACGCATCGGATGAAGACGCTGTTCCTCATCCGCCACGCCAAATCCAGTTGGGATGAGCCCAAGCTCACCGACCGGCAGCGGCCGCTGGCCGCTCGCGGCAAGCGCGACGCGCGCCGCCTCGGCAAGCGGCTTGCGAAGCGCTACCGACGCCCGGACCTGATGGTGTCGAGCCCGGCGGTGCGCGCATTGAAGACGGCGCGGCTGGTCAACCGCAAGCTCGACTGCCAGCTCATCGCCGTGGACGCACGCCTGTACGCCTGCAAGTCCAGTGATCTGCTGCGGGTGATTCATCAGCTCGACGAGCGTCACAAGCGCGTGATGCTGTTCGGGCATAATCCTGAACTCAGCGCACTGGCGCGCCGTTTCTCGGATGAAATCCAGCATCTGCCGACTTGCGCTGCTGCCAGGTTCAAGTTCGATACCAGCTCGTGGACGGCTGTCGGCCGTGCGACGCTGGTCGCCGTGGCACTGCATTGTCCCGAGCGCATCCGCGGTAGCGGCGGGCGCAGCGGCCATCGTATCGATGGCGGCGGCAGGAAGCGCCGGTGAGCGCAATGACGCGCCGTCTGCTGCTGCTGCTGGTGCTGGCGCTGGTGATTGGCGCGCAGTACCTGCATCGCCGCCCGGCGCATCCGAGCGCCGGCAGCGCCTCTGCCGACTCATCCCCGGATTCACTTCGGCGGGGCACACTGCTGCTGCAGCGCTGCGAGATCGGCCGCCGCAGCATCGCCGGGGTTGGTACCTCGAGCGCCTATTGCACCCGCTTCGCCGTGCCCGAGGACTGGAATGCGCCTTCCGGCCGGCAAATTGCGCTGCGAGTGGCGATCGTCAGGAGCGCCGCGGTGCGCAGCGAACCCGATCCGGTGGTATTCCTGGACGGTGGCCCCGGTGGCGCGGCGACCGAGGATTACCCGGCCATTGCTGCGGCGCTGGCGCCGCTGCGCGAGCGGCGCGATATCCTGCTGGTCGATCAACGCGGCACCGGCGGTTCCAATGCACTCGCCTGCAGCACGGATAGCAATGCAGAGCTGCCAAGCCTGGCGCTGCCCGGGTCGCGCGAGGTGGCGGCAAGCCTGCAGCGGGTACGGCAATGCCTCGCCGTCGTGCGCACCCACGCCGCGCCCGAGCACTACACCACCAGCGATGCGATCAGGGATCTGGAGGCGATTCGGCAGGCGCTCGCGGCCCCGCCGCTCGACCTGATCGGTGTCTCCTACGGTACCCGCGTCGCGCAGCAATACGCTGCGCGCTACCCGGGCTCGGTGCGCAGTATCGTCCTGGACAGCACCGTACCCAATACGCTGGCACTGGGAAGTGAGCACGCGCGCAATCTCGAACGGGTGCTGCAATCACTGTTTGCTCGCTGTAGCGCCGACGAGCCTTGCAGGCACAGCTTCGGTGATTCGTACGCCACCCTGTATCGCCTGCGCGATGAGCTGCGCACACGCCCGCAATCCCTGACGTTGCGCGATCCGTTCACCTATCAGCCGCTGCACCTGGAGTTCGGCGCCGACGACCTGAGCGCGATCGTGCGCGTCAATGCCTATAACCCGATCACCGCCGCGTTGCTGCCATTAACGCTGTACCAGGCCGACCATGGCAACTATGCGCCGCTGCTCAGCCAGAAGAAGTGGATCTCGGATGACCTGGGCAGCGAGATCACCGGCGGCATGGAGTTGTCGGTAGTGTGCGCTGAAGATGCGGACCTGCTTAGCTACCGGCCCGAAGATGCGACCACGCTGCTGGGCAACGAGCAGATCGCGAAGATTCAATCCGCCTGCTCGGTCTGGCCCAGGGGCGCCCGGCCGGCGGATTTCCATCGGCCGTTTGCCTCCGCGCTGCCGGTCCTGATCCTGGCAGGCCAGTACGATCCGGTGACCCCACCCGGCTATGCCGCCGAGGTAGTTCGCACGCTGGGCAATGCGCGCCTGCTGCTGGCACCCGGGCAGGGCCACGCCGTCATCGGTGCCGGCTGCATGCCACGACTGGTGCATCAGTTCATCGACGAATTGAAGCCGCGTGCGCTCGATGATCGCTGCCTGCTGCAACTCGGGGATATCCCGGCCTTCATCGACTTCAACGGTTCCACGCCATGATCGAGCTGCAACAACTGCATAAGACCTTTGGCGGCAAGATCGCGGTGCAGGACGTGAGCTTCAGCGCACCCGATGGTCAGATCACCGGGCTTCTGGGACCCAACGGCGCCGGTAAGACCACCACCTTGCGCATGCTCTATACGCTGCTCAAGCCGGACCGTGGACGCATCACCGTCGATGGTGTGGACGCCGCGCTGCAGCCGCTCGAAGTGCGGCGTCGGCTGGGCGTATTGCCGGACGCACGCGGCCTGTACAAGCGACTCACCGCACGCGAAAACATTGCCTACTTTGCGCAGCTGCATGGCCTGGATGCGCAGCTGATACGGCGGCGCAGCGATGCGCTGATCGAGACGCTGGCGATGCAGGACATCGCCGAGCGGCGCGTCGAGGGCTTCTCCCAGGGTGAGCGCGTCAAGACCGCGATCGCGCGCGCGCTGGTGCACGATCCGCATCATATTGTTCTGGACGAGCCGAGCAATGGCCTGGATGTCATGGCGACGCGCAGCTTGCGCGATTTCCTGAGGCAGCTGAAGGCGCAAGGCCGCTGCGTGCTGTTCTCGACCCACATCATGCAGGAGGTCGCGGCGCTGTGTGACCGCATCGTGATCATCGCCGGCGGCCGGGTGGTGGCGGACGGCACCGCGGCGCAGCTGCGCGAGCTGGCGGGGGAACAAAGCCTGGAAGAGGCATTCGTAAAGATCATCGGTTCGGCCGCCGTCGGGGAACTGGCGTGAGTCCGGCACTGGCGGTCTATGTGAAGGAGTGCCGCGAGAGCCTGCGCGATAAACGCATCCTTCTCAACGCGCTGATCCTGGGGCCGCTGCTCGGTCCGCTGCTGTTCGTCGGCCTGTTGGGCTTCGCCATCGGTCACGAGCGCGAGCAGGCCGACAAGCCGCTGCCGGTCGTCATCATCGGCGCCGAGCGCGCTCCTAACCTGGTGGCGGCCCTGGAACAGCAGGGCCTGCAGGCATTGCCGGAGCCCGGCGACGGCGACGGCGACGGCGCAGTACGCGAGCAGCGCGCCTCCCTAGCGCTGCGCATCGGCGATCATTTCGCCGAGGACTGGCGCGCCGGCCGTCCGGCACAGGTCGACATCATCTACGATTCGTCGCAACGCGAAGGCGGCTCGCAGTTCGAGCGCCTGCACGGCATGCTCGAGAACTACTCGCGGCGCACCGGCGCCATGCGCCTGATTGCCCGCGGGCTGGTGCCATCGGCGGGCAGCGGCCTGCTGATTGCGACACGTGATCAGGCCACGCCACAGGCACGCGGCGCGCTGCTGTTCGCGATGCTGCCCTATTTTCTCATCCTGACCAGCTTCATTGGCGGTATGTGGCTCGCGATCGACTCGACCGCCGGGGAGCGCGAACGCCAATCCCTCGAACCGCTGCTGGTCAATCCGGTGGCGCGCGAACGGATCCTGCTGGGCAAGCTGTGCGCCGCCGCCAGCTTCAGCTTTACCAGCCTGACCCTCGGCCTGCTGGCATTCTCGATCGCGGTGCGGTTCCTGCCCTCGCAGCGCGTCGAGATGAGCCTGAGTCTCGGGCCGGCAGTCATGGGCACCATCCTGCTGATGATGGTGCCTCTGGTGCTGTTGATCGTCATCTCGCAGATGGTGGTAGCCGCGTTCGCCAAGAGTTATCGCGAAGCCCAGACCTACGTCGGCCTGCTGCAGCTGCTGCCCTTGATTCCGTCGATCGCGCTGAGTGTGCTGCCGGTAACGCCGCAGTTATGGATGTATTCGCTGCCACTGATCGGCCAGCAGCTGGCGATGCTGCGGCTGCTGCGCGGCGAGGCGGTAACTGCGCTGCCGCTGGCGTTGTGCACGCTGGTCACGGTGGTTGCGGCGGTCGCGGCGTTCCTGGTCGCCAAGCGGATCTATGAATCCGAGCGCCTGGCGGTCAATGCCTAGCGAGCCCGTGATCGGCCATCGAGGCGACGATCGGCTCATCGAATTCGTCGAGCGTCACTCGCGGCTGTTCGTCCTGACCGGCGCCGGCTGCAGCACCGAGTCGGGCATTCCCGATTACCGCGACGCCGAGGGCGGCTGGAAACGCGCCGCACCGGTGATGCTGCAGGCATTCATGGGCGATACTGCGGTCCGCCGGCGCTACTGGGCGCGCAGCCTGGTGGGATGGCAGCGCCTGCGCGCCGCGCGGCCCAATGACGCGCATCACGCGCTGGCGAGCCTGCAGCGGCAGCAACGGGTCGAATGCCTGGTGACGCAGAACGTCGATCGCCTGCACCAGCTGGCCGGTAGTGCCGATGCCATAGACCTGCACGGCAGGATCGATCTGGTTCGCTGCATGAGCTGCCAGGTACGCCAGCCGCGCGAGCAGCTGCAGGCCGAACTGCTGAAGCTCAACCCGGCCTGCGCCGCGCTTGGTGCACAGGCCGCGCCGGACGGCGATGCCGAGCTTACCGCGCTGGATTTCTCAAGCTTCCGGGTGCCGCCGTGCTCACGCTGCGGCGGGATGTTGAAACCGGATGTGGTGTTCTTCGGCGAGAGCGTTCCGCAGCAGCGGGTGCAGACTTCGATGCGCCACCTGAAGCAGGCCGACGCCGTGCTGGTGGTCGGCTCCTCGCTGATGGTGTATTCCGGCTACCGTTTCGTGCAGGCGGCGGCCTCAAGCGGCAAGCCGATCGTCGCTGTGAATCTCGGCAGTACGCGAGCGGATCCACTGCTGCAGTTCAAGGTGACGCAGCGCTGCTCGTCGGCGCTCACCTTCCTGTTGCAACCCGGCGGCGCTGCGCTGCAAGCGCGAGCGGTTACCGGCGCATCAACTCGCTGACGGCCGCGAGCTCGTCGGCCGTCAGCTCGAAGTCGAAGATCTCCAGGTCCTCGCGCATATGCGTTGCCGATGTGGTGCCGGTCAGCGGCACGATGTCGCCCTGGGTCAGATACCGAAACAGGATCTGCGCCGGGGTGCGCGCGTATTTGCCGGCCGGGCCGGTCACGGCGGCGTGGGCCAGCAGCCGTGGATTGGCCGTAAGCGTCCAGAAACTCTGGTAGATGATCCCGTGCTGCCGACAGAACTCACGGATCTGGCGATCGTAGCCGGTGTCGGCGTAGAAGCGGTTCTGCAGCACCGCCGGCTTCACGTCGGCGGCCTGCCACAGGGTCTGCAATACCGCCACGCTGTAGCAATTGCTGATGCCGAGCTGCCGCGCGCCACCGGCGTGAAAGATCTGCTCCATCGCACCCCACACCTGCATCATCTGGCGGCGATCGGGAAGTGCGGAGTGCAGGATCAGGCAGTCGACATAGTCGGTCTGCAGGTTGAGCGTTGAGGCCCGGAACGACTGCGCCACCTGCTGTGCGAGCGGTGCAGCCGGGTCATACGGGATCTGGGCCGGATCCTGGCCCGACAGCGGTGTGAATTTCGTCTGCAGATAAAGATCGCTGCGGCGCAGCTTGTCGTTCAGACAGGCTGCCACGCCCGCCCCGACTCCGGCTTCCTGGTAGTGCTTGGGCTGGCAGGCGGTATCGATGCCGCGAAATCCACACTGGATCGCCTCGCGCACCAGTTCCTGGGTACGCGTTTTCTTCCAGGCAGTGCCGTAGATGATCCTCGGGCTGCGCAGCCCCTGGCTGGAGACGAGAAAGTCGCTGTGCGCCATGCGCCGCTCAGGCGTTGCGCGACGCCTGCGTTCTCGAGTGAGTGAATCCGGGCGTCGACTCGTCGGCCTCCGGCGCAAGTCCGGCCTGCAGCAGCCGCAGCGCCGTTGCCGGATCATCGGCGTACTGGAACAGTTGCAGATCCGCCGGATCGATCATGCCATGGCGCACCAATGCGTCGAAGTTGAGGACTTCAGTCCAATAGCCGGTGCCGTACAGGATCACTGGGATCGCTCGTTCGAGTTTGCGGGTCTGTGCCAGCGTCAGGATCTCGGTCAGCTCGTCCAGCGTACCGAAGCCGCCCGGGAATACCACCAGGGCGCGCGCCAGGTGCACGAACCACAGCTTGCGCATGAAGAAATAATGGAATTCGAACGCCAGATCGTGCGTCACATATGGATTGGGCCGCTGTTCGTGCGGCAGGCTGATATTGAGGCCGATCGACCTGCCGCCGGCCTCCGCGGCTCCTCTGTTGGCCGCCTCCATGATCCCGCCACCGCCGCCGGAGCACACCACGTAGCGCTGAGCATGCGAGTTCAGGCCTTGCGACCAGACGGTCAGCAGACGGGCGAGTTCGCGCGCCTGCTGGTAGTAGCGCTGCATAGGGCCATCGGGCGCCAGGCGTGCCGATCCGAAGAACACGATGGTGTCGTGGACCTTGGCACGACGAAAGCGCTGCAGCGGTTCCAGATATTCCGCGATGATGCGCAGCGGCCGTGCGTCCTCGCTGCTGAGGAAGGTCTTGTCCTCGTAGGCGAGCTGGGAATCCGGAGTGCCGTTTGCTTGCATAGCGCTATGTCAGCCGTTCGAAATCGATGAAACCGCGCTCGACGTTGGTATCGAGCAGTGCCACCCGCACGCGATCGCCGACGTCGATGCCCTCATAGCCCTTGACCACCCTGCCCTCGGCCGTCGGTGTGCTGATCCGCACCCAGGTTCCCTTGGCCGAGGCGCCGGTCACGATCGCGTCGAAGCGCTGGCCGATGCGCGATGACAATAACAGCGCGGCCGCCGACTTGCGCACCTGCCGCTCGACCTTTGCGGCGTTGTCTTCCTGCGCGGTGCAGTGAGCGGCGATGGCCCGAAGCTCGTCCTCGGCATACGGCGCCGGCCGGCGATCGAGCGCTGCCTTGAGCAGGCGCTGCATGATGACATCGGGAAAGCGCCGGTTGGGTGCGGTCGAATGCGTGTAGTCGTCGACCGCCAGCCCGAAGTGTCCCGGCGTCGTCCGACCCGGCGACTCGAGCGCATATTCGCCCCGGCCCAGCAACTTGATGACCGCCAGGCTCAGGTCGGGAAAGCGGGCCGGATCGGCCCGCCGACGCCTGATCAGGAACTCATTGAGCGCCCGGGCGTCTGGAGCGTCCGGCAACCGATCGCCGAGGCCGCTCGCCAGCGCGACGATCCGATCCCATCGCTGCGGGGTCCGCAATACCCGGCGCAGCGACGCTAAACCCTTGCTGGCGAGATACCTGGCGGTCACGCCGTTTGCTGCGATCATGAGATCCTCGATCAGCTGCTTGGCCCGATTGCTCTCATCGGGACGCAGATCCTTCAGCAGCTCATCGTCGAACACCGGTCGGGCCTCGATGCTATCCAGCTCCAGTGCACCGCGTGCCCGTCGTACCCGTCTGAGGGCCTGGGCAACCTTGTCCTGCATGCGCAGCTGCTGATCGAGGCCCTCGATCGCCGCCAGCCGCGCCGGGGCGGCTGCGGTACCGGACAGCCACGCCGACACGCCGTTGTAGGCAAGCTTGGCGCGATTCACGACGCTGGCGCGATACAGGTCCGACGCCGTCACGCCGCCGTCGGCGTCGACCGTGATCTCGATGATGATCGCCAGGCGCTCCTGGCCCTCGCCCAGCGAGGTGAGGTTGGTCGACAGCTTGTCGGGCAGCATCGGAAAGACCTGCGCCACGGTGTAGACCGACGTGGTATTGCCGCGCGCATGATCATCGATCGGCGAACCGAGCCGCACGATGGCATCGACGTCGGCAATCGCCACCAGCAGCTTGACCGCGCCAGCGGCCAGCGGCTGCGCGACCGAGAGCTGATCGAGGTCACGCGAATCGTCGTTGTCGATCGAGGCCCACAACAGAGTGCGCAGATCCCGAATCCCCGCGCCCGTGTCGCGCGCCGGAGCGGTTATCGAGTCGGTCTGGCTCAATGCCGCCGCGGAAAAATCCGGCAACAGAGTGCGCTCGAGCATCGCCCTGCGGGCGATCTGCCGGAGGCGCTCCAGGTCGGATTTGTCCGCAGCACTCATCAGCGACGATGATACCGCCCCCGGCAATGCCGATGGCGGGCTTGGGGTTACTGCGCGGCTGCGCGGCGAAGTAAAGGGATCACTGCGGTGACTTACGGATCGCGCACGGCTACGCTGGCGCATAGCTCCCAGTTCGGGCAACGGCGCCGCGGTACATTTGCGGTAGGCCAGTGCGCCGACCCGCTGGCTGAATCGACGCCCCAAGCCTGCTGGCCGGTCTTGAACCCGGAGCAGCACCCCCGGCACTCACGTAAAAGGCCTGACTGCCGCTAGACGAGGAGCCAGCGCGAGCCGATGAGAGGCGCATCGTGGTTATTGGTGTCAATGAGCCTGCTGCGCCTGCAGACGGCGGATGTGTATCGCCTGGACACTGTCAATACGCGGATTTCATTCAACATTCAGCATTTTGGTGTGCTGTGGGTCAGTGCCCGATTCCCGGACTTCAGCGGCGCCTTCGTGCTCGATCGCCGCGGTACGGCGAGCCGGGTGGACGTCAGCGTGCAGATGGCGTCAGCGGAGTGCAACGACCCGCGCTGGAACGCCCGCCTGCGCTCACCGGACTGGCTCGACGTGCAGCGCTATCCACAGATGACCTTTCACTCGAATCATGTTGAATTCGATGCCAACGGTGGGGCCGTGGCGAGCGGTGAATTGACCCTGCACGGTGTCACCAGGACGGTCGGCCTTGAGATCAGCGGCTTGAGCTGCTCGCAGGCCGGCGGGTCGGGCGACAGCTGTAGCTTCGTCGCGCACACCCGCATCAAGCGCTCCGACTACGGCTTTGCGCACGGATTCTGGGTCGGCGGCGATCTGGTGGAAATCGCCATCAGCGGCGTCGGGGTAAAAGGCGATGCCGCGATCACCTGGATCGGCAATCCATTAAACTATTAAAGCACTGTAATCAGCAGATTCAGCATGAGGCAACAGATCTCATCGGCTGGCGATCACCGACCGCCGCTTCAGGCCGCTTCGGTCGCGCACACAAACAGCTGCGCCGGCGGAAGATTTCGCCGCTCGAAGCTGCGACGTACGTCGCCGAAGGTTCGCTGCAACACTGGAAGCACCCGGCTGGTGAACTGGTAGACCAGGAATGCGCCGCCAGGCTCGAGTGCCGCGCGACTCTTGGCAACGATGTCCGCGCGCACGCGCTCCGGCATGCTGCCGAGCGGAATCCCCGAAATTATATAGCTGGCGCGCGGCAGTCCCAGCCGCTGCAGCACCGACTGCACTTCCGCGGCCGAGTCGTGCACCACCTGCAGGCGCGGATCCGGCAACGAGGTCGGCAGGAACCGTACGAAGGCCTTATTGGTCTCGATGGCAACCAGATGCGCGTCCCGGTGCATGCGGCGCAGAATCTCGCCGGTAATGGTGCCGACGCCGGGTCCATACTCGACGATGACGCGGGCGCGCTCCCAGTCTATCGGCTCGAGCACTTGATCCACCAGGAAGCGTGAGCTGGGAATGATTGATCCGAGCATGTACGGGTGGCGCAGAAAGTTACCGGCGAATAGCAGCATTTCAACAGTCCGCGATCGAGTCGTTTTTTTCATGGTGAGTCTCACACGTCGAAGAATTCGTATATCCGGCTACTCCCGTACCTTCGTCGGTCCGGTCGGAGCAATGTAAACGTGGCCTCCCCTGCGGCGAGTGGCGCCCCCTTCGCCGGGTTGCGCTGTTCGATCGCAACTTCGTGCAACCTGAGCCTTGAAGAATCTTAAGGGATTCAACGGTTCATTGCTACGAGCAGGATGCTGGCGATCGGGCGCATCAGGGCGCCACCCCGGCCCAGCGGGCGCTCGCCTGCCATAGGGATTCCTGCAGCTGCAGATCGCTGGCAAGCGTCGCGGCGGGTTGCGGCAGCTGGTTTTCGTCGAAGTAACGGCCGCTGATGCCGTCGACCTCATTTGACAGTGCCAGGTACAAGCTGGTGCGCGCGCCGCGTTCGGAATCGAACATGACGCGACTGATCAGCGGCTTCACCACGCGCAACCAGGCGGGCAGCAGGTTGGTCGCAACCACTCCGGGATGCAGGCAATTTACGCACACGCGCGTGCCTGAATAGCGGCGCGCCAGCGCAAATGCGTGCAGCACGTTGGCGAGCTTCGACTGCGCATAGGCAGCCATGCTGTTGTAGCGCGCGCGCGGGTTGCTGATCCGGTCGAAGTCGATTCGGCCGCGATAGTGAACGCGCGATGCGACGTTGATGACCCGCGCGCTGTCGCTGAGGCGGTCCGACAGCAATGCGGTGAGCAGGAACGGGCCGAGGTGATTGCTGGCAAAGGTGAGCTCGAATCCGTCCGCCGAGATCCGATGCCTGCTGCTGACCATTCCCGCGTTGTTGATCAGCAGCCCAACCCGGCCGAACTCGCGCCGTACCACAGCGGCGCTTTCGCGCACCGACGCGAGTGATGCCAGGTCGCAGTGGACCACATGAATCGCCGCTCCCGGTATCTGCGCGCCGATCTCCTCACGCACCGTTGCGGCGGCGCCGACATCACGGCACAGCATGACGACGGTTCGTCCAGCCCTGGCAAGCTCGCGGCTAGTCACCCGGCCGATGCCGTGGGTCGTGCCGGTTATGACGGCGACTTCGCTCATCCCTCAGCGCGCGAGCCTGAGCAGCGGCTCACCCATGCGGATTACACTGCCCTGGCGCAGCCGCTCGGACAGCGTGACGCCCTGCGGTGCGAACGCGATGATGGTCGAGCCATGCTGGAACCATCCCATCTCCTCGCCTTTGTGCAGCGGTGCATCGCAGCTGATGCTATTGGGGCCGCGGTATTTCAAATGCAGCAGCACGTCCAGAAAGTGCAAGCGTACGCTGGCAACCAGGATTGCGGCCACCGGCACCAGCGTAATCAGCTCGCCTGACGGAACCAGCCGGCAACGAATGATCGCGCGCTCGTTCTTGCAGAACAATCGCTCGATTCTCTGCAACGCGATCGGATTAACGTTCCACGTATCGCCGGAAACGTACGTGACCTGCTGCACCCGGCAGTCGTATGGGGCGTGGAAGCGGTGATACATCCCGGAGGTCAGTCGCAGCGTGACATACGAGCCGTTCAGGTAGCTGCGTACCAGTTGCTCGTCGCCCAGCAGATCCAACAGCGTGTACGGGAATCCCTTGGCCTGCAGCACCGCTCCGGCGGCCACCTGGCCCATGGCGCCGATGATGGCGTCGCAGGGGCTCACGACAACGGCCGGGTCAGGATCGATACGTCGTGCCCCGTCCTTGAGCTCGCGTGTGAAGCAGTCGTGCAGACTCTTGAACTGGGTGGTCCGCGCCTCGCTCAGATCGAGCTCGGAGAACAGCCGCCAGATGGCGATGCATGCGGTGCGTACCAGCGGCTGCTCGAGTCGGCTCAGCCAGCCGGTGAACAGCGTCAGCCAGCGGCGCGGAAGACGGTTGGTCAGCAGGAAATTCAGCTGCTGCTGCTGCGTAAACCTGGCAATAACCGAGCGTGGCGTCATCGAACTGTCATTAAATCGCAATACTTTGCGGGCCAGGCCAACCGACTCCGAAATGAACGGCCGGCGCGTCCAGCTTGCCCCTGCGCAATGCCAGTGCCGGTCGCTATCGGGGGCGTTTCCACCGAGGCCCTCAGGCGAGAACAATCATGCTGTGGTACATTGCCGGCGCGTTGATTCTGGTGATCCTGCTGCGCCAGATGCAGCATAGACTGGCATTGTCGCGCGCCAAACACCGCTCGATCACCGGCCATTCGCGCATGGCGCGACGCATTGCCGGGTTGATCCCGCACTACGAGTACGACGAGGGGCGGTTTTTCAGCGCCGACGACGCCCCGCCGGAGATCGCGGCGCAGCGGCGCGCCGGATTTTTTCGACTTTCGGCGCTGTACGGCGCGCGCTTCGGCAAAAGTGCGGCGCTGACCGATGTGATCCAGGAGGCGGTTTCCGACCTGCAGTTCACGGCCCGCTACCGCGTGCCGTTCCAGTTCAGCCGCCTGGTGCGCGAGCACTTGCGGGGGGGCGCCTTTCTGCAGTCCTCTTCCGGCACGACGGTGACCGATCTGGACGGCAACTGTTTTTTCGACCTGAGCGGTTCGTACGGTGTGAATCTGTTCGGTTACGACTTCTACAAGGAATGCATCGAGCGCGGCAGCGAGCGGGTTCGCGACCTTGGACCGGTCCTCGGCGCCTACCACCCGGTCATGGTCTACAACGTGCAGCGCCTGCGCCAGATCTCCGGTCTGGACGAAGTCTCGATGCACATGTCCGGCACCGAGGCGGTGATGCAGGCGGTGCGGCTCGCGCGCTACCACACCCGCCGCAAATACCTGGTGCGCTTTTGTGGCGCCTACCACGGATGGTGGGGCGACGTGCAACCGGGCGTCGGCAACCCGCTCGCGGCGCGCGAGACCTATACGCTGAAGGAAATGGATGAAGCCTCGCTGCAGGTATTGCGAACGCGATCGGATATCGCCTGCGTGCTGGTGAACCCCCTGCAGGCGATGCATCCGAATGCCAGCGCACCGGGCGATTCCTCGTTGATAGACAGCGCGCGCCGCACGCACTTCGATCGATCCGGCTACGCTGCCTGGCTCGCGAAGCTGCGGGTGGTGTGCTCCGAGAGGAATATCGTGCTGATCTTCGACGAGGTATTCGTGGGCTTTCGCCTGGCCCTCGGCGGGGCGCAGGAGTATTTCGGGGTTCGCGCCGATATGGTCACCTACGGCAAGACACTCGGCGGCGGTCTGCCGGTCGGAGCTGTGTGCGGCCGGGCCGAGCTGATGAAGCGCTTCCGCGAGGATCGGCCGGCGGATATCTGCTTCGCGCGCGGTACCTTCAACTCGCACCCATATGTCATGGGGGCCATGCACGAGTTCCTTCGGCGGCTCGACTCCGAGGCGGTCCGGGAGATCTACCGCGAGCTCGACCAGGTCTGGGACCGGCGCGCCAGTCAGCTCAATGACCGTTTGCGCGCGGCACAGGTGCCGGTTCAAGTCTCACATCTCTCGTCGATCTGGAGCATCAACTATCTGCGGCCATCACGCTACAATTGGATGTTCCAGTACTACCTGCGTGCAGCAGGCCTGGCGCTGAGCTGGGTGGGCACCGGCCGCCTCATCTTCAGTCTGAACTACACCGACGCCGACTTCGACGCTGTCTGCGAGCGGATGGTGTCGGCGGCCACGGACATGCTGCGCGACGGCTGGTGGTGGGAAGGGCTGCGCCTCACCAACAAGGCGATCAAGCGACGCGTGCTGCGCGAACTGCTTCAGGCGCGCTGGGATACTTCCTCCATCGGGTCGATCAACTCGCCGCGCAGCAGGTACATCGGCGCGCGGTAGTACAGTATGATGTCGTGGAACGGATCGGTGATGATCTTGGTGAGCCAGACCAGTCCGGTCTGCACGTCCTGTTGAAAAAACAACTGAACCGTGCGGAAGATCAGCGCGCCAAAGCCCAGCGTAAGCCACACCTGGCCGACGTGACGCAGGAATTGCGCATCGTTCACCGGTTGCGGAAATATCCCGAACAGGGTGGGATTGAGCCATAGCACCAGTGGCGATAGCGCCCAAAGCGACAGAAGGACGACCTTTCTCCTGAGGTTGTAGCCGACCTTGATGTCTTCCTTGTGCTCGTGACTTGCCTGATTGACGGTGTCGTATCCCTTCGGTTCGAAGAAGAAATGACCCACCTGGCGGCTCACCATCGCTCCCAGCCAGCCGATCAGCGCGGATGCGACCGGACTGGTGAAGATGGTGAAATACGCGGCCAGAAAGCTCATCGCACTCACCAGATGCAGTGACTGGTTGATGCGGCTGTGGTGATAGTAGCGATGGTCGTCCCATCGTTGTTTCTTCAGCGCTTCAAGGAAGCTTTGCATTCGGGTTCCCTTCGGTTGACGGCTTGCAAACATGGGCATGAAGGAAATATAGGAAAATGATTACCGCAGCATGACAGTCGCGCTCGAACCGCCGACGATGTGACCAATATCGCATTCACAAGTGCCGAACTGGCCGGCTCGCGCGAGCCCATCGCAACGGCAGGCAAGCCATCGCCAGAATATTGCGCGCAAGAAAATCTTTGCAATTCGTTCACGTCATCGTCACATGACGCGGCAATGATTGCCCGCGCGAACCAACCCTCGGAGGAGCATTGGGGTACAAGACACCGCCTTTATCCGAAGGCAC
Organism: Gammaproteobacteria bacterium; assembly: GCA_013289615.1. Classification (GTDB taxonomy): domain Bacteria; phylum Pseudomonadota; class Gammaproteobacteria; order Steroidobacterales; family Steroidobacteraceae; genus FEN-1191. The sequence continues at coordinate 104,766 of JABCZO010000006.1, forward strand.
GAATCGAGTGACAGAACGCGTCGCATGAGGATCATGATCGTCAGCGACGCCTGGTTCCCCCAGACCAACGGCGTCGTCAACACATTGGCTCAGACCGCAGCGTGGCTCGGGCGATTCGGACACGAGGTTCGGCTGCTGACGCCACGCGACTTTCGCACCTTTCCCTGCCCGACCTATCCGGAAATCCGCGTCGCTTTCCTGCCGCAGCGAAAGCTCGCGCGCAGCATGGCGGCATTCCGGCCGCAGGCGCTGCACATCGCCACCGAAGGTCCGCTCGGCTTTGCTGCTCGCCGTCATTGCCTAAGCCACGGACTGCGCTTTACCACCTCCTATCACACCCAGTTTCCGCAATACCTGCGCTCGCGCTTGCCGATCCCGCTGACGCTGTCGTACGCGCTGCTGCGCTGGTTTCACGGCGCCGCGCAGAGCTGCATGGTCAGCACCCAGGGTGTACAGGACGAGCTCGCCGAGCGTGGCTTCAACAACGTGGTGCGCTGGCGGCGCGGCGTCGATACGCAATTGTTCCGCCCGCAGAGCAAGGCTTTCCTGAACCTGCCGCGGCCCATCGCGGCCTGTGTCGGACGGGTGGCGGTCGAAAAAAATGTCGCGGCGTTCCTGCGCATGCCATGGAGCGGTACCAAGCTGGTGATCGGCGACGGGCCCGAGCGGCAGCGGTTGCAGGCCCAATACCCCGACGCCGTCTATGCCGGCTTTCGATTCGGCGAGGACCTGGCAGCGCACATTGCAGCCGCCGATGTGCTGGTGTTTCCGAGCCTTACCGACACCTTCGGACTGGTCAATCTGGAAGCCATGGCCTGCGGTGTGCCGGTGGCGGCGTTTCCGGTCACCGGCCCGATCGACGTCGTGCAGGATGGCGTGACCGGAGCTCTCGATACGGATCTGGCGAGGGCTGCCCGCAGGGCGCTGCAAATCGATCCGCACGCCTGCCGCGAGCGCGCCCTGCAGTCGAGCTGGGATGCCTGCACGCACGAATTCGAGAGCAACCTGGTCGCCTGCCGCCTCACCACCGCGTCACGCGCCAAGCCGTCGCATTCGGTGACCGAACGCCAGCCCACCTAGAGAGCAGGCAGTGGCGCTGCCGATCGCAGGCGGTGCGACGACGGATGAGCGTTTCCCAGCGCGCTTGATATGATGCGCTGTGCAGGATTCCCTGGTGGTACGGTCCGTCATGCCCGGCGAGTTCGACGCCTGGGTAGAGCTTTGGGACGGATACAATGCTTTCTACGGCCGCCACGGCCCCACCGCACTGCCGTCCGAGATAACGCGCACCACGTGGCAGCGATTCTTTGACGCCTACGAGCCGCTTCATTGCCTGATCGCCGAGCGCGACGGGCAACTGCTGGGCCTGGCACACTACATTTTCCATCGCAGCACGATCCAGATCGCGCCGACCTGCTATCTGCAGGATCTGTTCACCGGTGTTAGCGCTCGGGGTCGGGGTGTGGGACGCGCGCTGATCGAAGCGGTCTATGATCGGGCAAGATCCGCAAATTGCGGGCGCGTGTACTGGCACACGCACGAAACCAATCTGCAGGCGATGCGGCTGTATGAAACGGTTGCCGAGCGCTCCGGCTTCATCGTGTATCGCAAGGCACTCTGAGCCACAAGGCTATCGGCGCCGCAGCCCGCGCTGTCATCGTGACGCGTACAGGAAGCAGCCCCGCATGTGATCGTTGACGACACCGACCGCCTGCAGGAAGGCGTAAACAATGGTCGAGCCGACGAATCGAAAGCCTCTCTTCTTGAGCTGTTTCGATATCCGATCGCTCAGCTCGGTGCGTGCCGGGAGGGGCTGGTTGCTGCGCAGGCGATTGCGGACCGGCTGGCCCTCGACGAACGCCCACAGGAAGCGATCGAACGAGCCGAATTCGCGTTGCACTGCGAGGAACGCGCGGGCGTTGGTGACGGTCGAATCGATCTTCAGGCGGTTACGGACGATACCCGGATTCTGAAGCAGGCGCGCTTTTCGTGCTGCGCTGAATCGCGCCACCTTGCCGGGATCAAAGGCGGCGAAGGCTTTGCGGTAGCCGGCGCGCTTTCGCAGGATCGTCAGCCATGACAGACCGGCCTGTGCCCCTTCGAGCGTGAGCATCTCGAACAGCATGCGGTCATCATGCACCGCTCGACCCCACTCCTGGTCGTGATAGCGGATGTACTGCGCGTCACCGTCTGCCACCCAGCGGCAACGTCGCTTGGCTGGATTGCTGGTCGTCATTTGCGAGCCGTCGCCGTGCGCTAGGCCGGCACACCCATGTCGCGCAGGCGCGCGACTTCCGCGCGCGGCGGCGCGCCAAACAGCCGCCGGTACTCGCGGCTGAATTGCGAAGGACTTTCGTAGCCGACGCGATGGCCGGCGCTAGCGCATTCAATACCCTCGGAGAATATCAGCCGCCGCGCTTCATGCAGGCGCAGATGCTTCTGGTATTGCAGCGGCGACATCGCGGTGACCGCTTTGAAGCGGTGATGCAGCGCCGAGGCACTCATATGTACTGCATCGGCCAGCTCCTCGATGTGTAGCGGCGCCGCATAGCGCTGCTTAAGCCACTCGATGGCGCGCACGATGCGGCGGCTGGCGCCGTCGCCCTCGGCCAGGTTAGCCAGCCGACGACCCAGATCGCCGCGCAGTACGCGGTAGTAGATCTCGTGTTGAATCACCGGCGCCAGCACCGCGATATCCTGCGGTGCATCCAGCAGCCTCACCATCCTCAACACGGCGTCCAGCAGCGCCTCGTCCATGCGCGCGACGAACAGGCCGCGATCGGGGCTCGCCGGCGCCACCCCGTGGTCGCCCAGCTCCAGCAGCAAACGCGTGATTTGCTCAAGATCGAGGTTCAGGCGCAGGCACAGGTAGGGCCGCTCGGCGCTGGCTTCCAGCACCTGACCCACCGCCGGCAAGGTCACCGACACCACCAGGTAGTTCAGCGCGTCGTAGTGGAACACCTCGTCGTTCAGTAGCGCGCGCTTGCGCCCTTGCACGACGAAAGCCAGACACGGCTGATAGACCGTCGGCATGCACACGGTAGGCACGCTGCCGCGAATCAGCGCGAGCGGCGCAAACGCGGATTGGTGAATGCCGTCAACCCGCGTCAATCGGGCAACCCGAGCCGACAGTTCCTGCTGTCGTTCGGCGATCGGCGAGCGCTCCTCAGTGCTGCGTAAAGTGCTGTCAAACATGGCTATTACTCTAGTCCCTGGTTGCCCTGCATGGTAGTAGGCTACCGCCCGGCGCGATAGCTAAGATGGCGCTGTTTGCAGGATCAGGCAAGAAGCGAACAGGAATGTTCTAGCGCCACCCGGCCGCCGCCGCCTACCATGCAGGCTCACGGTCAACCATCAGGGAAACGCCACCCATGAAGATTCCCCGCCGCAAACTCGGCCAGCAAGGCCTCGAGGTATCCGCCATCGGCCTGGGCTGCATGGGGATGTCGGACTTCTACGGTCCGGCGGATGAAACGACCAATCTCGGCGTGCTCAACGCCGCACTCGACATCGGTATCGACTTGCTCGACACCGCCGACATGTACGGCGTGGGCGCCAACGAGCGCCTGCTCGGACAGGTCCTGAAAACGCGCCGCAATGAGGTCGTGCTGGCCACCAAATTCGGCCACGTGCGCGGCCCCGACGGCACGTCCCTCGGCATCAATGGAACACCCGAATACGTTCAGGCAGCCTGTCATGCCAGCCTGGAGCGTCTCGGCGTCGATCATATCGATCTGTATTACCAGCACCGCGTCGACCCCAAGGTCGCCATCGAGGAAACAGTGGGCGCCATGGCGGCACTGGTGCGGGCCGGCAAGGTGCGTCACCTCGGACTGTCCGAGGCGTCGGCAAGCACTATTCGGCGCGCAGCGAAAGTGCACCCGATCGCCGCACTGCAGAGCGAGTATTCGCTCTGGACGCGCGATCTGGAAGCCACGATCCTGCCGGCTTGCGAGGAGCTGGGCATCGGCGTGGTTGCCTACAGTCCGCTCGGCCGCGGCTTTCTGACCGGCGCGTTCAGGACCCCGGAGGATCTGGACGCCAGCGACAGGCGGCGCACCCACCCGCGCTTTTCGGGCGAAAACTTCGCCAGCAACCTGCGGCTGGTGGAGGTCGTTTCGGACATTGCACGCGAGCAAGGCTACACGCCAGCGCAGGTCGCCCTCGCCTGGCTGCTCGACTGCGCACCGTACATCGTGCCGATTCCGGGCACGCGCAGCATCAGGCGTTTGAAGGAAAATGCACTCGCCGTCCTGGTGCGCCTCAGCGACGCTCAGCTGGAACGCCTGTACGGCATCCTGCGAGAGCGCCCGGTGAGCGGTGCGCGTTATGCGCCGGCGCAGATGGCGAACATCGATGCCTGACAGCGGCCAGGCCCGCGGTCCTTCGACGACCGGCAGCCATTACCCATCGCCCAGCCCGGCTGCGAGCATAGCGGCGTCATCGATCAGCAGATGCACGACTCCGCCGGCAAGCACCGCAATGCCACGCGCACCGCAACGTGCAATCAGGTCGCGATCGATCTGGTTCGGATCGGACAGTTCGAGCCGCAACCGCCCCGCAGCGCTCGATGCGTGCCGCAGGTTGCTGGCCCCGCCAAGGGCCGCGCGAAGCGCCGTAACGCGGCCGTCAACCGGATGTGGAGCGGCACTGATCGCAGGCACATCGCCCGCGGTCACGGTGCGTGCGGCCACCGGTAAGCGCAGCGCCCTTCGGATCTCGCCGGCCACCTGATCGGCGATCGGTCCTAGCACCACTTGCACCACGGTGGGCGCCGGCCTGACGACGCCGAGGGCACCGAGACGCGCGAGCGCTGCCGCATCCACCCTGGCACCGTCCACCAGCACCAGTCGTAGGCGCGTCGTGCAGGCATCGACGGAGGTCACGTTTGCCGCACCGCCAAGCGCCGTGATGTAGTGTTGCGCGCGTGTGCCGTGCTCGAGCGCTATCGGCGCAGGCGCGCCCGCATCGGGCGCTTCCCGGCCCGGGGTCGCAAGCTTAAAGCGCACGATCGCGTAATGAAACAGTGCGTAATAGAGCGCGAAGTAGGCGCCACCGACCGGTAGCAGCAGCAGCGGTCGGGTGGCGCGCGGAAAATTGAGCACGAAGTCGAACAGTCCCGCCGAGAAACTGAAACCCAGGTGTGCCCCGAGCGCTGGCATCAGCACCATCGAGATACCTGTGAGAAGCGCGTGCAGGAAGTACAGCCCCGGCGCAAGGAACATGAACGTGAACTCGATCGGCTCGGTCACGCCGGTCAGGAATGATGTGAGCGCAAGCGACAGCAGCAGTCCCGCGACCGCACGACGCCGCTCCGGCCGCGCCGCGCGGTACATCGCCAGGCATGCTCCCGGCAGCCCGAACATCATCACCGGGAAGAATCCGCTCATGAACGAACCCGCGGTCGGGTCGCCGGCAAAGAAGCGCTTCAGGTCGCCGGTGACGCCGTGGTAGTCCCCGATCAGGAACCAGGCCAGGTTGTTGATGATGTGGTGTAGGCCGGTGATGATCAGCACGCGGTTCAGGACGCCGTAGGCAAAAAGCCCCCAGGCACCCGCACCGAGCACCGCCTGACTCAGCACGTCCATGCCGTGCGCGAGCAGCGGCCAGCCGAGACCGAAGACCGTCGCGACCACCAGACCCAGGAAGCCGGTGGCAATCGGCACGAAGCGGCGCCCGCCGAAGAAGGCGAGGTAACTCGGTAGCTCGATCTCGCTCCATCGATTGTAGGCATAGCCGGCGATCAGGCCGGAGAGAATGCCAACCGGCATGCTGAGCTTCGCAAGCTGTTGCGTGCGGTACGCGCCGGCCGCGAGTTGCGCCGCCGCACCGTTCAGCCCCGCGCTCACCGCCGCGGGCACCGCGAGCAGCACCTCGGCACCCTTGGTCGCCACCAGAAACCCGACCAGGGCGGCAAGCCCCGCAGCGCCGTGGTTCTCGCGCGCGAGCCCGACGGCGACACCGATGGCAAACAGAAGTCCCAGGTTTGCAAAGATCGCATCACCGGCAGCCGCCAGCACCGGGATACCGAGCAGATCCGGCTGACCGAGTCTCAGCAGCAGCCCCGCCACTGGCAGCACCGCGATCGGCAGCATGAGCGCGCGGCCCAGCCGCTGGAATCCACCGATCATTACCGACATCGCATTACTCCCCGCTGGGCGCGCTCGCCCGCTCACTGAGCCAATCGCGTACCAGGGCACGCACCGCCGGTGCATGCTCCAGCGCCAGCGCCGTGCGCGCGAGCTCACCGCATTGCGCGAGCACGAGGCGCGCGACGAGCGCCTTGACCGCCGGCACGCGGGCCGGCACGACCGAAAGCTCACGCACGCCCAGACCCAACAGCAGTGGCACCGCCAGCGGGTCGGCCGCCATGGCCCCGCAGACCGCGAGCTGGCAACGTCCCGCGCCCGCGGCCGCAAGCTCGATGAGCGTCAGCACGGCCGGGTGCAGCGCGTCGACGCGCGCGGCGAGCCCCGGGTGACCGCGATCCATCGCGAGCGTGTACTGGGTCAAGTCATTGCTGCCGATGGACAGGAAGTCCGCCTCGGTGGCGAGCTGGCGCGAGGTCGCCGCCGCCGCGGGCGTCTCAATCATGGCGCCAATCGGTACCGGCGCCGAGCGGCCGAGCTGGTGCGCAATGTCACGCACCAGCGCGCGCACTTCGCGCAGCTCGGTGACCTCGCTGACCATCGGGACCAGCAGCCGCAGGTCCGCGGCGGAGACTCCAAGCGCCGCACGCAGCTGCGTTCGCAGCAAATCGGGTCGGGCAAGTCCAGTGCGGATGCCGCGCAGCCCAAGCGCGGGATTTTCTTCCGGCAGCATCGGCAGGTAGCTCAAGCTCTTGTCGCCGCCGACATCGAGCAGCCTGAGCACCACGGGTCGCGGTCCGAGCACATCGGCGATCCCCTGGTAGGCTGCGCGTTGCTCGTTCTCGCTGGGCGGCGCGCTGCGCTCCAGGAACAGGAACTCGGAGCGCAGCAGTCCGCAGCCTTCGGCGCCGTTCAGCACGGCCGCACGCGCGTCGACCTCGCTACCCACATTGGCAAATACCTCGATGCGAATTCCATCCGCGCTACGACATTCGCGCTGCGCCGCATCGCGCTGCGCCGCAGAGCTGGCCGCGCTACGGCGCACGCGCAGTTCGGCGGCCGCGACTGCGGCGGCATCGGCACTGAGATCGAGCCGGCCCCGGTCGGCATCGACGATGAGTGTGGCCCCGTCGGCAATCTCAGCGAGTCGAGGGCCAAGTCCGACCAGCATCGGCAGATCCATCGCTGCCGCGAGGATTGCGACGTGCGAGGTAGTGCCGCCGCCGGCGAGGCACACCGCCGCGAGCCGCTTGCGATCGAGCGCCACCAGTTCCGAGGGCAGCAGCGCATCGGCAATGAGCACCGCGCCGTCAGGAAGGTGCTGGCTCGGCGGCTGCGCGGCAGCCCCCAGCGCCAGCAGCACTTGCGTCTCGATGTCGCGCAGGTCGTCGATGCGCTCGCGCAGCCGCGCATCGTCGAGCGCCGCGAGCGCCGCGACCGACTCGCCGATCGCGGCGCGCCAGGCAAATCCGGCACTTTGTCCGGCCCCGATCCCGCGCTGGGCGGCCTCCTCCAGCATCGGGTCGGACAGGAATTCGAGGTGCGCGCCGACGATGTCGCGGCGCGAACCGGCGCTGCCCTGCGCGATCTGCGCCAGCCGCGCACTGACGAGCGATCGGGCGCGCTCGAGCTCGGCTCGCTCGTGTGCTGCGCCCTGCCCGAAGCTGGCGACCGCGATCTGCGGCCGCTCGAGCCGAGTCGCCGGCCCGATCGCGAATCCGGGCGCGGCGCTAGCGCCGGTGAGCACTGCCCGATCCGGCTCGCCCGTGACCGCGGCCGCCGCCGATGGCGCCAACGGCGGGGGCGCAGGGGCGGCGGCCGTCTCCTGCAGCCGCGCCTGCTCCAGCCCGCGCGCGAGCGCAGCAAGCGCAGCCTCGGCCTCGTGCCCGTGCGCGACCACCAGCAGCTCATCGCCCTGGCGCACGCCGAGCGCCATGATCGACACGACGCTGCGCGCGTTGGCGCGGCGCTCGCCGGCCACGAACTCGACCTCGGCCGCCAGACCCTTGAGCGACTGGGCGATCAGCGCCGCCGGCCGGGCGTGCAGCCCGTGCGCGAGCGCGATGGTCAGGCGCCCTTCGCGCCGCGCGCCGCCGGCGCTTGCAGCCACCGTTGCGGGCGCGCTGGCGCTGTCGGCGGCCAGCGTGAGCAGCACATCGCCCGCCTGCACCGCGCCCGGCTCATGACGGAACTGGATGGCATGGCCCGCCAGGTTGGTAATCACGATCGGCGTGACCAGACTCGGCGCGCTACGAGCGACCAGATCCAGATCGACCGACAACAGTCGCTCGCCGACGGCGACTTTCTGGCCGGCGGCCACGTGCGGCGTGAAGCCGCGCCCGGCCAGCGCGACCGTGTCAATGCCCACATGGATCAGCACTTCGATGCCAGCCGTGCTCCTGAGCGACACGGCGTGCCCGGAGGCCGGCACCGCCACCACCTCGCCGGCAAACGGCGCCAGCAGCTCGCCGCAGGTCGGATCGAGCGCGATACCATCGCCCATCATGCCCGCGGAGAACACCGGATCGGGCGTTGCGGCCAGCGGCATGCACCAGCCCTCCAGAGGCGCCCTGAGCGTGAGCGTCGCGGTCATCGGCTGCTCACTCCCCGATCGCAACCCAGTCGATGGCCCACATCGGGTCGAGCCCGGGGCGCGCGAACCGCAGGCACAGGTCATGCACACCGCGCGTCACCGGCAGCGGCGCGCGCAGCATCGACACGCCGACGGGCGCGGCCTCGGCGAGTGGCAGGCTAACGAGCGGCTCGCCATCACAGCCATCGAGCCGGACTTGCAGTTCCCCGCTCGCCGTGTGCGCATCGCCGACACGTATCTTGTCCGCATCGGCGCCGATCTGGTAGTTAAATGGCACCGGCCCAACCGCGGCCTCGAGCGTGTGCGGCGTGGAAAGATCGACAGCGCGCCAGATCCAGCACGGATTCATGATGTCGAGGCGCACCAGCGGGCGCTCGCCAGCTGCGGCCGAGTCGATCTCCAGTGCCAGCGGCAGGCCGACGCTGCACAGCTCGAGCTCGCGGCTCGACCGGCGCTGGGCAATCGCTGCATCCAGCACGTAGCGCCTGGGGGTCGCGAGCGGCTCGCCCGCCGCAAAGCTGTCCGCGCGAAGCTGCGCATGCGCACCGATCTCGATCGCGTCCCGGTACTGGGGTGAGGCCGCCGTTGGCAGCGTGCCGTCGAGCGTATAGTGGATCTCGCCGTTTCCAGACTCGGTGTACAGCTCGACGCGTCCGGGCGCAACCCCGGCATCCGCCCCACGGCGCAGGCGCACCGCAAAGGCGCTGTCGGCGTAAGGCACCCCCAGGCGACGCAAGCGCGGCAGCAGCGCCTCGAGCCGCGCCACGAAATCGGGGTAGTCGCGCAGCGCTGCCGCTGTCCAGCCGAGTTCGGCAAGCGCCGCGGCGCGCGGAAACGTCGCGTGCCAGACGCGCTCCTCGGTGCGCATATGCTCGGTCCAGATGTTGGCCTGCACGCCCCACAGGTGGTCAGCGTCGCGCGGCGTAAGCCCCGGCGCCCGGGGATCCAAGCCGTACACGTCCTGCAGCGTGACTGTCTTGACGCGGCCCGGCGGCTCGTCTTCGGCGTCGCTCTGCAGGAAATCGAAGTACAGCGTCGGCCACGGTGACAGCACCGTGTCGTTGCCACGGCCGATGGCGGCGAGCGCGACGTCCGGACCGTGCCAGGACATGACCAGCGCGTCGCGATCGAGCCCAGGGCCGATGATCTCGTCCCAGCCGACCAGTCGGCGCCGGTGCGCAGTGAGGAAGCGCGCCATGCGATCGATGAGGTAGCGGCGCAGCTCGGCAACATCGTTCAGACCGAGACTTGCCGCGCGCGCCTGCGCCTGCGGTGACAGCGCCCACTCGCGTGTCTGGACTTCGTCGCCGCCGATATGCACATACGGACCCGGAAACAGTTCGATAACTTCGCCGAGCACGTGCTTGAGAAACTCGCAGGTCGCCTCGCTCAGGTTGAACACGTGGTCGTAGATGCCCCAGTCGGCAGGCACGGCGCCGACCGGCACGGTGCCCAGCTCGGGGTAGGCCGCGATCGCCGCCGAGGCGTGCCCAGGCATGTCGATCTCCGGCACGATCAGCACATGCCGCTGCGCCGCATACGCCACGATGGCGCGCACCGTAGCCTGCGAGTAGTAGCCACCATAGCGGCGCGGCGCGTGTGTCGAGGGATCGATATCGGCGTGCGCGGCGCGGCCGGCCGGCACGCGAAACGCGCCGATTGAAGTCAGCTTCGGGTAGCGTCGGATCTGCAGGCGCCAACCCTGATCGTCGGTCAGGTGCCAGTGAAGCACGTTCAACTTCAACAACGCCATGGCATCGATCAGGCGCTTAACGAACTCGGGTTGCTGAAAGTGGCGCGCGGAGTCGAGCATCAGGCCGCGCCATTGATATGCCGGCTGATCGCGAACCTTGATGGCCGCGACGCGCTGATCGGCGTCGAGCGGTACCAGCTGCCAGAGCGTGGCCGCCGCGTACAGCAGCCCGGCGCCGGTGGTCGCAGCGATCGTGATAGCCCGGTCGCTAACCTCGAGCCGGTAGCCCTCGGGCGGCAGACCGGCCTGGCGCTTGAAGAATATCGCCGCGGCCGGCGAGCCGGGCTCGGCGCTGCGCACCTGCAGCTTGAGGCCGGTCGAGCTGGCGAGCAGAACGGCAAGCGAGCGTGCCGCGGCGCGCGCGCCGACATCGCCAGGCGGCACGACGATCCGCGTGGACGGCAGCAGCCGAAAACTGCCCTCGCCGGCGAGGCTTTCGGCCGGCGCCGGCACGACTGAGCCGGCCTTCGCGGGGGCCAGTACACTGGCGAGCACCAACACGGCGAGCAGCCGCGGCAGAGTGGGGCTCACCCAGCGCAGTGAGGTGCAATAGCTAAGCACGCGACTCCTAGATTGCCATGTCCCGGGGTCAGCGTACGCCGAGATGACGGCGGCAGCGCTGGGGCTGCCGCCGGTGCCTGGCCCCTAGAATTTGACGCGCAGGTTCAGATAGTACTGCCTGCCATTCTCGTAGAACGCGCGCGGTTGCGTGGTGTTGAGCGCGTAGTACTTGAGCGTCGGGTTGTTGAGGTTCTGGCCGTCCAGGGTCAGGCTGAAGTGCTCGTCGTAGATGTAGGCGAGCGAGGCCGACAGGTAGCCGATGTCGTCCTGCGAGAACGCGGTGCTGCGATCGAGGCCGCTGTAGAACGCCGAGCGGTAGTTGTACGCGATGCGCGCGCTGAAGTGCGCGTTTTCGTAGTAGCCGTTCACGTTGTACGTGCTCTTGGAGGTACCCACCAGCCGGCTATCGCCGCCCGGAGGCACAGCCGAGGTCTGCTTGCCGTCGGCATAGGTGTAGTTCGCAGCGACGCCGTAGTGATCGAAGATCGCCTGCTGGTAGGCGAATTCGAGTCCCTCCACCCGCCCCTGGGTATTGATCGGCACGGTCACCAGATAGTTCAGGTTCTGACCCGCAGGGAACTGGTTGCTGAACGACAGTTCATTCAGCGGCTTGGTGCCGTAGCCGACGTAGTTGCGCAGGTCCATGTAGAACAGCGTCGCCGATAGCAGTGAGCGCTTGGCAAAATACCATTCGAGTCCGGCATCCAGATTGGTCGAGCGGATCGGCTTCAGGTCCGGGTTACCGCTCGTGGCGCTGCCGGGAGTTGCGCCCTGGGGCGGTGCACCGAGACTGGTGTTGGCCGCGAGTGCGGAATAGTCGGCGCGGGTCATGGTCTCGGCTGCCGCAAAGCGCGCGAGCAGATCCTTGTTGATGTCGATCTTGAGGTTCGCGCTCGGCAGTACGTCGTTGTAGGTGTGATCGACCGGGCGCGCAACGTACGGGCCGAACGCCGAGGTCGTCACCGCCCCCGGGGTGGTTGCGGTTACGGAGCTGTCCTGCGCGAAGTTGAGCGAATCCTCGATCGTCTGCACGTAGCGCAGGCCGATGTTACCGGCCCAGCCACTGCCCTTGAAGTCTGCCTGGACGTAGCCGGCGTAGGTCTTCTCGTGCACTTCGAACCAGCCGTCGGGAATGTACACGCGCGTAATCAGATTACGGTTCACGTTGTTCGGGTTGTTGTAGGCGGCAAGCTGCGCGGGCGTCCAGTACCAGATGTCGGTCGGAATGGCGCCGCCAAATGAGTCGAAGTTCGACGGGTAGTTCGACCAGGTGGTCGGGTAGGTGGCGGGGTTGCTGCCGCCGGTGGGGCCCTGCCCGATCGCGCCGGTCGAGTCGCGGTCATGTTTCTCCCAGCGCGCGCCGAACTTAAGATCGGTCCAGGCACCCTGGTCGAGGGTATAGGTGCCATCAAGCTTGACCCAGTCCTCCTTGTCCTTCACATCGACGTTTTCGGCGCCGAAGATCCAGCCGAAAGCCACCGGCGTGCCGCCCGCGAATGGCGTGGTGTTATTGGTGCTGCCGAAGTTGAAGTCCGGGCCGCGGCTCACGCCGTTCAACTGATAGCCGGCACCATTGCCCTTGTCGGGCTGGGTCTCGGATACATCCTGGGTCGGTGTCTTGCCTTCGCCCTGTGACACTCCGAACTGCCCGAGAAACGACAGCGCGTCGTTGATCTTCCAATGGCCGTCGAGATTGACGAAGTTCGAGCTCTCGCTCTCATTGGGGCGCGAAATCTGGTCGTAGACGCCATAGAAGGTTCCAGGCACGCCGGTGAAATTGGCTTTGACCAGCGTACCGTTGCTGACCACATAGCCCGGATCCGGCGCCTGTCCCTTGCCCGAGTTGATGAAATGCGTGTCCCACAGAAGATAGTTGCGGTTGTAGTTCGGCGCCTTGAGGTCGGAACTGAAGCCCGACAGGTCGAAGCCAAGCTTGTCGCTCACGTTCCACTGCGCGTCGAGCAGGCCGCCGGTACGGGTGCGCTTCTGTTCAAAGAAGGCGGCGCCGATGTCGGTCGGATAGACGACGCCGGCGAGATCCGGGTGAGCGGTGGCAATCGGGCTGGTAGGTGCGATCGTGTCGTAGCCAAGCAGTTCCACGCCGTCGCGCTGCAAATGGCGCTGCTCGTAGAAACCCTGCAGCAGCACGCCGAAGGTCTTGTCCTCGTTGTGCCAATTGACCAGTCCGCTGAACTGCGGGTCGGTCTTGGAAGGCAGGTCCGCATACACCGCGCCCGCTGACGCCTCGACTGTGAATGGCTTGTCGAGGTCGAGCGGCTTTCGGGTAATGATGTCGACCGAGCCAGCGACGCCGCCCTCAACCAGCGAGGCTTCCGAGCTCTTGTGGACCACGATCTGACTGACCAGTTCCGACGGCAGCAGCGTATAGCTGACGCTGCGTCCGACCGTGCCGGTCTGGTTCAGCACGAACCAGTCGCCGGCGGCCACGTTGTGGCCATTGATCAGGGTCTGCGTCAGGCTTGGATTCGTGCCACGCATGCTGACGCGATCGTTCTCGTCAAAGCCGCCTTCACTCGCGCCGGCCGAGCTGATCGTTATTCCCGGCACGCGCTGCAACGAGTCGGCAATGTTCTTGTCCGGCATCTTGCCGATGTCCTCGGCCGTGACGACGTCCACGACCGAGTCGGCGCTGCGTTTCGCCTCGAGCGACTGAGTCAGCGAAAAGCGGATTCCGCTGACGATGACTTCCTCGAGCCCTTCAGACGCACTGGTGGATGGCGCGGTCTGCGCGTGTAGCAGCGCGATCGGCGCCATCATCGACATGCCAAGTGCCGATTTCACTGCGAAAATGACTTTCCGGTTCATTGGACTCCCCTATGCCAAAGCTCCAACAAAAAAGGCCCCTTTCCCCCGCTGCTGACGCCGGCTGTGTTGCGGGACCTGCCCGTGCGCTCAGCGTCAAGCCATGGCTTAAGGTCAGCCACACCAATTAGGTGCCAATATAGTACCAATTATTAAAGTTTGTCTACTGCGGCTTAATAGGGACATGACTCCAAACTAGTTATTTTATATATATCATAGATCTATGGGCGTTCACGGGTATTGTTGTTTTGCAAATGGTATGCTTTTGGTATTACTATAATGTCTTCATCGTCTGACTCAAGGCTCGACCGCATGCCGTCCCTCGCCAAAACCGTCGGGCCGCTCGACGCACGCAGCAACCTGCCGCTCTATCAGCAGCTGCAACGCGCGCTGAAGCTTGCGATCGATCAGCACATTCTCGCCCCCGAGGACGCGTTGCCCGCCGAACGCGATCTGGCCACCGAGTTCGACGTCTCGCGCATCACGGTGCGCAAGGCACTCGAGGGACTGGTCGCGGAGGGCCTGCTGGTACGTCGCCAGGGCTCGGGCAACTTCGTCTCGGCGCGGGTCGAGAAAAACTTCGCGATGCTGACTTCCTTCTCGGAAGACATGCGGGCGCGCGGCCGCAGCCCGCACAGCGTTTGGCTCAAGCGTTCCGCGGGCACGGTAACGCCCGAGGAAGCACTGGCACTGCGCCTGAGTCCCGGCACGCCGGTCTATCGATTTCATCGCCTGCGCTTCGCCGACGAGGCACCGATGGCGATCGAGTACGTGACCATCGTTGCGACCGCGCTGGCCTCGGCCGAATCGGTCGAACAATCCTTGTACGAGGCGCTGGAGCGCAGCGGTCATCGCCCGGTGCGCGCATTGCAGCGATTGCGTGCGGTGCTTCTGAGCGCCGAGCAGGCGGAACTGCTCAAGGCGAAAGCCGGGGACGCGGGACTGCTGGTCGAGCGCCTGGGCTCGTTGCGCGACGGCAATGCGGTTGAATTCTCGCAGTCATACTACCGTGGTGACATCTACGACTTTGTCGCCGAGCTGAGCACGTCCGCATGACAACCCCTGCGGCCTGGAAAAGCGCCCTGCCTGCCGCCGAGGCCACCTGCATGTATACCGAGGCGGCCGAGTCCGCCGGCGTCGTCGCGCGGCAGCTGAGGGCAAACGCGTCGGTGGTCGCTGAACTCGGTCGCCAACTACGCGCCCATCCGCCGCGCGCCGTCGTCACCTGCGCGCGCGGCAGCTCCGACCACGCGGCCACCTATGCGAAATACCTGATCGAGACCCATGCACACGTGCTGACCGCCTCGGCCGCGCCGTCGGTGAGTTCCGTCTACGGCATGGAACAGGACCTGCGCCAGTGCCTGTTTCTCGCGATCTCGCAGTCCGGCAAGAGCCCCGATCTGCTCGCGTCGGTGGCCGCGGCGCGCCGCAGCGGCGCTACCGTGGTCGCGCTATGCAACGTGCCGGACTCGCCGCTGAGCGCGGTCGCCGACTTTACGATTCCGCTCGGCGCCGGCCCGGAGCGCAGCATCGCTGCCACCAAATCGTACGTTGCCTCGCTCGCCGCGCTTGCACACCTGACCGCGGAATGGACCCAGGACGCGGCGCTTAACGCCGCCATTCGCGCGCTGCCCGACACGCTCTCCAGCGCCTGGCGGCTCGACTGGCGTGCGGCACTTGCCCTGCTCGTGCCCGCCGAGCATCTGTACGTGATCGGCCGCGGCTACGGCCTTAGTGTCGCGCAGGAAGCCGCGCTCAAGGCGAAGGAGACTTGCGGCCTGCATGCCGAGGCGTACAGCGGTGCCGAAGTTCGCCATGGGCCGTTTGCGTTGATGGGCGAGCGCTTTCCGGCGCTGGTGCTGGCGCAGAACGACGCGACGCTTCCGGGCCTCGAGCAGCTTGCGGCCGAGCTCGCCGCGCGCGGCGTCGGCGTCGCACTCGCGGGCGGCCGCGCGGCGGGCGCGCTAGTGTTGCCGACGGTCGATTGTCCCGGCGCACTGGCGCCGATCCCGCTGGCCGCCAGCGTCTACCGCCTGCTGGCCACGCTCGCCGTCGCGCGCGGCCACGATCCGGATCAGCCGCCGTTCCTGCACAAGGTGACCGAGACCGTGTAATGGGCGTCGCCTTCGTCAACGGCAGGATTCTGACTCCCGGCGGCTTCATCACCGGCCAGGCACTGCTGATCGACGGCGCGCGCATCAGCGCGCTAGTCGATGCGCACGACCAGTGCCTCGCGCACTCCAGGCGCATCGATCTCGCGGGCCGCCTGCTGCTGCCCGGGTTCATCGACACCCAGGTCAACGGCGGCGGCGGCGTGCTGTTCAACGACTCGCCCACGCTCGAGGGCATCCGCGCCATCGGCGCGGCGCACAGCCGCTTCGGTACTACCGGCTTCTTGCCGACGCTGCTGAGCGATGACCTCGAGGTGCTCGCCAGGGCGATCCACGCGGTAGATGCGGCAATCGCCGCCGGGGTGCCGGGAGTGCTCGGCATTCACGTTGAGGGACCGTTTCTGAGCGAAGCGCGCAAGGGCGTGCACGATGCCTCGCACTTCCGCGAACTGGGTCGCGACATGATCGCGCTGCTGAGCTCGCTCAAGCATGGCGTCACGCTGATGACGCTAGCGCCGGAGGTCACAAATCCCGAGGTGCTGGCGCGTCTCGCGGCCGCCGGTGTCGTGCTGGCCGCAGGTCATACCAACGCCACCTACGCCGAGATCGAGAGCGCGCGGCGCCACGGCCTGCGCGGCTTTACGCACCTGTTCAATGCGATGTCGCAACTGACGCCGCGCGAACCGGGCGCGGTCGGCGCCGCACTCAGCGACGAAGACGCCTGGTGTGGCCTGATCGTCGACGGCAAGCACGTCGACCCGCGGGTACTCAGGATCGCGCTGAAAGCAAAGCGCCATGACCGCTTCATGCTGGTGACGGATGCGATGCCCTCGGTTGGCACCGCCATGCGCAGCTTCCAGCTGCAGGGCCGCACCATTACGGTCGAGGACGGGGTCTGCATCGACGAGCATGGCACCCTCGCCGGCACCGCCCTCGACATGAGCCGCGCGGTACGCAATGCGATCGCGCTGCTCGGCCTGCGCCCGGACGAGGCCGTGCGCATGGCGAGCGAATACCCGGCAGACTTTCTCGGGCTCGCGGCAAGCCACGGCCGGCTCGCTGCCGGCTGTCGTGCCGACCTGGTGATCGCAAACGACGACTTCAGCGTGACCGACACCTGGATCGGCGGTCAATCCGTGACTGGCGATGCGACGTTGAATCGGTAGAACGGCCCGATGACAGCAACGCTATTCAACCACTCGTACCGTGACACGATGCGCGCCTCGCGCCCGTTGGCCGCCGACCCGCCGCCGGTGCGCAGCGTGGTGATCGTCGGCGGCGGAACCGCCGGCTGGATGAGCGCGCTCATCCTCGCGCGCTGCCTGATTGCGCGCGGTGTGCAGATCACGCTGCTCGAGTCCCCTACGGTCGCCACCATCGGCGTCGGCGAGGGCTCGACGCCGTGGTTGCGCGGATTCTTCGACGGCCTCGGCATCGAGGAGGCTGAGTGGATGCCCGCCTGCCACGCGACCTACAAGTGCGGCATAACGTTCGACGGCTGGTCCACCAAGCCTGGGTTCGAACGCTACTTCCACCCGTTCGCGTCGATGCTGGACAACCTGACGATGACGCAGTTTATTCACAACGCCGAGGCGCGTGTCAAAGGCGCGAACGTGCATGCGCACCCGGACCGGTTCTTCATCGCCGCGCGACTCGCCGCCGGCCGCCTGGCACCGAAACCGGCCGAGAGTTTCCCGTTCGATGTCTGGCACGGGTACCACTTCGATGCGGTGCTGCTCGGACAGTTTCTGCAGCGCAAGGCCGTCGAGCGCGGCGTGCACTACCGGATCTGTCATGTGACGCACGCAACCCTTGACGAGCAGGGTGCAATCGCCTCGGTCGGCACGCGCGATGGGGAAACGATCCGTGCCGATCTGTACGTGGACTGCACCGGCTTCGCCGGGCTGCTGATCGACCAGGCGCTCAAGACGCCTTTCGTCAGTTTCGCGGAAAACCTGTTCAACGACGCGGCGATCGCGCTGCCCTCGCCGATCGACCAGGCGATCGCCTCGGAGACCGTCTCCACGGCATTGCGGCACGGCTGGGCCTGGAAAATTCCACTCACCAGCCGCTACGGCAATGGCTACGTGTACAGCAGCCGGTTCTGCTCGGCCGACGATGCCGAATACGAGCTGCGGGAACACCTCGGGCTGCTCGAGTCGGATACGCCGGCGCGGCACCTGAAGATGAAAATCGGACGCGTCACGCAGCATTGGAACAAGAATTGCCTGGCGATCGGCCTGTCGCAGGGATTCATCGAGCCGCTGGAGGCCACGGCACTGCTGTTCATTCAGCAGACGGCGGCAAGCTTTGCTGAATTCCTGGATCTGGGTGATCTCGGCCCCGAGGCCCACGACCGGTTCAACCTGCGGGTCAACCAACACTTCGAGGGCACGCGCGATTATATCGTGACGCACTACAAGACCAACACGCGCAAGGACACGGACTACTGGCGCGAGAATGCCACCAACCTGCACCTGTCCGATGCGCTCAAGCAGCTCTACTCGCTGTGGATGACAGGCAAGAGCATTGCGCCGGGTGTCCGCCAGCAGGCGATTGGCCACGGTTACCCGATATTTTCCTGGTACGCGATCATGGCGGGTATGGGGATTTTTCCCGACGCGCGCGACCTGCGGGCGCCGACTGGCGCCGAGGCGCGCTACAATATGGCCGATATCGACAATCTGCTCGACCGCAGCGTCGCAAACTTTCGCGACCACCGAGCCGTGCTTGCCAGTATCCCACCTCGACGCAACGACGATTCGCTGCAGATTTATTTCTGGTAGACAGGGGCATGCCGAGTGCACTTTCCTGAGACGGCGATGACCCCGGCACCCCAGGCGATGCTCGAGTCCTCAGGACTTGACGATCACGCCATCCGCGGCACTGTGGTGGGGTCGGGTCAGCCTGCGGTGCTGCGCGGCCTCGTGAGTCACTGGCCGGCGGTGCGCGCGGCGCAAATATCCGCGACGGCGGCGGTGGCGTATCTGCGACGCTTCGACAGCGGCGCGCTGGTCGATGCGATCATGACGCCGCCGGAAATCGAGGGCCGGGTGTTCTACAACGACTCGATGAGCGGATTTAATTTCATCCGCAACCGCTTGACGATATCGGCGGTCGCCGAACAGGCACTGCGCTACGGCGCATTCGCGCGTGCGCCCGCCGTGGCCGCGCAGAGCGCGCTGATCGCGGATTGCCTGCCGGGGTTCGCTGCCGAGAACCGCCTCGCGCTGCTGGATGAATCGATCCAGCCGCGAATCTGGCTCGGAACGGCGATCACGACGCCCACGCATCTCGACGAGTGGAACAACATCGGCTGCGTGGTCGCCGGTCGGCGCCGATTTACCCTGTTTCCACCGCAGCAGGTCGGCAACCTGTACATCGGACCGCTCGACTTCGCGCCCACCGGGGCGCCAATGAGCCTGGTACGGCTGGACCGTCCGGACTTGGCGCGTTTCCCGCGCTTCCGGGAGGCGCTGGCGGCGGCCGTGACGGCGGAGCTCGGACCGGGCGATGCCATATTCATCCCGCCGCTCTGGTGGCACCACGTCGAGTCGCTGCAGCCGTTCAATCTACTGGTCAACTACTGGTGGCACGCCGGCGGTGGCGATCCGGTCCGTGATTCCGGATTCGACAGCCTGTTGCACGCTATCCTGAACCTGCGAGCGCTGCCACCGGCGACGCGCGCGGCATGGCAGGCGTTGTTCGAGCACTTCGTGTTCGGATCCGAGGGCGCCGTCACCGACCACATTCCGTCGGATCGTCACGGCGTGCTGGCGCAGCTGCCGCCCGCGGATGCACAGCGCGTGCGCTCGTTCCTCGCCGGCCGGTTACACAAGAACAGCTGAGCGGGAAGTGCTTCGGCGCCGGTTGGTCGAAGTTTCAGTTTGTATTAACTGCCGAACTTGTGACGCACTGCGCTTTCGTTGTGAAGGTCCGGGATCTAATGCGCTTGCCATGTTGTCATATGAGATCGATGGATCGATCCTCACCCTCCGGGCGTCTGGCACAACGACACTTGCCCAGCGTCAACCCGTGTTCGATGCGATTCGTGACGATACGAGCGTCCCTCAGGACGCGCTGATATTGATCGACGTCCGTGAGTTTGATTTCGGCCTGAGTGAGTACTTATTGTCCGACCGGCTTCGTGTTTTTTTTGATCACCTCGGAGCGAAATGTGGTCCGATGTTAGCGGTGATTATCCCTTCTGGGCTTGGTGCTGATCACGCGCGCGTGTTCAAATCGAAGGCTATCGATTTCGGTATGCGGGTCAGACTTTTCAGCGATGAGCAATTAGCGCGCGATTGGCTACATGGGCAGCGGCATAATAGAGTGCAACATAAACACCGCTAGACAGATGTGCCCCCGGGGGTTGCACTGAGCACCTACTCGCTCTGGTTCCAGAAGCGCACCGAGTCCGGCCTCGGCGCGATGCTGGAGGCGTTCCTGGAAAAAGAAGATGGTTGCGAAATGGTTGCGGACACCATTTTCGGCTCCGTCGAAGCGGCCGCGGAGAGGGCTGAAAAGGGAATTTATGGGCCTGCTTGGATTCGAACCAAGGACCAAGGGATTATGAGTCCCCTGCACTAACCGCTGTGCTACAGGCCCGCCGTAAGGCGGGCAATCTTAACCGATCGGCCAGCCGGTGCCTGAAGCCGCGGCTCAGGGCTTCACGCGCACCGGAATCCTGGCGTTGCAGATCTCCAGACGGTCGGTGGGCTCGACGAACCAGGCGGCGCTACGGCTGCGCAGCGCACGCAGGTAGTCGGCGAAGATCGGGGCATCGGACCGCAGCAGTTCCAGGTCGATGCGCTGTTGCGGCGACAGATCCGCCGCCACCGACATCGAGCGGATTGGAACGTACTGGTCGGCGCTCTCATAGAAGCCGAGGTTGCCGGTGCCGCGCGGCAGGCTCGAGAGCAGTTCAATGGCGCGCAGCACGCGTCCGCTCAGCGTCACGTTGCGGTCCAGCTGGCGCGGAGCATGACCGATGACCACGTACAGCTCGACACCCGATCCACTGTCAGGTGCCGTGTCACGCCCGACACCGAGCATCGAGTAACAATGGGTCAGCCATTCCTGGCCGGTGGCCGGATTGCGCGCGACCGGCCAGCTGTCGACGAAGCCGACCTGCGGCGCATACACATCTTTCTCCTGCAACGCGTGAAACGCCGCCGCGCGCTGCAGTGGGCGAAAGAACTCCGGCGGCCCGGCGCGAAGTGCCGTACCGCTATCGCGCTTGCCGTCCGGATCGCCCCATTGCACCACGTAGTTGTCCTGCACGCGGATGATGTTCAGGCCGTCGAAGTAGTGCGCTCGTACCAGTGCCTTGATGTTGGCGACGTGGCCCGGGGCGAACGATGGTGCGAGCTCGATGACGACGCGGCCGGCGGTCAGTTCCAGGTAGAGGGTGTTTTCCGGATCGAGCGCCCGCCAGTCCGAAGGCGCGCTGCGTGCCAGCACGTCAGACGGAGATTCGGCGGCCGGTAGGCGCCGATCAGCGGCGGGAGTTGCGCCAACGCTCACAACCAACATCGCTGCCGCGATTGCCTGCATCCGACCTCGCCCCGCCATCATGTCGCAGCTCCATTCGTCGGGTACGGGTAGATTTTACCGACTACAGGTGCTGCCGGGGGTGGGCATCGATTGCTGCAATGCAGTGATTTTCCTGCAAATATAGCAACAGATATAGCAATAAGAGGACCAGGTCCTCGACAGCGAAAGCCGCTGGACTAGAGTGCAGCGACTGGGTGGGTCACTTAGAACTGTATCTGTGTCTGAGCACCTCCTTCAATGAGAGAGGTGTTCAATGAAAAGTGTGCTACTCGTCGATGATGACAACACCGTATTGCTCGGCACGGGCGTGCGGCTGAAGAGCATGGGCTACACGGTGTATACGGCCAAAGATGCCGTCAGCGCCGTGGCCGCCGTGCGCAAGAACGAGCCGGATGTCGTCGTGCTGGATATTTCGCTGCCGGCAGGCGACGGATTCCTGGTCGCGGGCCGTCTCCAGAGTCTGATCGGATCGGCAGCCACGCCGATCATCTTCATTACCGCGAGTGAAAACCCGGCGTTGCGTGAGCGCGCGAAGGCGCTCGGAGCCGTTGGGTTCCTCAAAAAGCCCTTCGATGCCACCTCATTGGCCGACGCGATCGAAACGGCCCTGTCGCCAGGAGACAACTGGCAGCCTTGGACCGCCGCATCGTAGCCGCGCAGCAGGCTGGTACAGCCTGACGATTCACCGACACAGCGCGGATTGCCTCACTGGCGTGAGCCGCGTGGCCTTAATCAAGCACCGCTGGGGCAGCTAATGCAAGCTCAAGAAAGTTTCAGCATTCTGCTGGTCGACGATGACTCGACCGTGATTCGCATCCTGAGCCGAATTCTGCGCGGTTACGCACCGGTTCGATTCGCCACTTCGGGCCGCATCGCGCTCAAGCTCGCTCGTGACTCTGTTCCGGACCTGGTGCTGCTGGATGTCGATATGCCCGAGCTCAGCGGCTTCGAAGTGTGCAAGCAATTCAAGAGCGATCCGGCGCTGGCGCAGGTGCCGATCATCTTCATCACCAGCCACGAAAGTACGCAGCTGGAAACCCTCGGGCTGCAGCTTGGTGCCGTGGACTTCATCAGCAAGCCGCCGCATGCGGCTCTGGTGCTGGCGCGGGTATGCACCTACCAGCGCCTGAAGATGCTGTCCGATACCCTGCGTGGCGGCGTTAAGATGGACTTTCTCACCGGCGCTGTCACTCGCCACCAGTTGGAAAACGCACTGACACAGGAGTGGCTGCGCGTCCAGCGCTCGGCCACACCGCTGGCCGTGCTGGTGGCAGATATCGATGGCTTTACCGCATACAACGCTGAGTTTGGCGAGGACAAGGGCGATGACTGCCTGCGCGGCGTTGCCGACGCGCTGCGCTCGGCCGCGCACCGACCCACCGACTTGTTGGCGCGCTATGCGGGCGGTAAATTCGCGCTACTGCTTCCGGAAACTGACGCTCAGGGGGCGATCACAGTCGCACAGCGGGCAATTGATGCGGTTGACGCGTTGCAGATAGTGCACGCCGCATCGACCGGCAGCCGCCACCTCACGCTATCAGTGGGCGCAGGCTGCCGTGGAACCTTGGGCACGAGGATTGGGAACGCCAACGCGGACTGTTCCGCCACGATGCCGCTCATGGGCAGCGTGCCGGATGATCTGATGGCAAATGCCGAGCATGCGCTATCCAGCGCCAAGTCAGCAGGCGGCCACCAGGCCCGACTCGTAGACCTGGCGGCATTCGGCAATCCGCAAGCTGCTTCGTCCCCGAACTGATCATCCAGGGATATCGGCTATGTCCGCAAAGGATCAAATTCCAGAGACTGTAAATCCGGCCAGCGCTATGCCGCAAGACACCCGGATCGTGCGAATCCGAGAAACCTTTCTAGAAGCCGGAGCCCTGCGAAAGGCGATCTTCAACAGCGCCAACTTCTCAAAGATTGCCACTGACGCGAACGGCGTCATTCAGATCTTCAACGTCGGCGCCGAACGAATGCTCGGCTACACCGCCGATGAGGTGGTGAACAAGATAACGCCCGCCGACATCTCCGACCCGCAGGAACTGGTAGCGCGCGCGGCGGCTCTGAGCGTCGAACTTCAAACGCAGATCGCGCCGGGGTTCGAGGCGCTGGTCTTCAAGGCCTCGCGAGCCATCGAGGATATCTACGAACTGACCTATATCCGCAAGGACGGCAGCCGCTTCCCCGCGGTCGTGTCGGTCACCGCGCTGCGCGATGCGGACGGTGCGATCATCGGCTACCTGCTGATCGGCACCGATAACACCGCGCGCAAGCGAGCG
>JABCZO010000007.1 GCA_013289615.1 Gammaproteobacteria bacterium
CCGGTAACGATGACTTCCTGCAGACTCGTCTCGGATGAGGTTTCCTGTGCGACCTGTTGTGCGCGCACCGCCGGCGCGGCAATCGCCGCCGCCACTGCGGCCATGATCATGACGCTTGGCAGCGCCTTATTTGAAGTTGATGACATATAAGAATTCTCCCAGAGCTTTTTAACGAAATTCCCCTGCGCGCCCGGCGCCAACGCGCTCCAGTGGCGGTGATGTCCCCTTGCCTGGCTGACGATCCAAACCACGCACCGACTGTCGCGAACACGCTACATCGTGCATCTTCGCCGTATGGTTGCCTAATTGCAATAACCCGGCCAAGTGCCGTGAACCTTGCAGCACCGCTGCCGCGCTCGCGACTACGCCGATGCAGCTACGTCAATATAGCTGAAATTGTGCCAGATTGGAGGGCATTGCTATTGCCTGGGCGGCTCATGACACAATTATGTCATCAGATTATCTTGGTGCAACCGCTGAACGCTAACGGTGCATTTGTGTTGTATTGATGCGACAAACGAGCTGGCGGTGTCGTTATCTGATGGTCACGTGGATCGCTTATAAAGCGGGGAATGAATAGCAGCTGCGTGCAGTGGGACAGCTCGATCGCGAGTGCAGTCGTCGCGGCGCTGTTGATCGCCAGCGTCGGCACTGCCAGCGTCGGCACTGCCAGCGCCGCCGACTCCCCGAACGCGATCCCCGCCGCCGGCCTGGCGGCGGCAAATCCCTGGCCGCCACCGCAGGCCAGCGTGAGCTGGTCAGCCCCGGATGCGGCCGCACGAGGCTCGGTGCATCTGCAGCTGCTGGGTCTCAACGACTTTCATGGCAATCTTCAAAGTCCCACAGTGGCCTCGGCGCGCCCGGTCGGCGGGGCCGCGGCGCTGGCCGCTTACCTCAAGGCGCTCGAGCGCCTGGCACCCGGGCGCACGCTGATCGTCCATGCCGGGGATCAGCTCGGCGCCAGCCCTCCGATCACCAGCCTGCTTCGCAACGAGCCGTCGATCGAGTTTCTGAACCTGCTGGCGAACCGGCACTGCCACTATGGCAATGCGATGACCTTCGACGATCCGACGCCTGAGCGGCGTGAGCCGAATCGCTGCAATGTGGTGGGAACCCTAGGTAACCACGAATTCGACGCCGGCCCGGCCGAGATTCGCCGGCTGCTCGGCGGCGGCAATGCCAGCGACGGCCCGTTTCTGGAGAATCCCTACCGAGGCAGCCGCGTGCCGTACGTGTGCGCCAACGTGATCGATCGGCGCACTGGAAAGCCGCTGCTGCCCGCCTATACCGTCGTTCACCTGGGCGGCATTCAAGTGGGTGTCATCGGGGCGGTGCTGCGAGACACCCCGAGCATTGTGCCCGAGTGGGCGGTGACGGATCTGGAGTTCCTCGATGAGGCGGAGTCGATCAATCGGGCCGCAGCGGCGTTGGAGCGGCAGGGAATCCATACACTGATCGTTCTCATCCACCAGGGATTGGAGCCGGTGCGCAGCGCCGACGGCTTCGACTGGCGCGGGCCGCTGCGCGACATCGTCGCCCGGCTGGATCCGGATATCGATGTCGTGGTTTCCGGACACACGCACAATTACAGCAACGCGCTGCTGCCCAGCCGCGACGGCACAATGGTGCTGGTCACGCAAGCCTATGCCTACGGCGTGGCGCTGGCGCAGATCGATCTGCGCGTGGATCCGCTGACGCATGACGTCGTGGCTAAATCCGCCCGTATCGTGCCGGTCTGGGCTGATAGCGCGACCGGCCGGCCCGGCGATGCGGGCGCCCGACGGCTCACCGACGCCGCACAGAAACTGGTGGCTGCAAGGGTCGCGCGGGTCGTGGGCCAATTGCCCCGGCCGATGACGCGCGCCTTGAGTCTCGCCGGCGAGTCGGCGCTCGGTGATCTCGTGGCCGACGCGCAGCGCGCCGCCACGCACGCCGATATCGCGCTGATGAATCCGGGCGGTTTGCGCTCCGACCTGCGTGCCGGTCCGGTGACCTGGGGCGACGTGCTGACGCTGCATCCGTTCGCCAATCATCTGATCACACTCGATATGACGGGCGCGCAGCTACTGGCTGTGCTCGAACAGCAATGGCCCGCCGAGAGCAACGCGCTGCCCAGGATACTTAAAACCTCCGGCCTGTATTACAGCTGGGATCCGGCCAGGCCCGCCGGGGTTCGAATCGTCGAGGCCTGCGATGGCGCGCACCAGCCGCTGGATCCCGCGCATCACTACCGCGTGACGGTGAACGATTTCCTGGCCAACGGCGGCGATGGCTTCACCACCCTCAAGGCGCTTCAGGCGGGCGAATCCGGGCCGCTCGACAGCGAGGCGCTGGTGCAGTACCTGCAAGATCAGGGGTCGGCGGTGCCGGCCACCCAGGCGCGTATAACGCGCTCCGATCTGTCGCCAGCGCGTCTGTGCGCGGCACCGTAGGCAGTGCCGCGCCGGCCCGTTCATTGGCGCTGCAATTTGACAACGCATAGGGATAAGTGCACGCTAAATAAGGCTCAAGTTTGTTGTAAGAAATCGACGCCGAGTGCTTCGGCGGCGCACATCCGGCACCCACAGCGCTAGCCGGATCGATGGCGGGATGCGGGGGGAAGCGGTGCGGCGTCGTCGTGGCGGGCTGGCCCGGCGACGATGCCGCCCCGGCGACGATGCCGCCCCGGCGACGATGCCGCCCCGGCGACGATGCCGCCCCGGTCTTAAAATCCTTGCCACCTGCCCATTCGGGTAGTACCGCGATCCGCGATCGGCGTTCACTCTAGGGCCCCATGAACAGCCCCTCTGTGCTTCAGCAATGGTCGCGCGATCGCCTGGACCTCGCGACGGCACTGTCGCCGCGTACGGTCGCCATCGCGCTCGGTAAACATCGATCGCTGTCGGGCATGCACTGGCGCGCCGACCTGGTGGTGACCGCCGCGGAAGCCCTCGAGGGCAGCGATGAGGTGCTGGTGATATCGGATCGCGGCGAGATCCGAGCGCCGGTCATTGCCTGCGATCTGGCGACCGACGTGGCGGTGCTGCGCACCGATGCCGGGCAGTCATCCGAGCAAGCGATTACCGATGACGCTGCGCTGCAAGCCGGTGCCGGGGTCGTCATCGTCGGACGCACCCGGCGTGGCCCGCTGGTCGGGTTCGGCACGGTGCGCGCGGCAGGGCCGGCCTGGCGGTCACGGCGCGGAGGCGCGATCGCACAGCGACTTGAGTTCGACGCTGCGCTGGACGGTCGCTTCGAGGGTGCGCTGGTCGCCGATCTGGCCGGCGTACCCAGGGCCATGCTGGTGCCGGGAACGCGTGGCAGCCTGCTCGGCATTCCGGCTGCGACCATCGAGCGCATCGTCGCGCAGGTGCGGCAACATGGCTATCTTCCCAGGCCGTACCTGGGGGTACGCTTGCAGGCGTTATGGCTCGACCACGCAACCCGAGCGCGCTGGGGCCGCACGTCGCGCAGCATGGCCGCCGTGGCGGGCGTGGAACCCGGGTCACCGGCAGAGGCCTGCGGAATCGCACCGGGTGATCTGCTGGAGGGCATCAACGGCGCGACGGTCGATGGCGTCGAGGCATTTGCCGCCCAGATCGCCCAATCCACCCCGGGCAGTGTGCTCTCACTGCGAATGCGCCGCGGCGGCCAGTCGCACACGGTAGAGGTCAAAATAGCCGAATGGCGCCAGCCGCAGCGCTAGGGCCGGGGGGCCTTGCAGTTCACGGCGCCGCCACCATTACCGACACGGTGAACCTGATTGCCGAACACACCACCGGACAGGCTGCCGGGCGGCTGACCTCGCGCGAGCGCGAGGTATTGACGCTGGTTGCGGCCGGAATTTCCAACAAGGGCATCGCGCGCGAACTGCAGGTGTCGCCGAACACGGTGAAATTTCATATCGCGGCGATTCTGGAAAAGCTCGACGCGGCCAGCAGGGCCGAGGCGGTCGTGGCGGCACTGCGACGTGGAGACCTGACGCTATGACCATGCTGGCCTCGCAGTCCTACGATACCGGCCAGGACCAGGACTGCCCGCTGCTGGACGCCTACTCACGCACCATCACCGGCGTCGCTGAAGCCGCGACGCCGGCGGTGGTCGCGATCCACACCCGGCGCTCATCCGCGGCCGGCGCACAGGGCGGAAGCGCCTCCGGCTTCGTGTTCACTCCGGACGGTCTTATCCTGACCAACAGCCACGTCGTGCACGGGGCGAGCGGCCTGCGCATCGCCACGGTACGCGGCGAGGAATTCGAAGCGGATCTGCTGGGCGAGGACCCGCATACCGACACCGCGCTGATCCGGGTCACTGCGACCCTGCCGGCCGTGACGCTGGGTCGTTCGCATGCGCTGCGCGTTGGACAGGTCGCCGTCGCGATCGGCAATCCGCTCGGGTTCGACTGTACCGTGACCGCCGGTGTCGTCAGCGCGCTCGGCCGCTCACTGCGCGCCAGCTCCGGGCGCCTGATCGAGGACGTGGTGCAGACCGATGCGGCGCTGAATCCGGGCAATTCGGGCGGTCCGCTGATGGACTCGGGTGGCCGCGTGATCGGCATGAACACCGCCATCATCGCCGGCGCGCAGGGAATCTGCTTCGCGATCGCAATCGACACGGTGCGCCGCGTAGCGCTGGAATTGCTGCGTCACGGTCGCGTGCGACGCGCCAGCATCGGCATCGGTGGCCAGACCGTCGCGGTACCGCAGCGCCTGCGCCGTCATTTCGAGTTGCCGCAGGTGTCGGCAGTGCGGGTCATCAGCGTGCTCGAGGGCGGGGCGGCGGCCGAGGCCGACGTCGAATCGGGCGACCTGATCGTGCGCTTCGACGGTCAATGGATCGGGGGCGTCGACGACCTGCACCGGCTGCTGATCGACTCGCGCATTGGCGCCTCGGCACCACTCGAGCTGGTGCGGCGCGGCCGGCGCCTGACGCTGAATGTGGTCGCGCGCGAGAGCGACGCAGGCTAGGCGCCCGGCGAGCGCTCAGCTCAGCGGCTCGATGTCATGAAAGCGGGTGTAATCGAAATGATCGACACCGTCGGCGTCGGTGCTCAGGATGTCGACGTAGCCGTAATTCCAGCGCAGCGCTGCAGCCGGATATTCCTGGCGCGCCATCAGGCTCTGACCGGTGGTCTCATCGGTGCCGATGACCGTCAGCAACAGAAAGGCGCGCGCCGCACTCAGCGACTCCATCGTCTCGCCGGCGAGCGGGCTGGCGGCATCGATCACATGCAGCATGGTCCATCCAAACAGGAACACCGGATGTCGGTTGCGGATCAACGCCAGATCCTGGATGCGTCGGAAGCGCACGCCCTCAGGTGTGACTTCGTCGCGCAGCAGGCGTAGCTGCGCCGAGGCTTCCATCACAATATTCTGCCGTGCGTTGGCCGCGCGCAGCATCAGCGTCAGCGCGCCATTCATCGGCCGGACGACCGCATTGCGTGCGAACACGAAGCGCGCCGTGGGCTTCGAGAAACGGGCGAACATCATGCCGGTGATCAGCGCCAGGCTCATCAGGCCGACGAAAATCTCGATCGCTGCGACGATGTGCGCAAACGGTGTCTGCGGGTGCATATCGCCGTAGCCGACCGTGGCCAGGGTCTCGACACTGAAGAAAAATCTTCCCCAGTAGCCCGTCGGGTCAAGGTTGGCGATGTCGTTGGCCTGAAGCGAATAGACGGCGGCGAACAGCAGGTTGAACAGGAAGAAGAACGTGCCAAAACTGGCAAAAATCACCGGCCAGCTGACAGTCATGAACAGGTGGTACAGATCCAGCAACAACCGGCGCCGCAGGCCGTGGGTGATGAACTGCCGGCCGCTCGCGCTACCGATGAGCCTGCCGTGGCGGTATTGTGCGGACACGCACGAATTCTAGCGCGGATGCCGCACGGATGCCGCGCGCGTCGATCAGCCCAGCACGATTCGCGCCGCTGTTTCCCAGGCCGACGGGTCGGTCAGCGCGACGAAGGCAAGACCGGCCAGTGCGCCGTCGAAATGCGCGTCATGATTGATGCGTCCGCGTTGTCGGCGGGCGGCGTAGAACGTGTAGATCAGGTAGCCGATCGCGAACAGTGGCGCCGGAATCGGCACTGGGATCGGCATGATCATGATCGCCTGGCGCGGAAAGTAGACGATCGAGGCGAACAGCACTGCCAGAATCGCCCCCGATGCACCCAGGCAGGCGTAATCCGGATCGCGCCGGTGCTTGAAATAGGTGCCGGTATTGCTGGCCAGCAGGCCGATGAAATACAGCGCCACGAAGCGCGGCGTGCCGATCACGCGCTCGAGCGGAAAAGCAAAGAACCAGTAGGTCAGGCTGTTGAACAGCAGATGGCCGAGGTCCGCGTGCACGAAGCCATTGGTGATTGCGGTCCAGTATTGCCGCCGGGGCAGAAACCAGAACGGCCGGAACAGGTTCTGCGCGATGATCCAGGGCGCGGCCCACAAGCCAAGCAGGCTGACTGCCAGCGTGACGCCGAAGATGATTGCGGCCGCCATCGGCTACGCCGGCCGGCGCTGCAGCATCAGCCCGTTGCCGGCCAGGCAAAGGGCGACGCCGATGAAGGTTTCGGGTTGCCAGCGCAGCTGCTCGAAGGCGGTGGACAGAAGCAGCGCGACCACCGGGATCGCCACCGCGATGTAGGAGGCGCGGTCGGCGCCGATGCGTCGCATCAGCGTCAGGTAGGCGCCAAATGCCACTGCGGAGCCGAACAGCGACAGATAGATCAGCGACGCGATATAGGGCCAGGAAAAATCGAATGCAAACCTCTGGCCGCCCGCAAGCGCGACCGCCGCAATGAAGAGCGCGCCGTAGAGCATCGACCAGGCGTTGATCTGCAGCACCGGAAGCGCTCGCCGATGGATACGTGTGGCCACCATGTTCCCAAGCGACGCCACCGCCGTGGCCCCGAGCGCAAGCGCCACGCCATGGTACTGCTCGCCCGAATTCGAGAATCGCAGCATCTCGGGCCAGAACACCAGCGCCACGCCGGCGACCCCGACGATGGCCGCGACAATGGTCGCCGGGCGGATCGGCTGTGAAAAGAACAGCCGCATGCCCACCGCATTCATGAACACGACGATCGAGAACACCACCGCGACCAGCCCCGAGGTCAGAAACTGCTCGGAGAGATACACCCCGGCGTAGTTCACGCCAAACAGCAGTACTCCCTGCAGCGCAATCCACAGGTGATCGCGCACGCTGAAGCGCAGCGGCCGGCCCCTGAGCGCGCAGTAGGCGAGCAGCATCAGTGCCGCGAGCGCGAATCGCCAGGCCACCGACACCAGCGGCGACACGACGCCGAGTTGAAACTTGATGACCAGCCAGGTCGATCCCCAGATCACGACGGCGACGCTATAGAGCCCGAGGTTGCTCATCGTGGTGGCTAGCTGACGCTCTCGGCACTGTAGCGCGCCAGCAGGCCGCTGCGTACGGCGTAGCGATAGATGCGGCCGAACACCCACGCCGCCAGCAGGATATCGAGTAACGCCAGCGCGACGCCGATGGCGAGGCCGCTGCCCGAGTAGCCGTGACCGGCTACCGCCGAGCGCATGTTCTCGAACACGTAGGAGGGCGGCAGCGCATGACCGACCGCACGCATCCAGGGCGGCAGCGTCGACAGCGGATAGAACACGCCGACGAACGGCGACAGCAGCGCGGGTATCGGCCACACCAGCCACTCCGAGGCCGGCCCGAGCCGCAGCACCATGGCGCTGGCCAGTACGCCCAGCCCGATGCCGAACAGGAACAGCACCAGCAGCAACGGCAGCAGCAGCAATCCGAGCGAAAAGAACGGTAGACCGAACAGCCAGGTGGCCAGCAGCAGCATCACGATCAGTCCGACCAGGCTGGTGGTGACGCCGGTCAATACCAGGCCGGTGAGGTATTCGGAGATCAGCAGCGGGGTTGCAAACACGTTGATGAAATTGCGCGTCCAGACATCCTCGAAGAACGCCATGGTCACGCCCTGCATCACCCGTGTGAAGAAATCCCAGAACAGCACCGCGCCGAGCAGGCTTGCGATGAAATTGATGCCGCTGGAGGTGACGCTGTTCAGGTAACGCGAGATGAATCCCCACAGGATGATGTCGACCGCGACCCAGGCGACCATTGGCAGTACCCGCGTCGGGCTGCTGCGCATCAGGTAGAGCTGACGCAGCGCGATGGCGGCGATCGGGCGCAGCTTCATCGGCCACCCGCGGCGGGGTCGCGTTGCTGTGCGGGCGCTCCGGTCCCTGGCGCTCTGGTCCCTGGCGCTTCGGTCGCCAGCGGTTCGCGCGCCAGCCGGATGAACAGCTCCTCGAGCGTGGCCGCTCCGTGGGCGTGCGGCAGCGTCTTGGGATCGCCCTCCAGCAGGATCCTGCCACGCGACAGGAACAGCACCCGATCGCAGGTCTCCTCGACCTCGTACATGTTGTGCGAGGTCCAGAGAATGCCGCAGCCGCTGCGGGTTGCCATGGCGCGTATGCGGGAGCGGATCAGAGCGGCGGCGGATGGGTCGAGCGAGGCCGTGGGCTCATCGAGCAGCAACAGGCGCGGATTGTTCAGCAGCGCCTTCGCCAGTGCCAGCCGCGTCTGCTCGCCCGAGGACAGCACGCCGCTGCGCGCATTGCGCAGCCGCTGCAGGTCGAACTCGCTCAGCAGCTGCTCGATGCGCGTTGCACCGGCGGCGACATCGTACAGCAGGCTGAAAAACCGCAGGTTCTGATAGACGGTCAGATTGCCCGGCAGCGCGGCGTACACCGCGGCGAAATTGGTGTGCGAGAGCGCCTGCGAACGGTGACGCGCCAGATCGATGCCTTCGATGCTGATGTGGCCGGCGCTCGGCTGCAGCACGCCGAGCACCATGTTGATGGTGGTGGTCTTGCCGGCGCCATTGGGTCCCAGCAGCCCGACGATCTCGCCCGCCCGCACGCCGAACGAGATGCCGTCGACGGCGATCGTGGCACCGTACTGCTTACGCAGGCCCTCGGCGCGCAGCGCATAGCTTGCCGCCACCACGTTGGTCGTCACCGCCGGGATGGCCGCCCCGGCCGGTGTCGGCACACTCATGTGCGACTGCGTCCGCGGCCGGCGGGGATGGGGTCCGGGATGGGATTATTCAGGCTCGTGCCGCAATCAGTGCGGCTCGCCGCCCGGATGTGAGTCTTCCATCGGGAAGGTGTGTACGTCGCCCGATGCTGCCGGCCCGGCAGGGGCGGGAACATTCGGCGGCGGTGCGGCAGCGGCCGGTGCCGTCGCGCTCGAGCCGTCGGCGTTGGCGTTGGCGGTCACCGCCGTAACAAAGCGTCGCGCCGCTTCCGAATGAGTGGTCACTTTATTGTGGGTAATCATCGAGGTGGTGACGTCCTCATCGCCGTAGAAGGAGTGATTGCCGCTGCGGTCGAAGGCGATCACGGTACCGTCGAGCGCCACCCCGGCGAACAAGCCGCGCGAGCGCGAATAGGAGTAGATCTCGGCGGCTTTCCCGGCCGCCGCCTCGGTCTGGCGACCCACCGGTCCGGCCGCCACCGACACATCGGCGCCGAGCGTGAACTTGCCGCGGGCGAAGTCCTCCACGCTGCGCGGGGTGACGAACACCAGCACCACGTCGGTTGAGGTGGCGCCGATCTGGGCGCCGAAGCTGCCCCCGCCCAGCCGGATGAATATCGGGTTGCTGAAGTGGCCCGAGGTGGCATCGCGCACCGTCAACACGCCGTTGCCGTAGCGGCCGCCGAAGAAGAAGGCGCCCTTGATGACCTCAGGAACCACCGCGACGCCGTAGGCGCGCTGCATCAGCCAGTCCGGCACCCGCTGATCCGGCGTAGCAGCCAGCTCTTCGAGCACTTGCGTTGCGGTGATCAGCGTTGCCTCCTCGCGCGAGGGTTCGCGGTTGTCGGCCAGCGCGCCGTGCAACGGTGCCACGAGCGTTGCGGTGGAAAGGATTGCCAGTAGGAACTTGCTTCGGGTCATGATTCGCCTCCGGGGCATTTAAGCCTGAGAGGCGGATGATCGTTCAGTACCAGAAGGAAATAAAGAACTGCATGACGTTGGCGTCGAGCGTATAGAGCGGTTCGTCGCCGGGAACCAGGCTGGGAATCAGGTTGTTGTGGAAGTCCTGGTAGTCGATATGCAGGCGATTGAAGTTGAAATTGAGCGTTCCCTTGTCCACCCAATGCGGCCAGCCGGGGTGGAATTCCCAGCTCCCGCCCAGCCCCAGGCTGAGGCTGTGGAACTGCGCCAGCTCGCGGTCGCGCGAGGTGAAATTCTGCGAGTCCTCAAAGGGGTAGAGGTCGCTGTAGAAACTGGCGTGGCGCTGCCAGTAGTAGCGCGCCGTCGCCTCCAGCGTCCAGTCGGTGAACAGCGGCTGGGTGTAGCCGATCTTGACCGTGTTGGCGAGGATTCCCCAGGTGTCGCTGTAGAGACGATAGTTGCCGTCAACTGCGGCGTGCCACGGCAGGTAGTACTTGAGCTGCAGCGCACCGGCGCTGCCGGTGCGGGTGCTGGGGGCGACGGCCGGTCCAAAGCTGTAGCCCTTGGCAGAAAACGGATCGACGAAACGCACCCCGCGATACGGATTCTGCAGGTAGCCGTCGCTCTCGTCGGTCTCGAAATTCAGCCCCAGCAGCAGGTTGCGGGTCAGCACCTGTGACATGCCAAGC
The DNA here is from genome assembly GCA_013289615.1 of Gammaproteobacteria bacterium. Lineage (GTDB taxonomy): Bacteria > Pseudomonadota > Gammaproteobacteria > Steroidobacterales > Steroidobacteraceae > FEN-1191. The sequence goes on from JABCZO010000007.1 coordinate 10,620, forward strand.
GACCAGTTGCGATGGTCGGCGTTGCCCACCCATTTCTGGAACACACCTTTGTCCACTTCCCCCACCCTGTCCCAGCCTTGCGTGTAGCCGAACGATATGGTGGTTAGGTCGCCGAACATGCTCTGGCTGATCGAGAAGAACCCGGTATTGGATTTGTAGTCCGGTTCGTCGCTGTAGATGAAACCGGCGCTGTAGAGCGTGCTGCCGTGCAGATAGTCCAGATTCAGGTTGTGCTGGGTGCGCTTTTCCTTATAGGTGCTCGCCTGCGACACCACGTCGATCGACGCACTGCTGATCAGATCCTCGTAATACTGGTAGGAGGCAGAAAAGGAATCGCCGAACTTTTTTCGTACCAGCACCGATGGGCCCTGGACGGTGAGGCCGCCGCCCTCGTAGCGGTGATAGAGCACGTCGGTTCGATCCTCCGGCAGCACGTCGGCGCGCCCTGCCGCGCCGAGGCCGAACACCGCGGCCGCCAGCCAGCGCGCTCGCAGATGCGCCCGCATCATCACGTCAAGGCTGTCCGCTGGGTGCTCACGGGGCGCGCAGCACTAGTTGCAGCCGCAACCGCCACCAACGCTACCGGTGGCGCCGTGGGCGCCTTCGCGCACTTCGAACACGTGATCGAGGTAACTATTTGAGATCGGATTGCGATCGAACGACATGATCGGGTCGGCCAGGTGTTCGCGCTCATACGGCTTGACCCATGGCTCTATCGGACTGCAGCCCCCTAGCAGCATGCTGCCGAGGAGTAGCGCGCCCAGCAGCACGGGCGAGGCCATCTTGCACGAAACAACCTTCGACATCATCGCACTCCCGACGCCGGATCACTCGCGCATCAGGCTGCGGATCTGATCTAGGTATTGGCTTTCGTCGCCGGGCTTGTAGCCGTGATGCACGTAGCGAACGTTGCCCTTGCGGTCTACGATCACGGTGCTCGGCATGCCGGAGACCTCATACAGGTTACTGACCTTGCTTTGAGTGTCGAATAGTATCGGAAAAGAGACAGGCGTCGCCTTGAGAAAACTGATCGCTTCACCGGATTTCGGCTCCACATTGATGCCCAGCAGCGTGAAGCCGGCTGCCTTGTACTTGCGGTACATCTGATCGAGTATCGGCATTTCCTGGCGGCACGGCCCGCACCAGCTGGCCCAGAAGTTGATCAGTACCACCTGGCCTTTGAGACCGGCGAGGCTGACCGGGTCGCCGACGGCCGCCGGCAGCTGAAAGGCGGCCGCCGGCGCACCGGCGGTGACGCTCGCCGCGGGCAGCGCCGGTGCGACCGAGAGTGCGAGGCCGAGCCACAGGATGGATACCTTGAACGTGCCAGCATGCATGACTGCCTCCATTCGATGCGATCGGGCGCCTGCGGCGCCGGTTCGCTAGAAGAATACGGTCGCTCCGATCGTTGCCTGAAGATTGTTCTTCAGCTGATACACCCCGATGTCGTTGGACTTGAATACCAGGTCCTGGACATCGATATGCAGCGCCAGCCAATCCGTCGGCAGCACGCGAAAGCCGGCACCGAAATTCACGGCAAAGTTGTGATCACCGGCGAATGTGACGTTGCCGATGCCGCCAATCATGTACAGGGCGCTGGTCATGGCGAGATTGCGACCGATGAATACCTCGCCGGGGAGGAAGTTGTAGCCCAGCGACAGGTTGTAGTACGTGAAGCGCCTCTCAGCATCGGAAAGTAATTGCACCCGCCCGCTCAGCTCCTCGAAGCTGGTCCGGCCGCCCTTGGCGCGCCCATAGGTGGCCTCGGTAAACAGATCCTCGCTGATGTGGTAGTCGAAACGCAGCCCGGCGACCGGTTGGGCGCCGAAGTCCTGGATTGAGAGTTCGCCGTAATAGGCGCCCAATTCGACATTCCTGGCGCTGATCTTCGGCACCTTGACCTTGCGCCGCTCGACCTCCGGCTCGATCACCGACGGCGGCGGCGTATCGGCGTCGCTGCTGCTCGCCGATGCGCCTGCGGCATCGCTCTTGGGGTGATGCCATGGCCAATGCATCGACGCGCAGCCACTGCAGGCGGCGAGGGCGATGCTCAGTAGAAGAAGCCGAATCCGAGTCTCCATTCCCCGTTGACCTCATATGCATTGGTCTTGGTAAACACGACGTACTTGCGATATTCGCCGCGCATGAAGAAGCGCCGGGTCATATACAGCCGGCCGCCGACACCTGCGTAACCCACCGCATCGCCGCGGTCTACCGGTGTGGCCAGCGTGGCCTTGGGTTCGACCCGCTCATATCCGGTGCCTATGTCCACCAGCGGCGAGAAGCGCCACTCGGGCATGAACACGTGCGCCAGCCCGATGTCGGCGATATAACCGTCGGAAACATTGCCGATGTACTGCGACAGGCCGACCTCGAGCTTCAGGTTGTCGGTGATCGACAGCGCGCTCCAGGCGCCGAACAACGTGGCGCCCGCGTAGGCACCCGCATACACCCCGCTTTCCCAGCGGTGAGAAGCAAACCCGGCACGATCGCCCAGGTTCACCTGAAACGGCGTGCCGTCGGCCAGCTTGGCCTTGGTCAGCTCGCGCGCCGACGCCCAGCCCTCCACGCCGCGTTCGGTGCGTACCTTGAACCAGTCGGTGCGGCGGAACAGCACATCCACCGATTCACCGCGCGCCACCACCTGCGTAACCGGGTAGCCCCGTCCCGGTCCGGTGTGCAGCTCCAGGTACGGCTGGGAGACGAACAGCTGCAGCAGTTCGTGTGCGGCCCGGGCCGGCGTCGATGCCAGCGACACCGCCCAGAGCGCGAGCACGATCGCGAACTCAATTCGTCGGAGCGACAAACGGATTGTTGTAGTACTGGGCGCCAATGTCTACCCATTCTGACAGCAGCCGCATCTCGGCGGGAGATAGCAGGCCGATATGCGTGGCGTCGGTAATAAATACCTGAAAGAAGTGGGAGTCTAGCGCATCGCCGGAAATAAACTCCGCCGAGCGCACGCTGGTGGTCACGGTGGCGCCGGTGCTCGCGTTGGTGGTGGTGACACTGAAGGGATTCAGCAGCTGCTGATAGGAGTTGTCCTGATTGGCATTGTTCGCCGATGCGCCATCGGCAAGATCCAGATAGCCGGTTGCGGCGGTCGAGGCAGTGTGGCAGTTGACGCAGGTCTTGGCCCCGCGATCCTTGTCCCACAGCGGCTGGATATGGATCGGGTAGCTGATGGTCACGCGACAATTCGCGGTCCAGCCGCCAGGCAGCGCGCAGGTCTGCGCCGTCGGCAGCGGCGTGGTAAAGGTCGGATCGTCATACGACAGCAATAGCGGCTCATTGCCGGCGCCGCCTCCGAACCACGGGTCATTGAAAATCACGTTGACGCTCGGTGTCGCCGCTGCCGTAGCCGAGTTGGCCGAGTTGCCGCAGTTCCATCCGGTCAGCGCCTCGGCCATCGTCTCGCCGCTGCCGTCGGCATTCAGACAGGTGGTATACGCTCCCTGCGTGCCGGGGAAGGGCCCGGTCGATGTGGCCCCGGTCCACGCCGAGGCGAACAGAGCGGCGCGGCCATGGGAAAAGAAACTGCCGCCGGCCACGGGATTTTGTTGCGCGGGTGCCAGGTGACAGCCATGGCACTGGAGCACCTCTCCCGGCAGCAGCTGCAGCCAGGCGCGATGCAGCGGAAAGATGCGGCGCGCATTGGCATCGACCACCGAGACCTGAAAGGCGACGTTCGCCGGCACGGTGACGCGCACCGAGCCGTCCGGCTCGATCGGCACGTAACCGAGGATCTCGCGCATGTAGTTGCCGGCGGCGCCGAAGGCTGTGGCTTGCTGGAAATTCAGGGTCTGCTTGTCGGGAATCGAGACCGCTTTTTCCAGTCGCAGGAAGCGTGCCGGGCGCAGATCGGCCTCGGTCTGGGCCATCGCAGCAATGCCGCCCGCGCCGGTGCCGCTCCAGGCGGCGCCGTCCCAGTCGTACACGCTGCGGATGTCGATCACACCCACCGGCGAGGTGGCGACCGTGTAACTGTCGGCAATGAAGGCCGGCGGCGCCGGCCGCGGCTGCAACGCCACGATGTCGGTTACGAACACGCCCTCCGTGGGCGTCACGATCGGCTTGAAGGTACTGGCGGCCGGATCGAGCATCCATGCACTGTACAACACCGGTGCCGCGGTGAGTGTCGCGTTGGCCAGAGCCGCGGCGGCGAGATTGTCGGCGGTGCACGCCAGGATGGTGCCGGCGATATTCTGCAGGCGGCATTCGCTCCAGGTCACCAGGATGCGGCCGCTGCCGTCCCACAACGGAAACGCCGAAGAGAAACGCCCGCCCGGAGAGATCACCGCAATGTTCTTGGTGGTGTCGACCGCGGTCAGCACGGCGTTCAGTGTCGCCGCTGTTTCCGCAAACACGGTGGTCGAATAGCCGACGTTGCCGGCCGTGTCCGGAACGGCCTGGTTGTTCTCGACGTAGTTCTTGACGTCGACGATCATGAGGTTGCCGCCATAGTCGGCGTTGGTGAATGGGCGCACCAGCGCCAGCAGCTTGCCGTTGGGCATTTCCCGCGCTTTCACGAACTCGACAGTGCAGTCCTGGCCGGCTGGACAGCTGTCGGCTCCGCCCGGGTTGGTGCTGAGGGTGTCGTGGCTACCGCGGCCGTACAGCAGCTGCACGTCGGTGCCGTCCGGGTTGCTGGTATAGAAGTGAATGCCGCTGTTGCCGTTGGCATGATCCCAGCGGCTCCACAGCACGCGGCCGCTGGCCAGCACGGTGGCATCGACATCGTGGCTCTGGTTGTAGGTGATCTGGTGCATCTGGCTGCCGTCGGCGTTCATCACGTGCAGCACGAACGCCGACTCGTCCAGATCCTCGGTCTGGCCCTCGAATTCCGGTTTGCCCTCATTGATCAGGACCGCGCCGGAACCGAACTGGCGTGTGGTGGCGAACAGGATGCGGCCGTCCGGCAGATAGTGCGGGGAGATGTACTGCGAGCCGGTGCCGGTCTGATCCGTGGTCGGCAGGATGGTGTGCAGGTCGTCGCTGGCGACCACGTATTCCCAGATATTCCAATTCGGCGGATCGCGGTCTTTCTGCATCGGGGTCAGCGGGCCGCGCATCGCGAAGATGACCCGGGTGCCGTCGCTCGCGACGTCGACATCCTTCAGGTCATAGAACGTGCCGGTGGGCGCCTTGCCGGTCACGCGGGCCGTGATGTTGACCTCGGCGCCGCCGGTGCTGGTGGGATTGAGCAGATACAGATCGGCCTGCGGTATGAAAGTGCGGCGCAGCCGCAGGTCGTCCTGCGTGGTCGGCACGGTGCGCTTGATGTAGACGATGCCGAAGTCGGTGGTCTGCGAATCGGGCGGTTGGGAGTTGGCGATCGTCACCGAGCCGCCACCGCTGCTGCACGCCGCGATGAGCGCCGTGCCCAGCAGCGCTGCGGGTAGGACTAGCCATGCCCGGGGTAGGACAGGCAGTGCCGCGCGTAGGACAAACTGACGCATAAACATTTTATGTTCCATCCTCGATCATGACGTCGCCAACCGCATCACGGTAATCACGCGTGGTTCGGAGTCTGCTGTGCGCAGCAGCGATATGAGACCAGACGCACAGTTCTCAAACCGTGCGTTGCGTCGTGTTCAGGCGATCGCACGCACACACTACACCGCTTTTTCATGGTGATAAGCATAGCGCTATTGACGTAACTGCACGGAGCGTCGTCGTGCAGCGACATTACGCGCACCGCGGCATCGTGCCTATGATGCCAGCCTGATTGATCGTGGCCAGAGTGAAGTTGGAAGCAGGCAGGGAGTTCATGGCAATGTTCGACCGCTCAAACAGATCGGGTGCGCGCAGGACGCTCGCAGTCGCCATGGCATTGCTGGCGGCACTGCAGCCGTTGGTACCGGCGCTGGCAGGTTCTACCGAGCAGGCCGAACGTCTGTTCGGGCGCATCACCGGCACCCCGCCCAGCGCCACGGTGCTGACGCAGATGTCAGCCGACATCGCCGCTAACAATGCGCTGGCCGCCGCGCAGCTCGCGATGCAGGATCCGAACTTCTACAACGTCACGCTGCGCAACTTCGCCGCGCCGATGACCAACAAGGCGCAGTCGGTGTTCGTGCCGCTGAACGATTACACCGCCACCATCATCGGCATGGTGCGCGACAACGTGCCGTTCAACACGGTGCTGTCGGCGGACCTGGTCTATACCGGCAATGTGTCCGGGGCGCCGGCTTATTCGCCGGCCAACAACAATCATTACCAGTACCTGGATACCAATGGCGCCGATCTGTCGAAGGTGCTGAGCGCGCAGACGCAGTCGGCGCTGACCGGAATTCCGTCGGCGGCGACCGCCGGTGTCATGACCACCCTGGGCGGCGCCTCGGCCTTCTTCTACAAGGGCACCAACCGCGCGATGGTCCGGTTCACGATGATCAACTACATGTGTGACGACCTGAACGAGATCATGGACATCACGCGGCCGCCGGACCGGATCCGCCAGGATCCGTCCCGATCCCCGGGCGGCGACAGCCGGGTGTTTCTCAGTACCTGCATCGGCTGTCATTCGGGCATGGATGCGCTCGCCGGCGCGTTCGCCTATTACGAGTTCGACGTCACCACCGGCCAGATGGTCTATAGCCCCGGACAGGTGCAGGGCAAGTACGCCATCAACACCGGCAACTTCCCGTACGGGCACGTCACCATCGACGACAGCTGGCTCAATTACTGGCGCAGCGGCCCGAATGCGCTACTGGGCTGGAGCAGTGCGCTGCCGGGCAGCGGCAATGGCGCCAAGTCGTTTGGCCAGGAGATCGAGAACTCGACGCAGTTTGCCAACTGCCAGGTCCAGAAAGTATTTCAGGCGATGTGCCTGCGCCCGCCGAGCAATGCGGCCGATCGCGCGCAGGCGACGAAGATCACCTCAGATTTCGTCTCGTCGAACTACAACATGAAGACGGCGTTCGCGGAAACCGCCGTCTACTGTATGGGCCAGTAGGAGGCCATGCCGTGAAAGCCCTGATGAAACCAGTGACGGTACCCGCTCTGCTGACGGCGCTTGCGGCGTTGCTGCTGGCCGCCTGCTCCGGCGGCGCGCCGACGACGCAAAATCCGAACCTGCAGGCAACCACGCAGGTCGCCACCTACACCGGACCGGCCCCGGGCAGTGCCGACGTGCAGGCGTTCGAGTCGAACCTGTGGGTCAACATCTCCCCCAGCAACCGCTGCGGCAATTGCCACAAGGCCGGCGGACAGACGCCGATGTTCGCGCGTTCCGACGACATCAATCTTGCCTACAGCGCGGCGCTCACGGTCGTGAACCTGTCGCAGCCGGAAACCTCGCTGATGGTGCAGAAAGTCGCCGGCGGGCATAACTGCTGGCTGTCGAGCCCGCAGGCCTGTGCCGACATCCTGACCACCTGGATCAGCAACTGGGCGGGTGGCGGCTCCGGCTCCACCGCCGGTACGCAGATCAAGCTGACCGCTCCACCGTCGCAGACGGTTGGGGCGACCAAGGTGTTTCCGGCCGACGCGACGCTGTTCAGCACCACGGTCTATCCGGTGGTGCAGCAGTGGTGCTCACGTTGCCATTCCGATACCGCGGCGACGCCGCAATCGCCGTACTTTGCCAGCGGCAGCCTGACGGAAGCCTATCTTGCGGCGCAGCCCGAGATCGACCTGAATACGCCGACCAGTTCGGTGTTCTATCTGCGCCTGGCACAGCAGTCGCACAACTGCTGGGGCAATCCGGTGAACTGTCCGGCCAGTGCTGCCGTCATGCTGTCGGCGCTGCAGGCGTACGCCAACGCCATCGCCATTTCGCCGGTTGATCCGACGCTGGTGGTCTCCAAGGCGCTGTCGCTCACCCAGGGCACGGTGGCTTCCGGCTCCAATCGATACGACGCGCATGCGATTGGCAAATGGGAGTTCAAGGAAGGCACCGGCACCATCGCCTATGACACCAGCGGCGTGGATCCGGGCATGGACCTCACCCTCAGCGGCAATACCGCCTGGGTCGGCGGCTGGGGCGTGAGCTTCGGCACCAATGGACGCGCCCAGGCGAGCACCGCGACCAGCTCCAAGCTCTATAACAAGTTGAGCGCCAGCGGGCAGTACAGCGTCGAGCTGTGGGTCAACGCGGCGAACGTGACGCAGACCAAGGCCTACATTGCCAGCTACTCGGGCGGCGACAAGCTGCGCAACTTCACCGTGGCGCAGGATGCGTTCCAGTACGAAGCATTCGCGCGCAGCAGTGCCACCGACCAGAACGGTGCGCCGTCGCTGATCACCAACCCCAACAATCAACTGGCGCAGGCCGCGCTGCAACATGTGGTGATGACCTACGATGCGACCAACGGCCGTCGGCTGTACGTCAACGGCGTATTCACCGGCGACGTCGACAGCACCACCGGCGGCGCGATCAACAACTGGGATACCAGTTTTGCCTTCCTGGTCGGCAATGAGACCTCGGGCGATCACCCGTGGAGCGGTACGCTGCGCTTCGCCGCGGTGCACGACGTGGCGCTTACGCAGCAGCAGATCCAGCAGAATTACGCCGCCGGCGTCGGCGCAACCTACTTCCTGTTGTTCGACGTCAGCAGCCTGACGAGCACGCCACAGTCGTACATCATGCTCACTGCCAGCCAGTACGACAACTACAGCTACCTGTTCGCGCGGCCGACATTCATCAGCCTGGATCCGACCTTCAAGCCGAGCAGCAGCATCCCGATCCAGGGCATCCGCATCGGCGTCAACGGTGCGGAAGTGCCGGTGGACCAGGCCTACATTCCGCTCAGCGTGAATGTGGACAGTTCCGACTACTCGCCCACCACCGGTCAGCTGCTGTCGCCGATCGGCACGGTCATTCCGGTGGAAAACGGACCCGCCTCGGATCAGTTCTTCCTGACGTTTGCGCACATTGGCTCGCACACGCACGCCTATTCAGTGCCGACGCCGATCGCGCCGACGCCGGTGGACCTGCCGGCCTCATCCGATATCGGCATGCGCGTATTCGACGAGGTCAACGGCACCATGGCGAAGCTCACCACGGTGTCGCCGAACACGCCGTTGGTCAATATGACCTACCTGACGGTGCAGACCGGTCTGCCGACGGTGTCCAACATCCAGAGCGTGAGCTCGGGTGCACAGATCGCCAGCGCGCAGCTGGCGATGCAGTACTGCCAGGCGCTGGTCAACGACCCGACGCTGGCGCCCACGTTCTTCCCCGGTATGAACTTCAATGCAGCCCCGGCCAGCGCCTTCGCGACCACGACCGGAATGGACCAGGTGGTGCAGCCGTTGATCAACCATTTGATCGGCCAGAATATCGCGACCCAGCCGCCGGCGGCCGCGGTGAGCTCCGAGCTCTACAAGCTGATCACCGACCTGACCACCTGCGGCGGCGGCACCTGCCCGGCGGGCCGCACGCAGACCATCACCATGGCGGCGTGCACCGCGATCCTGTCCAGTGCCACGACGCTGATCAAATAGCGATGATCCACGACAATCTACCGACGACCATCGAGAGGCCGACGTCATGAAGAAGCATCCATCCAGGCGCCCACCCAATCCGAATGCGCTGCGCAACCTGGATCATCGGCCGCCGGTCACGCGCCGCGATTTTCTGGGTCGCGGCATGCTCAGTGCCGGAGCCACGGTGGTTGGCGTGTCATCGTTCTTCAGTCTGTTTGCCAATCCTCGCAAGGCCTATGCGACGCTCGCGTCCGATATCCAGGCGCTGGTAACCTCGCCCTGCAATATCCGTGCAGGTGCGGGCAAGGTTCCGTTCATCGCCTTCGACCTGGCCGGCGGCGGCAATATCGCCGGCTCCAATGCGCTGGTCGGCGGCCCTGGCGGGCAGCTCGATTTCCTGTCAACCGCCGGTTACAACAAGCTCGGCCTGCCGGGCAACATGATCCCGAATTCATCGGTCGGCGCGGGCAGCTTCGTCAACACGACGCTCGGGCTGGCGATGCACAGCGACAGTGCCTACCTGCGTGGCATCTCGCAGCGCGCTGCCATGACCACGATGAACAACGTCAATGGCGCGGTCATTCCCGCGATCAGCCAGACCGACACCGATCTGAATCCGCACAACCCGATGTACGGCGTTCACTCGGCCGGTGCCGCCGGCGACCTGTTGGTGCTGATCGGCACCGAGGCGACCGCGTCCGGCGGCAATTCGATGGCGCCGGCGTACATGATCGATCCGACCGTGAATCCGACCGTGGTGCAGCGGCCCTCGGACGTGACCGGACTGGTCAATACCGGATCGCTGGTCGGGTTGCTCAACCAGGCCGATGCGGTGTCGGTGCTCGAGTCGATGGAGCGCATCAGCGCCGCCAAGCTCGGACAGGTCAGCACCAACGTTCCCAGCCAGGACGTGGCCATCAAGAACCTGGTGCAGTGCAGTTATGTTGACTCCGCCTACCTCGTGGATCGCTACGGCAACGCACTGGCGGCGCTCGACCCGACCCTGGATCCGCATATCACAGGGAGCGGCGGCATATTCAGCGCCACCGATCTGCAGGATTCGGATTTCCTCGCCACCGCCTCGGTGATGAAGATGGTGATCAACGGTTATGCCGGGGCCGGCACCATCGAAATGGGCGGCTACGACTATCACGACGGCACCCGGGCAACCGGCGAGCAGCGCGACTTCAAGGCCGGCCAGTGCATCGGCGCCTGCCTGGAATACGCAGCGCGCGTGGGTGTGCCGCTGATGATCTACGTGTTCAGCGATGGCGCGATCGTGTCCAGCGGCATGCCCGACAATTCGGTCAACGGCCGCGGCAAGGGCGTGTGGATGGCGGATAATTCCACCACTGCCGCCTCGCTGATGCTGGTGTTCGACCCGAAGGCGAAGCCGGCCACCACCATGCACCAGATCGGTTATTACAATGCCGACGGCTCGGTGATGTCGACCTCCAGTCCCGCTGCCAATGCAGTTAACCTGCTCGCCGAGACGGTGATCCTCAATTACATGGCGCTGCACGGGCAGGCGGGCGCGTTCCAGACGATGACATATGCGACGGGTATTCCGACCGGCCTCGGGGCGGCCTCGAACTACGACAAGCTGATAGCGTTCGGCCAGTTGTCGTCGGTGGTTAACGGCAAGATCACGTGAGGACGACGCCCTGCTGGCGTCCTGCCGGCGCTGCCCGCGTCTACCGCTGCTATAGGACAACGCTCGCGCTCGCTTCATAGCGAGTTAAATGCGAGCGGTGTCATGTATTTACGGTTTGACAGTCGCCGTGCGCCGGCGAATGATGTCAAATTGGCAGCGATGACAGATCGTCTCCCTACAATCCGTCGCCGGCTGCTCGCTTTGCTGGGCCTCGCGGCACTGGCGGCTGGTGTTACGACGAGCGCAGGTGCCGCTACGGTCGGCCTGATCGGCCGCAAGGCACCTGACTTTGCGCTGCCTGCCGTGGTGGGCAGCAACGTGCGCCTGTCGGAGTATCGTGGCCAGGCGGTCATCATTACTTTTTGGAGCAGCCGATGCAGTGTTTGCGCCCGGCAGCTGATGCTGCTCGATCGGCTCTACCGCACTTATCGCTCCTCGGGGCTCATCGTCGTCGCGGTCAGCGTCGATGACGATCCGGCGCACGCCGAGCAGTATGCGCGCGCCCATGCAGCCGGGTTTCCGCTGCTGCTCGATACTGCCAAAACGGTCAGCCGCGCCTACGCGATCGATCGGTTGCCGTCGACTGTGCTGATCGATCGCTCCGGCACTGTTCGCTACTTGCACGGCGATGACCGGGCCGACGACGCCTCGTATGTCACGCAGATCCGCGCGCTGCTGGACGACACTGTTGCGGCGCCATGAATTTTTCAACGATGAACAAAGACCCATGAATACATCGCCCCCGAATCATCTGTCGCTGCTGTTGTCGCTATTGCTGGTGAGCATGGTTCCACTGGCCGCGTCCGCGGCTGCACCTGCCCCGGCACCGGCTGCCGCCACCCCGGTTGCCGCCACCCCGGCCGCCGTTGCCCCGGCCGCGAGCGAGAGCCCCTCGGATGCCAGCGCCGCTGGCACCGAGCCGGCCGCAGCCGCTGACGACGCTGCCGGTACCCGCGCACTCGATCAGCAGATCCAGGAGCTGAAGAAAGATGTGATCGATCTGAACCGGGATCTGTTCGTGCTCGAGGAAGAGCTGCTGTTCCCTGCCAACACGCAGGTCGCGGTGTTCGTATCGATGGATGTCGGGGATTTCTTCGCGCTCGATTCGGTCCAGCTGAAGATCGACAACCGCGAAGTGATCAATTACCTGTATACGCCGAGGGAAGTGGCGGCATTGATCAAGGGCGGCGTGCAGCGGCTCTATGTTGGCAATCTCAAGGCCGGCGGGCACGAGCTGGTGGTGCTGTTCAACGGCAAGGGCCCGAACGAGCGCTACTATCGGCGCGGCGCCAACCTGCGGTTCGAGAAGGGTGTCGGCGCGAAATATCTCGAGGTCAAGATCACCGATCACGCCCGCGCCCAGCAGCCCGAGTTCGAGATCAAGGACTGGGAATAGCGCGCGCATGACACCGGGCCGCCTTTGCCTCGGATTGGCTATTGCGCTGCTGGCCGCGGCAGTGCCGGACGTCTGGGCTGCGCGCAAGAGCAACCCCGACAAGCTACCGAGCATCCGGGTGCAGGACCTGCACTACGGCGATGTGCTGTTCCACTTCTGGGCCGATGAGGACGCGGGCCTTGCGGCATTGACGCGGCTCGAGGCCTACAACCACTGGCAGCGCATGCCGCATCACGCGATCGACGCGCAGCTGCTGGCCGCGGGCCTGTATCTGCAGCTCACGATGCACAACGAGGCTGGCGCGCGCTTCGAGACGCTGCTCGGTGACAACATCCCTGCGGGCGTGCGCAACAAGGCCTGGTTCTATCTCGGCAAGATCTGGTACGAGCGCGGCTACTACGATCGCAGCGAGCAGGCGCTCAGTCGCATCCAGGGCGAGTTGGCGCCGCAGCTGGAAGCCGAGCGTACGCATCTGCTGGTCAATGTGCTGATGCGCGAGGGCCGCTATGACGATGCCATCGCGCGGCTTCAGAGCTGGCAGGGGCCGGCCGACTGGATGGCCTATGCGCGCTTCAACCTCGGCGTCGCGCTGGTGCGCGCCGGGCGGCTGCCGGAAGCCGATCCGATCCTGACCTCGGTCGGCACGCTGCAGAGCGACAACGACGAGCTGCTGACGATGCGCGACAAGGCCAATCTGGCGCTCGGCTTCGCGTACCTGCAGGCGGACAGGGCGGCGCAGGCGCGCGTGCCGCTCGAGCGCGTGCGTCTCGACGGGCCGTATTCCAGCCGCGCGCTGCTCGGCGATGGCTGGGCGCGCGCGGCACTGGGCGACTACCGCTCGGCACTGGTGCCGTGGCTCGAGCTGCGCCAGCGCAACCTGCTGGACGCCGCGGTGCAGGAGTCGTACCTCGCGGTGCCGTACGCCTACGGCAAGTTGAACGCCGCGGGGCAATCGGCCGAGTACTATGAGGCCGCGCTCAAATCCTTCTCCAGCGAGTCCGACAACCTCGACGCCGCCGTCGCACGCATCCACGATGGCCACATGCTCGAGGATCTGCTGGGCACCGACAAGGACATGCGCTACGGCTGGTTCTGGCAGCTCAAGACGCTGCCGGATGCACCGCAGTCGCGTTACCTGTACACGTTGCTGGCAGATAACGATTTTCAGGAAGGCCTGAAGAATTATCGCGACCTGAATTTCCTGCAGCGCGGCCTGTCCCGGTGGGACGACAGCATGGAGGCGTTCGCCGCGATGATCGACACGCGCGAGCGCGCCTATGCCGAACGGCTGCCGCGCGCCGACGCACTGCTGGCAAGCGACGCGCCGACGCGGCTGCGCGCGGCGCGTGCCGCGGTCGACTCGCGGCTCAATGCGATCGAGACCGGTCATGACGTCGCCGCGCTCGCTACCGCCGAGGAGCGCGAGCAGTTGGCGCGCATAGCGCCGCTGGAAGAACAGGCCGTCGCGCTGCCCCCCGGACTCGAGGGCGATGCGGTGACTGACAAGCTGCGGCTGATCAAGGGGGTGCTGTATTGGCAGCTCGATGCCTCGTTCAACGAGCGCGTCTACGACCAGCGCCGCGCGCTGCGCGAGCTGGACGCAGCGCTGGAGGAACTGCAGAACCGCTGGGTTCTGGTGCAGAACGCCCGTGCCACGGTGCCGACCAACACCGGCGAATTTGCCAACCGGATTGCCGCACTCGCCGCGCGCATCAAGTCGGTACGTGCGCGGCTGGTGGATACCTCGGGTCAGCAGAGCCTCTATCTGCAGAGAGTGGCCGCTACCGAGCTGAGCGCACAGAAGGATCGGCTGGCGGCCTACGCGGTGCAGGCACGCTATGCGCTGGCCGATATCTATGACCGTGCGGCGGACCAGTCCGACAGCGCGCCCGGCCGCGGACCGGCGTCCGCTGAGGCGCCGCCGCCGGCGCCGGCGCCGTCACCGGAGCCGGTGCCGTCACCCGAAACGCTCCCGGGACCGGGACCTGCACCGGAGCCGCGATGACGCTGTGGTCGCGCCCGAGGTTGCACCGACACGTCGCAGCGGCGCTGTGCGCGCTGGGGATCGCCGCCGCGCAGGCGGCGCCGCCGGCCAAGCCGGCGCCGACCATTGGTGACCTGAATTCCAAACCTGCTGCGGTGCAGCCGAACGCGGTGCCCGCCGGCGGGGCCGCCAAGGCGATGGAGAACTACCGCCAGTTTCTCAATCTGCAGAATACCGACCCGAAGCAGCGGGCCGAGGCGCTGCGCCGGCTCGGCGACCTGAATCTCGAGTCGGGTGAACTCGAACGCATGGCCAGTGAGGTGACGCAGCTCGACATGCAGGGCGCCGAGGCGATCCGCCTCTATGGAACGCTGCTCAAGGCCTATCCGAATTACCCGCGCAACGACCAGGTGCTCTATCAGCTGGCGCGCGCCTATGAAACCACCGGGCAGAGCGACAAGGCGCTGGCGACCCTGGATGGCATCGTCGCTCGCTATCCGCAGAGCCGCGATATCGCCGAGGTGCAGTTTCGCCGCGGCGAGCTGCTGTTTTCAAACCGTCGCTATCCCGACGCACAGCACGCCTACGAGGCGGTACTGGCGCATGGGCGCAGCAGCTCTAATTTTTATATTCAGAGCCTCTACAAGCATGGCTGGTCGCTGTTCAAGCAGGGACAGAACGAGGACAGCCTGAAATCCTTCGGCGATCTGCTGGATCTGATGCTGATCGATCCGAGAGATGGCGCCCGCATGCGCGATTGGAACGGGCTCGGCCGTGCCGATCGCGAGCTGGTGGACGATACGCTGCGTGTCATGAGCATCGCCTTCGCCTATCTGGACGGCGCCAAATCGGTCGATGAATTCGCCGCGCACCGGGGCCAGATGCCGTACGCCTACCTGCTGTATTCGCGTCTCGGAGACCTGTACGTCGAGAAGCAGCGCTATCAGGACGCGGCCGCGACCTATCGGGCTTTTGTCAGCCGCGATCCGGTCGACGAGCACGCGCCGGTACTGACCAATGCCGCGATCGAGGCCTACCGCAAGGGCGGTTTTGCCGACCTGATGCTCGACGGCAAGCTCGAGTATGTACAGCGTTACGGCTTCGACGCGCCGTTCTGGAAGGGCCGCGAACGACGCGCCTATCCGCAGGTCGTCGAGGAGCTCAAGACGAACCTCAAGGACGTCGCGCAGTACTATCACGCCAGCGCGCAGAAGAGCAAAAAGCCTGAAGACTTTGCCTCCGCGGCGCACTGGTATCACGTCTACCTGAGTTCATTCCCAGGTGATCCGGGGTCGGCCGCGACCAATTACCTGCTGGCCGATGCGCTGTTCGAGAGCCGGCAATACGCGGACGCTGCGACCGAATACGAGCACACCGCCTACGACTATCCGAACACCGGGCGCTCGGCCGAAGCCGGTTACGCGGCGCTGGTGGCCGATCAGAAATATGAGGATGCCCTGCCGCCTGAGTCGCGTGCCGCTGCCCATCAGCGAGCCACCGCCTCGGCGCTGAAATTCGCGCAGACCTTTCCGGAGCACCCGGAGAGCCCGGTGGTGCTGACGCGCGCGGCGCAGGACCTGTACGCGGGCGGCGATCAGGTTCAGGCGGCGCTGAGCGCGCGCGCGCTGCTGGCGCGCACCCCGAGTGTCGACCCCGCCAAGCAGCGCATCGCCTGGACCATCGTCGGCCAGGTGAGTTTCAACCAGGGCGACTTTGCGCAGGCCGAGAACGCGTTCACGCACGCGCTCGCAGTCGCGGCCGCCAACGATGCGGAGCGTGGCGATATCACCGAACGGTTGGCCGCGGCGGTCTACAAGCAGGGCGATGGCAAGCGCGCTGCCGGCGATCAGGCGGGCGCAGCCGAGGACTTCCTGCGGGTCGCGCATGTGGCGCCCGGCTCCAAGGTGATCGCGACCTCGCAGTACGATGCGGCGGCCGCACTGATCAACGCCCAGCAGTGGAATCGCGCGATCCAAGTGCTCGAGGCCTACCGGCGCGACTACCCGAAGGGCGAGTACGTCGCCGATGTCGGCCGCAAGCTCGCCGTGGCCTATGTCGCGGCCGGGCGGGCGGGGCCCGCGGCTGACGAGTTCGAGCGTATCGCCGCCAATCCGCACGAGGACCCGGCAGTGGTGCACGAGGCGCTGACCCGCGCTGCGGACCTGTATCAGCAGTCCGGCAATTCGGCCCGCAGCGTCGTCATGCTCGAGCGCCTGGTCAAGGAATATCCAACGCCGGTGCCCGATGCCATCGAGGTGCGAGAGCGACTGCTGGATATCGCGGCCAAGAGCGGCGATCTCGAGCGCCAGCACTACTTGCAGCACGAGATCGTGAAGGCCGACGCCGGCGCAGGTGCAGCGCGTACCGATCGCACCAGGTACCTCGCCTCCCGGGCGCAGCTGGCGCTGGCCACGCCGGTGCGCGATGAGTATCGCAGCATCAAGCTGGTGGCGCCGCTCAAGCAGAGCCTGGTGGCGAAGAAGAAATCCCTCGATGCGGCGGTACAGGCCTACAAGCAGGTGGCCGCATACCAGGTAGCCGAGACCACCACCGCCGCCACCTACGAGACCGCCGAGCTTTATCGCACGCTGGCGCATGATCTGCTGACGTCCGAGCGACCGAAGAAGCTGTCGGGCGATGCACTGGAGCAGTACAACGCGCTGCTCGACGAGCAGTCGTTTCCGTTCGAGGAGCAGGCGATTGCGATACACGAGCTCAATGCGAAGCGCGCCCTGGACGGGGTGTACGACGACTCGGTACGGTTAAGCTTTACCGCTTTGGCTGAACTCAAGCCGGCGCGTTATGGTAAAACCGAACTCAGCGCGAGCTGGGTGCCGACGCTGGCTGTCCCGGCGGGCAGCGCCGGCGCCGCCGGCGCGGCGCCAACTGCCGCAACCCTGGCCGAATTTCAGCGTGCCACCGACCTGGCAAACGCCGGCAAGGACACCGATGCCGAATTGGAGCTCAAGCAGTTCGAGCTGCAAAACCCTGGATTTGCCGCGCCGGCGATCGATCTTGGCCTGCTGGCGCGTCGCCAGGGCAAGCTTGCCGAGTCGGAAAGCGCGCTGCAGCGGGCGAGCGCGCTCGATGGCGCCAATCCCGCGGCGTGGAGCGAGCTGGGGGTGACGCTGCGGCGCGAAGGCAAGTTCAGTGACGCACGCGCCGCCTATGAGCGCGCGCTGGCGGCGGACCCCGATTACGCGCCGGCTCATCGAAATCTGGGCGTATTACTCGATCTGTACCTGGGCGATCCGGCTGCGGCGCTGCCCGAGATGGAGCGTTACAAAGCCCTGACCGCCGAGGACAAACCGGTCAGCTCGTGGATCGCCGAACTGCGGGCACGCACCGGCGTCAAACCAACGGCCACACCGACGCCTGCCAATGGCCCCGAACCCGCTGCGCCTGACGCGGCGGCGGCTACCGATCACGGAGGTCCCACATGAGGAGAATATTCAGCCCCGCGCTGGCCGCGCTATGCCTGGCGTTCCTGGCCTTTGCCGCCCGCGCGCAGCAGGATCTGCAGCCGGCCGTCCAGACCTCGCCGGCGGCCGCGCGCAGCAGCGCGCCAGCACCCGGCACGGCGCCGCCGCCCGGCGCCGGCGCGACGCCAGGCACCAGTCTCAGCAACGCCAAGGCCAGCAATGCGCGCGCGGGCAATCCCGCGGCCGCGGCCGCCACCAAGCCGGCAGCGCCCGCTGCCGCCCCGGCTGCCGCTTCCGGCACGGCGCCCAGGGCCGGAAAGACTAGCGATCACATCGAACTCGACATCACCCAGATCAGCGGCAATCGCGAGCTGCCCAAGGTCATGTACGTCGTGCCGTGGCGCCGGGCGGACCCGGGCGAATTCACCGGCCGGCCGCTCAACAGCCTGCTCGATGAGGCATTGACCCCGGTGGATCGCGACGTCTTCAGGCGGCAGAACCGCTATTACGCGGCGCTTCAGGGCGAGCCAGGGTCGGCCGGGTCACAGCCTGGAGCCACCGGCGATGGCGCGGCGGCGCCAACACCCAAGGATGAGAAGTAGGTCGCGGTTCGCGTGTTTACGTCACTTTAGTTTGGCCATCTTAGGTAGACCATAGCGGATTGGCATGGGAGTTAATGAGTATGTTCAGTCACATAGTCCGGTTTTTCCAGGGCGGCGGGTGGATGATGTACCCGATCGCCGCGGTGCTCGTGGTTGGTCTTGCGATCGCGCTCGAACGCTGGATCTACCTCACCGTCACGGCGGTCGGCAATCGCACCCTCTGGAACGATATTTCACCGCTGCTGGTGCAGGGTAATTTTCGCCAGGCGGTGCAGGTGACTTCCAGGTCGAACGCCGCGATCGGCCAGATCCTGAGCTACGGATTGGCACGCATCGCCTCGGCGCGCCGGCGCGAGGATATCGAGAAGGCGATGGAAGAGAGCCTGATGGATATCATGCCGCGACTCGAGAAGCGCACCCATTACATCGCGACCTTTGCCAACATCGCAACACTGCTCGGGCTGCTCGGCACCGTGATCGGCCTGATCAACGCCTTCGCCGCGGTCGCGACGGTAAATCCGGCGGAAAAGGCCAACCTGCTCTCGGCCAGCATCTCGGTGGCGATGAACTGCACCGCCTTCGGACTCATGACCGCGGTGCCACTGCTGCTGATCCATGCGGTGCTGCAAACCAAGACCACCGAGCTGATCGACAGCCTGGAGATGGCCTCGGTGAAGTTTCTCAATGCCGTGACCGAGCGGCCGCAGCCCGCTCCGGCAGCCGCCTGAGCGGCCGCGTGCGCCAAGCGACCTAGAGTCAGAACATGCGCCGGTCCCACAGCGTTCGCAGAATAACGCGCCACCAGCACAAGCCGTCGCAGCTGATGCTGGTGTCGATGATCGACATCTTTACCGTGCTGGTCACCTTTCTGCTGATGACGGCGGTGTTCTCGCGCACCGTGATCCTGGAGTTGAAGCTGCCGCCGGCCAATGCGGAGTTCCAGGAGCCGCCGCCGGGATTGCAGCTTGAAGTCACGGTACGCAGGGACACGCTTCAGGTCGGCGACCGCAACTCGGGCCCGCTGGCGGCGTTTCCTAACAAGGACGATGGCTATGACTTTGACGGCCTGTCGACCTACCTGCAACAGGTGAAATCGAAGTTTCCCGACAAGACCGATGCCACCATTCTGCTCGAGCCCGACACGCCGTACGACATCGTGGTGCAGACCATGGACCGGATTCGCGTGCTGGAGGTCAATGCCGGACTCAACGTGGTGCAGTACGAGCTGTTTCCCGATATCTCGATCGGCGACGCCCCGGTACTGGCCGCAGGCGCCGCAGCTGCGGCCCCGGCGCCGGTTCCGACCACCAAACCATGACCGGAGCCTAGCGCATGAGCATGTCCAATCGCGCCCGACGGATGCTGCAGCACCAGCTGCGCCATCGCGCCGACGCCGAACTCAATCTGATCCCGATGATCGATATCCTGAGCGTCATGGTGTCGTTCCTGCTGGTGTACTCGACCAATGTCGAGGTGCTGCAGAACACCAAGGCGATTGAGATACCACAGTCGATCGCAGAGCAGCCGCCGCGGCAGACCGTGGTCGTGATGCTCACCAGGGACGAGCTGTTCGTGCAGGGCGAGCCGATTGCCACGGTGGCCGAGATCCACGCCACCGAGGGCGACATCATCGGGCCGCTGCGCGACGCGCTGAAGCGCCCGACGCTGGTCGGCCAGCAGATCACGGAAAAGGACCTCGCCGAGCGCGAGATCACGGTCATGGGCGACAAGGCACTGCCGTACGACGTGCTGAAGAAGGTCATGCGGACCTGTACCGATGCCGACTACGGCCGAATCTCGCTGGCAGTGTTGCAGAAAGACAAGCCGGTGCCACCGGGCGCAATGCAGACCTCCTGATGCAGGACCATGCGCATGCAGCTCACTGAGTATTACCGAAGTTACGAGCTGCCCTGGGAGATCGATCCCGAGGGGCAGCGCCGCTTGCGCCGCCTGGTGACCGGGGCACTGCTGCTGTTGCTGCTGTTCGGCGTGATACTGCCATTCATCCATCTGCCCAAGCAGACCGAGGCGCCGGAAGCGGTGCCTGAGCGCCTGGCGCGTCTGATGGTGGAGGAGAAGCCCAAGCCACCGCCGGTGGTCGAGCAACCCAAGCCCAAGCCCGAAACCAAGCCGGTGCCGGTGCCAAAGCCGGTGGACAAGACGGCCGAGGCGCGCAAGAAGGCGCAGAGCTCGGGTTTGCTCAAGTTCCAGGACGAGCTGGCCGATCTGCGCCAGATCGTCGATCTGACGCCGCTCGGGCAGACCAAAAACCTGCAGGGCGCAGTCGGCCAGGACAGCCACGCCGAACGCTCGCTGATCGCCTCGAAAGCCGGCGGCGCCTCGGCCGGAATCACCAGCGCGAACGCCAGCCGCGGGTTCGGCACCGGCGCCGGCTCGCTGACCGGGCATGACACCGCGGCGGTCACCTCGCGCATTGCCACGGTCGGCACCGGCGCTAATGTCGCAAAGGGTGGCAGCGGTAAGCCCTCGCGCACCCAGGAAGAGATCGCGTTGGTATTCGACCGAAACAAGGGCGCGATCTACGCCCTGTACGGACGCGCGCTGCGCGATGTACCCGATCTGCAGGGCAAACTTGTGCTCGAATTCACCATCGCCCCGTCCGGCGAAGTGACAGAATGCCATGTGGTCTCGAGCGAGCTGAAAAATGCCGAGCTCGAGAGCAAGATCGTGGCGCGCGTGAAGCTGTTCCGCTTTGAGGCCAAGGACGTGGCGGCGATCACCACCACCAAACCGATCGAATTCGTGCCGACGACGTGACCGTACAGCCGTGAATTTACAGTCCGAAATCGAATACTTCAGCGACGTGCAGCCGGTGGACCAGGCGCGGCTGCTGTCGGTATTCCTGCACGAACTGGCGGTCGAGGCGCGCAGCACCTACGGCCCGAGTGTCGATCAGGTACACGATGGGGCGCGGCTGCGCTTCGTCAATGAGATTGTCTGCCGTCTCGCCGGCTTCATCGAACAGCTGCTGGCAGACGATCAGACGCGCCCCGCCGACGATGTGGTGCTGCGAATGCTGCTGTCGCCGCGTGCCGATACGGTCGCCCAGGATCTGGTGCTCAACGCCTACCGGCGCGCGATCCACGGATTCGACCGCTACGACGCCACGGTGGCAATGGACAAGTGACGCACACGCGCCGTAACGTCGCGCTGTGCCGGTACAGTCGCTCAGCCAGGTCCTGATACTCCTTTTCGCTACCGTGCTGGTGCTGGCCCTGGCACGGCGCATCGGCATGCCCGCGATCCTGGGTTATCTGGTCGTCGGCATCGTCCTCGGGCCGTTTGCGTTCGCGGTGCTGCCGAACGGGCCACAGACCCAGGCGATCGCGCAAATCGGCGTGGTATTCCTGCTGTTCACGCTCGGACTGGAGTTCTCCTTCCCGCGCATGGTGGCGATGCGGCGCGAGGTATTCGGTCTCGGCTCCGCGCAGACCATCGTGGTCGGTGCCGCCGGCGCGCTCGCGACTCATGCCATCGGCGTCGCATGGCCGAACTCGATCGTGGTCGGCGGAGCGCTGGCGATGTGCTCGACCGCGATCGTGCTGCAGCAGCTTGGCGACCAGGACGAACTCAATCGCACCCACGGCCGGTTGTCATTCGCGGTGCTGCTGTTTCAGGATCTGGCGTTCGTGCCGCTGCTGGCGCTGGCCACCGTGCAGACGCAGGGCCGGCCGGAGTCGGGTGCGGCGCTGCTGTTGCGGTTGGTGGCGCTGGGATTGCTGGCCCTGGTCGCGGTGCTGGCGATCGGGCGCTGGCTGCTGCGGCCGTTGCTGTACGAGATCGCGCACAGCCGGCTGCGCGAGCTGTTTACCCTTACCGCGCTGCTGATCGTGCTGACCGCCGCCTGGATCACCCAGGCGGTGGGACTGTCGATGGCACTGGGGGCATTCCTGGCCGGAATGCTGCTGGCCGAGACCGAGTACCGTCACCAGATCGACGCCGTCATCCGGCCGTTTCGCGAGCTGCTGCTGGGATTGTTTTTCGTCACGGTCGGCATGCTGCTCGATCTGAAGATTCTGTTTGGCGACTTCCCGCGCATCGTGGCGCTGCTGCTGCTGCTGGTGCTCGGCAAGGCGGTGCTGTCGGCGCTGACGACCTGCGCGTTCGGCGTCGATCGCTTCAAGGCGCTGCGCACCGGTCTGGTGCTTGCCGGCGGCGGGGAGTTCGGCGTGGCGCTGCTGACACTGTTGGCGCGCGGGCCCGACCTGACAGCGGGGCGTCCGACGCAGCTGCTGCTCGCGGTGGTGGTGCTCGGCATGATCGTGAGTCCGGTGGTGATTCGCTACAACAAGCGCATCGCGCGCCTGGTGCTGCGCGAGGCCGGGCCGCCGAGCACGGCGATCGAGCGCGAGCAGGCGGCCACCACCGAACTGGCGCGGCGCGAGCACGTGATCGTGTGCGGCTTCGGCCGCGTCGGCGGCCACCTGGCGCACGTGCTCGACTCGCAGGGCTTCGAATACCTGGCGATCGATCTCGACCCGGCCAACGTGCGCAGCGCCCGCCAGGCCGGCGTGCCGGTGGTCTGGGGCGACTGCGCCGACGAGGAACTGCTGCGCAATCTTGGCCTGGATGTGGCGACGGTGGTCATCATCACGTTTGCCGACCCGGCGGTTGCGCTGCACGTGATCCGAGCGATTCGCCGCCTGCGCGCCGACGTGCCGGTGCTGGTGCGTACCCAGGATGATTCGCGGCTCGCCGAGCTGTCGGCGGCCGGTGCCACCGAGGTGGTTCCGGAGACCTTCGAAGCCAGCCTGACGCTGGTGTCGCAGGCACTGACGCTGTTGCAGCTGCCGGCGGCGCAGGTCACCCGCGTGGTGGACACGCTGCGCCGGCAGCGCTACGCGACGCTGCGTACGCGCTCCGCCGCCGCGCGGCTCGACCCGGACGACGAGGAAACGGCGGACCAGTTGCGCTCCGTGGTGCTGCCGCCCGGCGGCTGGGCGGTCGGGCGGCGGCTGGAAGAGATCCGGGCGCGCGGGGCCGAAGTCGCCTTCACCGCGATCCGCCGCCAGGGCATCACCGGGCGCGAACCGGCAGGGGAGACCGAGCTGCGCGAGGGCGACGTCGTGGTGATTTACGGCATCCCGGAGGCCCTGGAACACGCCGAGGCGGTGCTGCTGGCAGGCTAGGACGGCTCTAAGGTGGCGGCTGCCGCGCCCGGCCAGCGCCCTCAGGTAGAATCCGCCCCCCGATGAACCACGAAGACATCCAGTTCCCGACGCGCCACCACCCGCTTCGGGAGGACATCCGTGCGCTCGCGCAGCTCATGGACGACGTGCTGCGCGAACAGGGGGGTGCGGAGCTGTGGCAGCTGGTCGAGCAGGACCGGCTGACCGCGATTCGCTGGCGTGAAGGGGTGTCGGGTGCCGCCGAGGCGCTCGCGGTACGGGTGCGCGCCCGACCCCCGCGGGTGGCGCGCGAGCTGGTGCGCGCGTTCTCGTCCTGGTTCCAGCTGGTGAATGTGGCCGAGAAGGTGCATCGCATCCGCCGCCGGCGCGAGTACTTTCAGCAGGACAGCGAGCGGCCGCAGCCCGGGGGCGTCGAGGACGCGCTGTCCGAACTCAAGGGGTCGGGCCTGAGCCTTGCGGATGTGCTGGTGCTGATGGCGCAGCTGTCGATCGAACCGGTACTGCTCGCGCACCCGATGGAGTCGACCCGGCGCACCAGCCTGCGGCGCCAGCAGCGCATGGCGACACTGCTGCTCGACCGCGACAACGCCACCCTGGCTCCCAACGAGCAGCGCGCGCTGCTGCAGCGCATCCGGGCCGAGGTCAGTGCCGACTGGCAGACCGAGGAGCATCCGCGCGAGCGCCTGACCGTGGCCGACGAGCGCGAGCACGCGATTTTCTACCTGGTCGAAATCCTCTATAAGATTATTCCCGCGTTCTACCAGGAGATTGCCGCGGCGCTCGGAAAGCTCTATGGCGTGCTGCCCGAGAGCATCGAACTGCCGGTGATCGTGCGCTTCGGCACCTGGGTCGGCGGCGACATGGAAACTTCCGCCGATGTGCATGCCAAGAGCATCCGCGACACCCTGGCGCGCGCCCAGCAGGTCATCATCAATACCTACTACGACGAGTGCCTGAACCTGTCGCAGACGCTGTCGCAGAGCGCCAGCCGCATCGGTATCTCCGCCGCGGTGATGCGCCGGGTCGAGGAATACCGCACGCTGCTGCCCGGTGCCCAGGCGATCACCCCGTCGCGTCATGACCGCATGCCGTATCGGGTGCTGCTCGGTCAGATCGCCGAGCGCCTGCACGTCACCTACGATGGCCGTTCCAATGGTTACCAGCACCCGGCGCAGTTTCGGGCCGACATCGACCTGATCGCGCAGAGCCTGCTCGCCAACCGCGGCGCGCACGCCGGCTACTTCCAGGTCCGCAGGCTGCTGTATCGCATCGATACCTTCGGCTTTCACCTGGCGACGCTGGACGTGCGCGCGCACGCGGCGGTGCATCACGCGGTGCTGGTGCAGGGTATGGACGACCCGGACTGGACCGCCCGCAGCGCGAGCGAACGGCACGCGCGCCTGATCGAGATACTGGAGCGCGATATCGGTCCCACCGGCAGTTTCGATGCGCTCGCCAAGCGCACGCTGGCGGTGTTCGATGCCATCACGCAGTGCCGCCATCGCTATGGCGATGAAGCGATCGGTCTTTATATCGTCAGCGGGGTGGCGCATGCGGACGACGTGCTGGCGCCGCTGGTGCTGGCGCGCTGGGCCGGCGCCTACGACAAGGGCAAGGGCGAGGTGGCGCTCGACGTGGCGCCGCAGTTCGATCGCGTCGAGACGCTGGAGCGCTGCGGTGCGGTCATCGGCGAGCTACTCGGGGACGGCGTGTACAAACGTCATCTGGAAGCGCGCGGCCGGCTGCAGACGGTGCTGATCGGCTTTTCAGACAGCAACCAGGAGAGCGGCATGGTGGCCTCGCGCCTGGCGGCGTACCGTGCGCAACGCCACCTGACCGATGCGCTGCGCCAGGCGAACAAGCAGCACGTGCTGTTCTACAGCCGCGGAGGTAGCATTCCGCGCGGCGGCGGCCGCATCGATGCGCTGCTGCGGGCCGCGCCCGCCGAATCGATCAACGGCGTGCTGCACTTCACCGAGCAGGGCGAGAGCATCAGCCAGAACTACGGCCTGCGGCCGAACGCGATGCGCACGCTCGAGCGGGCCTTCAGCACACTGGCGCTGGCGACGCTGGCAGTCAGGCGCGGCATCGCGGTGCGCGAGAGCGCCACGCTGGCCGAATGCGTCGGCCTGGTGGCGGCGCGCAGCGCGCAGGTGTGGCGCGAGTTGATCCACCAGCAGCCGCAGTTCCTTGATTTCTTTCGTGCCGTGACGCCGATCGACGTCATCGAGCGCATGCAGATCGGCTCCTATCCAGTGCAGCGCAATGAGCGCGGCGGCGTCGAGGCGATCCGCCCGGCACTCTGGGTGCTGGCCTGGTCGCAGTCGCGGCACATGCTGCCGGCCTGGTTTGGCGCCGGCTCGGGACTCGAATTCGCCCGCGGCGAGCGGGGTATCGACATGCTGCGGCGCTGCTATCGCGGCTGGCCGTTTTTCCACAGCCTGATCGACGATATCGAGGCCATGCTGGCGCGCGCCGACCTGAGTGTGGCGGCGCATTATGACCGGCTGGCGCCGCCGGAACTGCGCCCCTACGGGCCGCAGCTGCGGGCCGAGTATGAGCGCAGCTGCGCGCTGGTGCTGGAGATCAAGGAGTGCATGACGCTGCTGGACACCGACCGTACGCTGCAGCGGGGCATCATGGTACGAAACCCCTATATCGACCCGATGCATTTCATGCAGGTTGACCTGCTGGAGCGCTGGCGCGCGAGTGGCCGGCAGAATCGCGACCTGTTCGAAGCACTGCAGGCGAGCGTGAGCGGCATCGCCCGCGGCCTGCAGACCACCGGCTAGCCAGCGGCCGATATAACAAGTGCGGACCATGGTCATAACCGGCGCCCGATTTATCCGGCGCTGCGGCGATCATAGAGTACCGGCTGGCCAAGACCGAGCAGCCGCGTGTACCGATACGACCAAATCGACCAGACCCTGGTCAACGAGCGGGTGGCGCAGTTCCGCGATCAGACCCGGCGTTTTCTGGCCGGCGAGCTCAGCGAGGACGAGTTCCGCCCGCTGCGGCTGCGCAACGGCCTGTACATCCAGCGCTACGCGCCGATGCTGCGGGTATCGATCCCGTACGGCCTGCTGTCCACCCGGCAGCTGCGCATGCTGGCGCATATCGCCCGCACCTACGATCGCAGCTACGGTCATTTCACCACCCGCCAGAACATCCAGTACAACTGGCCGGCGCTCGAGCGCGTACCCGATATCCTCGCCGATCTGGCGAGCGTCGAGATGCACGCCATCCAGACCAGCGGCAACTGCATCCGCAACATCACCGCCGATCATCTGGCGGGCGTCGCGCCCGATGAGATCGCCGACCCGCGGCCGTATTGCGAGATCATCCGGCAGTGGGCCACGCTGAATCCGGAATTCAGCTACCTGCCGCGCAAATTCAAGATTGCCGTGACCGCATCGCCGGCCGATCGCGCGGCGGTCGAAATCCACGATGTCGGCGTGCGCCTCAAACGCGGCCCGAACGCCCAGATCGGCTTCGAGATCCTAGCCGGCGGCGGCCTCGGGCGTACGCCGATCCTGGGCAAGCTGATCCGCAGCTTCCTGCCGCAGGCCGATCTGCTGGCGTACCTCGAGGCGATCCTGCGCGTCTACAACCGCCACGGCCGGCGTGACAACATCCACAAGGCGCGCATCAAGATCCTGGTGCGCACACTGGGCGCGGAGGAATTCACCCGCCAGGTGGAGCAGGAATTCGAGGCCAGCCGCGAATTTGCGCCGCGCCTCGACGCGCGCGACGTTGCGCGCATGCGCGGCTTCTTCGCCCCGCCGCCCTACCAGCAGCTCAACGACAGCAGCCCCGAAATCGGCAGCGTCAGCAGCGGCACGCCGACATTTGACGCCTGGCTGCGCTACAACACCCGCCGCCACAAGGTAGCGGGCTATCGGGTGGTGTTGGTGTCGCTCAAGAAGCACGGCGAGGCGCCCGGCGACATCAGCGCCGATCAGATGGATGCACTGGCGCAGCTGGCCGATCGGGTCAGTTTCGGCATGGTGCGCGCGACCCACGATCAGAATCTGGTGCTGGCCGACGTGCCGCAGTCGGCGCTGCGCGAGGTGTGGCACGAGCTCGACCGGCTCGGGCTTGCGACCGCGAATATCGGCACGCTTACCGACATGATCTGCTGCCCGGGGCTCGATTTCTGCAGTCTCGCCAATGCCGGCTCGATCGACGTGGCCAAGCAGATCCACGCGCGCTTCGACGATCTGGATTACCTCTACGACTTGGGTCCCATCGAAATCAAGATGTCGGGCTGCATGAATGCCTGCGGCCACCATCACATCGGCCACATCGGTATTCTCGGCGTCGATAAGCACGGCAAGGAGTGGTACCAGATCACCATCGGCGGCGCGTCGAGCGGTCCGGCGGCGCTGGGCGAAGTCATCGGTCCATCGGTGCCGAAGGACCAGGTATCCGACACCATCGCGCGGCTGCTCGAGGTGTATGTGCGTGAGCGGCGCGGGGACGATGAACGCTTTGTCGATGCCGTGCGGCGCATCGGCATCGAGCCATTCCAGGAGCGGGTGTATGAGACGAATCATTCGCCGGCGTGAGCTGGTCGCCGACGACGCGCACTATACCGGCGAGCAGGCCGGGCCGGACACGCGCACGGTGCAGCCGGCGGCGCAGTTCATCGCAGCGCTGGGCTCGGGCCAGGCGAGCGCCTCCGGCGCCGCCGTCGTGATCGGACCGATGGATGAGGTCGAGGCGCTGGCGCCGCATCTGGCGCTGCTGACCCTGATCGTGGTGGATTTCCCGAAGATCGGGGAGGGCCGCGGCTACTCGCAGGCGCGCCTGCTGCGGCAACGCTATCGCTATGGCGGTGAACTGCGCGCCCGCGGCGCGATCACGCGCGATCAGCTGTTCTTTCTCGCGCGCTGCGGCTTCGATAGCTTCGATCTGGATCCGGGCGAGAACCTGCAAGCCGCGCTCGGCGCGCTCGATGCCTTCAGCGTCGCCTACCAGGACGGCAGTGACGAGCTGGTACACGTCCGGCGGCGCGCCGGCCCGGCCTGATCCACCGCGTTGCCCGCCGCCGCCGCCCCGCCCGGCCCGGCACATCGATAGCGCATTTGTCTGACGCCGATTGTCGGCCGGACAGCAGGCGGGGCCGGTGGGGGTTTGCGCTATCATGGCCCGGAAAGGCATGACAGTGCGCTAACCGTCGGGGTGATCGTGCAGGATGGGACAGGGCCGGCTCTGGATCTTGGACGGCTCGACGAGTCGGCGGCGAGCGTCGACCCGACACTCCTGGGCGACCGGGAAGCGGTCAAGGCCCTGGCCGAGGGCCGGCTCGGCGACCCATTTGCGCTGCTCGGTCCGCAACCTTGCGCGCACGGCACGGTCGTGCGCGCCTACCTGCCCCCGGCGCAGCGCGTCGAGGCGATCGATCGCAGCGGTTCGGTGCTGGCGACGCTGCAGCCATTGGCGATCCCCGGCCTGTTCGCCGGCGTGATCCCTGCGGCCAGCCCCTACAGCCTGCGCATCTACTGGCCGGATGGGCAGGTACAGGAAACCGAGGATCCCTATTCGTTCGGCCTGCTGCTTGGCGAACTCGATATCTACCTGCTCGCCGAAGGCAGCCATCTCGAATTGGGCCGCTGCCTTGGGGCGCAGCCGATGAGCATCGATGGCATTGCGGGCGTGCGCTTTGCCGTCTGGGCACCGAACGCGCGGCGCGTCTCCGTGGTCGGCGACTTCAACGTCTGGGACGGTCGCCGCCATCCGATGCGCAAGCGCGTCGAGGCCGGCGTGTGGGAGCTGTTTATCCCGCGGCTGCCGGCCGGCACGCTCTATAAGTATGAGATCCTCGGTCCGCACGCACTGTTGCCACTCAAGTCGGATCCGGTGGCGCTGCAGACTGAAGCACCGCCGCGCACCGCGTCGGTGGTGCCGGATACGACGCCGTTTCGCTGGAATGATGCGCACTGGCTCGACGCACGCGCCGCCAACAGCGCGCTGCTGTATGCGCCGCTGTCGATCTACGAGGTACATGCCGCATCATGGCGGCGCGTCGCGAATGAAGGCGGCCGCTCGCTGCACTGGGATGAGCTCGCCGATCAGCTGCTGCCCCATGTCGTGGCCCTGGGCTTTACCCACATCGAGCTGCTGCCGGTGATGGGACATCCGTTCAGCGGCTCCTGGGGCTACCAGGTCCTGAGTCAATATGCGCCGCAGGCCACATTCGGCGAGCCGGCCGCGTTCGCGCGTTTCGTCGATCGTTGTCACAGCGCCGGTATCGGTGTGATTCTCGACTGGGTGCCGGGGCACTTTCCGACCGACGCGCACGGCCTGGCGTGGTTCGACGGCACCGCGCTCTACGAGCACACCGACCCGCGCGAAGGATTTCATCAGGAATGGAGCACCGCAATCTACAACCTCGGCCGGCGCGAAGTGCATGCTTTCCTGGTGTCGAGCGCCCTGCACTGGATCGAGCGTTATCACATCGATGGCCTGCGGGTCGATGCAGTCGCCTCGATGCTCTACCGCGACTATGCGCGCCGCGAAGGCGAGTGGATCCCGAACAAGTACGGCGGCCGCGAGAATATCGAGGCCATCGACTTCCTGCGATATCTGAACGATGCGGTGGCGCAGCGCTTCCCCGGAGCGCTGATGATCGCCGAGGAATCCACCGCCTGGCCCGGCGTCACGCGCTCGACGCAGGACTGGGGGCTGGGATTTTCCTACAAATGGAACATGGGCTGGATGCACGACACGCTGCGCTACATGAAGCACGATCCGGTGCATCGCTCTTTCGACCACCACGACATGACATTCGGACTGCTGTACGCTTTTTCAGAGCGCTTCGTACTGCCGCTCTCGCACGATGAAGTGGTGCACGGCAAAGGCTCGCTGATCGGCCGCATGTCGGGCGATACCTGGCAGCGGTTCGCGAATCTGCGCGCCTACTTCGGCTTCATGTGGACGCAGCCCGGCAAGAAGCTGCTGTTCATGGGCGGTGAATTCGGCCAGGACTGGGAATGGAATCACGATGGCGAACTCGACTGGGTGGCGCTCGAGCATCCGCTGCACCGCGGTGTACAAACGCTGGTCGCCGACCTTAATCGCCTCTACCGCCAGGAAGCCGCGCTGCACGTATTCGACTGCGACAGCGCCGGCTTTCGCTGGATCATCGCCGACGACAACAGCAACAGTATCTACGCCTACTATCGCCAGGGCCACGCCGATTCGGCGCCGGTGATCGCGATCTGCAACTTCACCCCGGTGCCGCGCATGCGCTATCGGCTCGGCGCCCCGCGCGTCGGTGTGTGGCGCGAAATACTGAACACCGATTCCGAGCTCTATGGTGGCTCCAATCTCGGCAATGGCGGGCGGCTGGAGGCCAGTACCACGCCGTCGCATGGACAACCGTTTTCACTCGAACTAACACTCCCTCCGCTGGCCACTGTATTGTTGCGTCACGGGGGGTGATCGCCATTGAGGATCGCCGTGCATGCCTTCCGACCTGCTGAAAGCCCCGCTGGTGGGTGCCGCCTATCCGCTCGGCGCGAGCTGCGACTCAGAAGGCTGCAACTTTGCCGTCTTTGCCGGTAACGCCGAGCAGATCGACCTTTGCCTGTTCGACGCCAGCGGACGGCAGGAGCTGCGGCGCCTGCCGCTGCGCGAGTGCACCGACGGCGTCTGGCACGGCTACGTCACCGGGGTTGGGCCGGGCCAGCTGTACGGCTATCGCGCGCACGGACCGTACCAGCCGGAGCAGGGCCAGCGCTACAACGTCAACAAGCTGCTGCTCGATCCGTATGCGCGCAAGCTCGCCGGTACGCTGCGCTGGAGCGATGCGCTGTACGGCTACCGGCTGACCTCGCCGCGCGCCGACCTGTCGTTCGACCGGCGCGACAGCGCGTTTGCGATGCCGAAGGCCGTGGTCACGCTCGATCGCTTCGACTGGGGTGATGACCGGCCGCCGCGAACCCCGTGGACCGATACCATCATCTACGAGACGCATCTGCGCGGCTTGACGATGCGGCTCGACGGCATCCCCGAGCAGCAGCGCGGCACTGCGGCGGCGCTCGGGCATGAGCGCACCGTCGACTATCTCAAGAGCGTCGGCATCACGGCCATCGAGCTGCTACCCATTCATGCACACGTCAACGATCGTGCGTTGGTGGAGCGCGGGCTGTGCAATTACTGGGGCTACAACACGCTCGCGTTCTTCGCGCCCGAACCGCGCTACCTGTCCGACGGCAGCCTCGATGAGCTCAAGGGCGCCATCAGGGCGCTGCATGCCGCCGGCATCGAAGTGCTGCTCGACGTGGTCTACAACCATACCGGCGAAGGCAGCGAACTGGGACCGACCCTGAGCATGCGCGGACTGGACAATGCCGGCTATTATCGGCTGGTGCCGGACAACCTGCGCCAGTGCATCAACGACACCGGCACCGGCAATACCGTGAATTTCTCGCACTCGCGCGTGATACAGCTGACGCTCGATTCGCTGCGCTACTGGGTCGAGGACTTCCACGTCGACGGCTTTCGCTTCGACCTGAGCGTGACGCTGGGGCGCGAATACAACGGCTACGACCCGGGCGCCGGCCTGTTCGATGCACTGCTGCAGGATCCGACGCTGGCGCGCGTCAAGCTGATAGCCGAGCCCTGGGACCTGGGTCCCGGCGGCTACCAGGTCGGTAATCATCCGGCCGGCATGGCGGAGTGGAACGACAAGTTTCGTGACGACGTGCGCCGGTTCTGGCGCGGGGATTCGGGCTTGCGCGGCGCGCTGGCCGCGCGACTGCAGGGATCGGCCGACCTGTTCGACCACCATTGCCGCCGCCCCTGGGCGTCGCTGAACTTCATCACCGCGCACGACGGCTTCACGCTGCAGGACTGGGTCAGCTACAACCAGAAACACAACGAGACCAACGGCGAGGACAATCGCGACGGCACCAGCAACAATGCCAGCAACAACTGGGGCGTGGAGGGGCCCACCGACGATCCGGCGGTGCAGGCGACGCGCGAATCGGTCAAGCGCGCGATGCTCGCGACGCTGCTGTTCTCGCACGGTACGCCGATGCTGCTCGGTGGCGATGAGTGCGGCCGCACCCAGCATGGCAACAACAACGCCTATGCCCAGGACAACGAGCTGTCCTGGTTCGACTGGAGGCAGGCGCTGTCGCTGGCCGGAGTCGAGCAGCGAGCCTATGTCGCGCGGCTGATCAGACTACGGCGCGAGTTTTGCAGCCTGCGCAGCGACTACTACCAGCACGGACGCATCGAGCCGCTGCCGCAGGTACGCGACATCGAGTGGTTCGACGAAAGTGGCGACATCATGCGGCCGGAAGACTGGCAGTACACCGAAGGCCGGCTGCTGAGCGTGCGCCGCGCGCGCCGGCTGGACGAGGAGCGGGTAGAAGTCAGCCTATTGTTGACCAACAACACCTCCGACTCGCACAGCTTTCAGCTGCCGGAGCCGAGGTTTCACTGGTGGTTGCGCCTGAACACCGCCGACACCCAGAGCGTGGATCAGCAGATCGAACGTCCGGCGATCGAAGTGGCGGCGCACAGTGTGCAGTTGCTGACCGCGATCGTGCCGGTGCAGTCGATCGGCATAGCAGCGACCACGGAAGCTGCACCGTCCGAGCCGGCTTCAGTCGCCGTCGCCACCGCCGTGGACTGAAGCTTCGGGCGCAAGCAGCGCCTGCGCCAGTGCATCGATATCGGCTTCGCTATGCGCCGCCGACAGAAAGCCGACTTCAAACGCGCTCGGTGCCAGATAAATTCCGCGTGCCAGCAGCGAATGAAACAGCGGCGCAAAGCGCTGCCCGGCATCAGGCGGCAGATGCTGCGGCGCGCGCATCGGCGTGACCGGAAACCCGCTGCCCGAACGGCAGATCCAGAATATCGAACCGACGCGCTGCAGCGCCAGTCCGGGCGCGCCACCGAGCGCGCGCTGCAGCCGGGCGCCGAGATCCTCCAGCCGCCGGTACAGGCGGCCATCCGCCAGGCGCTGCAAGGTGGCAAGTCCGGCGCACATCGCCAGCGGGTTCGCGCTCAACGTGCCGGCCTGGTAGACGGGACCTGCCGGTGCGACCAATTCCATCAGCTCGCGCCGGCCGCCATAGGCGCCGACCGGGAAGCCGCCGCCGATCACCTTGCCAT
Source organism: Gammaproteobacteria bacterium (assembly GCA_013289615.1). GTDB lineage: Bacteria > Pseudomonadota > Gammaproteobacteria > Steroidobacterales > Steroidobacteraceae > FEN-1191. Next base: position 44,388 of record JABCZO010000007.1, read on the forward strand.
AAGTCGTCAGGTCCGGGTGGATGGCGCTCAGACCCGCATAGCCCTGAAATGAGAGCCTGAAGCCCGAGATCACCTCATCGAAGATCAGCAGCGAGCCGTGGGCGCGCGCGGTCTGCGCGAGCGAGCGCAGGAACTCGGGGCGTTGTGGCAGCAGGCCATAGTTGGCCGGCAGTGGCTCGATGATCACCGCGGCGATCTCGCGCCCGTAGCGAGCGAACATCGCCTGCAGTGCGGCCTGATCGTCGAGCGGTGCGACCAGGGTCTCTCGCACCACGTCGGGCGCCAGCCCTGCGCTGTCCGGCAGCGGTGCTTCGGCCAGGCCGGAGCCGGCGCGCAGCAGCATCGAGTCGGTGTGACCGTGGTAGCAGCCTTCGAATTTGAGGATCTTCGAGCGCCCGGTGGCCGCGCGTGCCACGCGCAACGCCGACATCACCGCTTCGGTTCCCGAATTGACGAAGCGAATGCTCTCCACCCACGGAACGCTGGCGGTAATCAATTCCGCCAGTTCCAGGCTGTAGGCTTCCGCGGTGCCGAGGCTCCAGCCGCGCGACAGTGCGCCTTCCGCGGCGAGCCGCACCCCGGTATCGGCGTGACCCAGGATCAAAGGCCCGAAAGCCATGCAGAAATCCAGGTATTCGCGGCCGTCGACATCGCGCAGATGGGCGCCGGCTCCGCCGGTCATGAAGCGCGGCGTGCCGCCGACACCGCGAAACGCGCGTACCGGGGAATGCACCCCGCCGGGCGACACGCGCCTGGCGCGCAGGAACAACTCCTCGGAACGCTCGCCTGCGCCGCTCAAGCCGCGAGCCAATCGCGCGCATAGCGCGCGCCATAGGTGATGATCATGCTCGCACCTGCGCGCCGGAACGCGATCAGGATCTCACGGTGCAGCGGCGCACGATTGGCGAGACCCTGGGCAACCAGTGCCTCGAGCGCGGCGAACTCGCCGCTGACGTGATACACCGCCCAGGGTTTGCGGATCGCGCGCGACAGTTCGCGCAACAGATCCAGATACGGCAGCCCGGGTTTGACCATCAGGATGTCAGCGCCCTCATTGGCATCGCGCTCGGCACACAGCCAGGCGTCGCCCGGCCGCGCCGGATCGAGCTGGTAGCTGGCACGGTCCTTCAGTGACGCGCCGGACTTGGGCGCCGAACCGGCCGCGACTCGAAATGGCCCATAGAGCGTCGAGTGGAATTTGACCGCATAGCTCATCAGTATCGTGCGCTCGAGCCCGGCATCATCGAGCGCCGTGCGGATCGCGCGGATGCGTCCGTCCATCATGTCGCTCGGGGCGACACAGTCCGCGCCCGCCTGGGCGTAGGCCAGAGCGGCCTGCACCAGTTCGGCCACGCTGGCATCGTTGTCGAGGTGATCGCCCTCGGCATTGAGCACGCCGCAGTGGCCGTGGGGCGTCGACGAACACAGGCAGACGTCGGTCGCGAGCCAGATGTCGTGGCCAAAGCGTGCCTTCAGCGCCCGCACCTGGCCGGCGGTAAACGACCAGTCGATCTGGCGCTCGGCGCGCGCGCGCGCAACGCCGAACAGCAGGAACTTCGTGACCCCGGCCGCCAGATCGGCCTCGACCTGGCGCAGCAACGAATCGGTGCTTTCCTGGTGTACCCCGGTGAGGCCGGGTACGGCTTGCGGGCGGGTGAGTCCCTCGGCAACGAACAGCGGCTGGATCAGCTGGTCGAGCTGTACGTGCACCTCGCGCGTCAGGGCACGCACATGCTCATTTTGACGCAAACGGCGCAGGTCGAGAGAGCTCATGCGGTTTCCGATAATTCAAAGCAGGTCGGCAGGCTGACAGTGTGCCGCCAGCCGTAACGCCTGCGGTCATACATTGTCACATGGCCCGTGCCGGCGTCACGGCTTGCATCGTCAGCCGCCGACGGCAGCTGCGGCCCTCAACTTATAAACCAATGTTATGAGGCCGGCGGTCAGAATCTCACCCGTTATGCCAACGGCCGCTACCCACCCGACCTCGATCGATCCGGCCCTCGCCCTCAAGGTACAAGCCAGTGTTGCGCTGCTGCGCCAGGGGCTGCGTGATCACGGCCGGCTGGTGTACGCGAGCAGCCTGGGCGCCGAGGCCATGGTGCTCACCGACCTGATCTGGACTCAGGTGCCGCAGATCGACATCGTCAGCATCGACACCGGCCGGCTGCCGGAGGAGACCCTGACGCTGCTCGAGCGCCTCGAGCGCCGCTATCAGCGCCGGATCAGGCTGTATTACCCGGACGCGCAGGCGCTGCAGGAATACGTGCGCGAGCACGGCATCAACGGCTTCTATAACAGCCTGGGCGAGCGCCTCAGCTGTTGCCAGATCCGCAAGGTCGAGCCGTTCAATCGCGCGCTAGCAGGTTACAGCGCCTGGGTGACCGGCGTGCGGCGCGAACAGTCGCAGCAGCGTGCCGCGGCGCAGCCGGTGGCACAGGACCTGCGCACCGGACTGCAGACCATCAGTCCGCTGCTCGACTGGTCGCAAGCGGAGATCTGGACCTATATCCGCACCCATCAGCTCGATTACAGCCCGCTGCACGATCGCGGCTATCCGAGCATTGGCTGCGTGCCGTGCACGCGCGCTGTCGAGCCGGGAGCCGAGCATCGGGACGGGCGCTGGTGGTGGGAAAATCCTGACTCGCGCGAGTGTGGCCTGCAGCCGCGACGGCGGCCGGCCGCGGTCACAGCTAGAGCTTAGGTCAAGGGCCGCCCGATCGGCTAAAGTTCGCCCATGGACTATCTGCCGGTGTTCCTCAATCTGCGTGATCAACTGGCACTGGTGGTCGGTGGCGGCGCGGTGGCGACCCGCAAGGTCGAGCTGCTGCTGAAGGCGCATGCGCGGGTGCGTGTGGTGGCACCCCGGCTGCATGCCGAACTGTCGCTGTATCGCGATGCCGGCCGGATCGAGCACCTGGCCTGCGCATTCGAGCCGCGGCAGTTCGATGGTGCAATATTCGCCATCGCGGCCACCGATCGAAGCGACGTCAATCAGGCGGTGGCCGCGGCCGGTGCCGCGCGCGGCATATTCGTCAATGTCGTGGACGATGCTGCCGCCTCATCCGCTGTCATGCCGGCCATTGTCGATCGCTCGCCGCTGGTGATCGCGATCGGCAGCTGCGGCCAGTCGCCGGCGCTGGCGCGGCGGGTGCGCGCCCAGCTCGAGGCGATGCTGCCCGAGCGGCTCGGTGATCTGGCACGACTGGCCGGCGCCGCGCGCGCGCGCGTTCAGCGCGCGCTGCCTGATATCGGGCTGCGGCGGCGCTTCTGGGACCGGCTGTTCGCGGGCAGCATCGCCAGCAAGGTGTTCGCCGGCGGCGCACGCGAGGCCGCGGCGCTGCTCGATGCGGAACTGCGCGCAGCCAGTGACGGCACGCAGCGGCCGCGCGGCGAGGTCTATCTGATCGGCGCCGGGCCCGGCGACCCGGATCTGCTGACACTGCGCGCATTGCAGTTGCTGCAACAGAGCGACGTGGTGCTGTACGACCGCCTGGTGAGCCCTGCCGTGCTCGAGCGCGTGCGCCGTGACGCCGAGCGGATCTTTGTCGGCAAGCAGCCCGGCCGGCACCGGGTCACGCAGGAGCGCATTCATTCGCTGCTGCTCGAGTATGCGGGTCGGGGATTGCGCGTGGCGCGGCTCAAGGGCGGGGATCCATTCATCTTCGGCCGCGGCGGCGAGGAGCTCGACCTTGTGCGGCGCGCCGGCGTTCCGGTGATCGTGGTGCCCGGCATTACCGCGGCGCTGGGCGCGGCCGCATCGGCCGCGCTGCCGCTGACGCAGCGCGGCGTGGCGCCGTCGGTGACTTTCGTTACGGCGACCGGTGAGGGTGCGGAAGGCCTCGACTGGCGCTCGCTCGCGGCGCCGCTGCAGACGGTGGTGTTCTATATGGGAGTGGCGCAGTTGCCGCGGATCGTCGAGCTGCTGCGCGCGCATGGCGCCCCGGCCGAACGTCCGGCCGCAATCGTCGAACAGGCGACGCTGCCGGGGCAGCGGGTCATCGCCGGCTGCCTGCGCGATATCAATGCACAGGCGCAGCGCGCCCAGGTAGTGGCGCCGGCACTGCTTATCGTCGGCGAAGTGGCCCGCCGCGCCGCGCAGTCGGCGGATCTGGTGCAGGCGCTGGACTTGCGCGGGGCCGCCAACGCATGAATATCGTCAAGGACTTCATCGACGCGGTCGGCCGCACGCCGCTGATCCGGCTGCGGCGCCTGAGCGATGAGACCGGCTGCGAGATCCTCGGTAAGGCGGAATTCATGAATCCGGGCGGCTCGGTCAAGGATCGCGCTGCGCGCGGCATCGTGCTCGATGCCGAGCAACGCGGGCTGCTCAAGCCCGGCGGTACCGTGGTCGAAGGTACCGCCGGCAATACCGGCATCGGCCTGGCGCACGTCTGCAATGCCCGCGGCTATCGCTGTGTGATCGTCATGCCCGATAACCAGTCGCCGGAAAAATACACATTGATCGAGGCGCTCGGCGCCGAGGTCCACCGAGTCAAGGCGGTGCCCTACAGCGATCCGAATCACTACCAGAAGGCCGCCGGCAGAATGGCGCAGGAACTGCCGAACGCGATCTGGAGTAATCAGTTCGATAACACCGCCAACCGCCGCGTCCACGTCGAGACTACCGGACCGGAGATCTGGCAGCAGACCGACGGGCGCATCGATGCCTTCGTCGCCGCCAGCGGCACCGGGGGCACTGTTGCCGGAGTGTCGGAATACCTCAAGTCGCGTGACCCCAGCGTGCGCACGGTGCTGGCCGATCCGCCTGGAAGCTCGCTGTATGAGTTCATCCGCCACGGCGTGCTCAAGGCCACCGGCAGCGGCTCGGTCACCGAGGGTATCGGCATCGGACGCATCACTGCCAACATGCAGGATGCGCCGATCGACGATGCGGTGCACGTCGAAGATGCCGAGACCGTGCACTACGTGTACCGGCTGCTGCGCGAGGAGGGGCTGTTCGTCGGCAGTACCAGCGGCGTCAACGTCGCGGCCGCGGTGCGTGTGGCACGCGATCTTGGACCGGGGCATACCGTGGTGACGGTGCTGTGCGACACCGGCTCGAAGTACCTGACGCGCCTGTTCAATCGCGACTGGCTGGCGCAGAAGGGCCTGCTCACGGCCGCGGGCGTTGCGGCAGCACCGGCATGAGCGCAACTCGAGGCGCGCTGCTGCTGATGAGCATGCTCGCGGCGGCACCGGTGCATGCGCAATGGCTGTCGCGCACCGTCGACGGCATCATGGGGACACGCATCTACGTCGAGATTTGGGCCGAAGACCAGGTCAAGGGCGAGGCGGCGATCGATGCCGTGATGGACGAGATGCGGCACATCGACGACAGCATGAGCACCTACAAGCCGACCAGCGAGGTCTCCAGGGTCAACGCGCTCGCGGCCAGGCAGCCGGTGCCGATCAGCGCGGAACTGTTCAAGCTGCTGGGCACGGCGCTGGAGTACTCGCGCATCACCGAGGGCGCATTTGATATCACCTACGCCAGTGTCGGCTACATGTACGATTTTCGTGCGCACAAGCGACCGACCGAAAGCCAGATCCAGGCAGCGTTGCCGGCGGTGAACTATCGCCATGTGCTGCTCGACGCCAGGAAGCACGCGGTGCGCTTCTCTCAGCCGGGTGTCCGCATAGATCTGGGCGGCATCGCCAAGGGCTATTCGGTCGATCGAGGCATCGAGATCCTGCAGGCGCGCGGCTACACCCACGCGCTGGTGAACGCCGGCGGCGACAGTCGCGTGATCGGCGATCGATTTGGCCGCCCGTGGGTGGTGGGCATCCGGCATCCGGACCATCCCGACCAGGTCATCACGCGCATACCGCTGGTGGACGCCGCGTTCTCGACCTCCGGCGACTACGAACGCTATTTCGATGAGGACGGCGTGCGCTACCACCACATCATCGATCCGCACACCGGACATTCAGCCAGCAAGGTACGCAGCGCCACCGTGATTGCACCGACCGCGACCCGCACCGACGGGCTGTCGAAGACCGCGTTCGTGCTCGGACCGGACGAGGCGATGAGAATCTACAACCAGCTGGATGATGTCGATGCGGTGCTGGTCACGCCGGACGGGCGAATTCTCTATTCCAAGGGTTTGCAGCCGGGCGACGGGCCGTCGGCGGCCGCCGCGCCGGCAGACGCCACCCCGGCCGCCGCCGCCGTACAGGCGCCGCCGGCCGTGCACTGAATCGCTCAGAAGTGCCTGCTGAAGCCGATCGTCAACCCGCGAGGAAGAATCTCCACCATCACCGGCTCCTCGCGCGTGCTGGCCCAGTATCCGGCACCGGATCCGAGCGCCCAGCCCGCAATCACATCGCTCTGCCAGTGGTCCTGGTGCTTCAGGCGCGCCAGCGCGTCATAGGCCGGCAGCGCCTCCAGCAGCCAGATCCATGGCTCGTGCTGCGCGTAGCGCAGGATGATAGGGGTCACGAAGCTCGCCTGCAGGGTGACCTGCCCGCTGGGAAAACTGGAGCAGCAACTGCCCTGGAACCATTTGTCCGGGTTGCCGCCCTGGTTTGGGCGCGCGCGGCTGAAAGCATATTTTAGGACTTCGGCGCTGACGCCGGATACTATCGAGGCGTCGACCGATTGCCACAACGTATGGCCAAAGTCATCGTCGTTACCGAGCCACACGGCGCCGCCGGCCTCGAAGATCATGACGCCGTAGATGAGCCCCTGTTCGTAGTGCGGCGCCCAGATACCGTGATCGTCGTAGTGCCACTCATGATCGATGCCCAGCGCGCCGCCGCCGGCCTGCGAGCGCTGCGCGTACAGCACGCCCGCCGCGAACACCAGCAGCGTCAGTACTTCCGCCAGCAGCTTCGCACCGGGAAACACTTTGCGGCGGAAAGTCACGACAACCAATATAACCGCTCGGCAGGGCGATTGCAGCCGCCGCTGCCGAAACCCGAATGAGCATGCGCCTCATTGCCTGCGACCGCTCGCGCTCTGGCGCCGTGCTGGCGATCCTGAACGAGGCGATCGAAAACTCGACCGCGCTGTACGACTACCAGGCGCGCACGCCGGCGATGATGGATGCGTGGTACGACGCCAAGGAAAAGGCCCGCTATCCGGTGATCGGCGTCATCGACGCGGCCGACGAACTGTTGGGCTTCGGTTCCTACGGTCCCTTTCGGGCATGGCCGGCATACAAATACAGCGTTGAGCACTCCCTCTATGTCGAACGTGCTCATCGCGGTCAGGGAATCGGTCGGTTGCTGCTGACCGAGCTCATTGCGGCGGCGACGCGCCAGGATTACCACATGCTGATCGGCGGCATCGATGCACAGAACGCGGCCAGCATCGCGCTGCACCGGCGGCTGGGTTTCGAGCAGTGCGGGCACATCCGTCATGCCGGCTTCAAGTTCAATCGCTGGCTGGATCTGACGTTACATCAGCTGCTGCTGAAGACGCCCGCACATCCGCTCGAAGGTTAGCCGATGCGATACCACGCCAGTCGCGCCCCGGCGGCAATCAGGCAAGCGCCACCGACGCGCTCGAGCCAACCGGAGAAGCGCGTCGCGGCAACGCTGCGGGCGCGCGCAGCCAGGGCAGCGTACAGGCTCAGCACCAGTGACTCGATCAGCACCGAGCTGATGCCGAGCACCAGGATCTGCCAGGCGACGCTGCCCGCCGGGTTGATGAATTGCGGCAGCAGCGCGATGAAGAACACCAGCGCCTTCGGGTTGGCCGCCTGCACGATGAATGCGCGGCTGAATATCCTGTCGGGATAGTCAGGCGAGCGCGGTGTGAGCGCGTCATGTCCGGGTGCGCGCGCCAGCAGCATTCGCAGGCCGAGCCACACCAGGTAGGCAGCGCCGGCCCATTTCAATGCGCTGAACACCGCGTGCGAGGCCAGGATCACCGCGGCGATACCGGTGGCCGACAATACAAAGTAGAAGGTGTTGCCGGCCAGGATCCCCGCCGCTGCTATGCCAGCAGGCGCAAAGCCGCGCCGCAGCGCCGTGGCCAGCACGAACAGGACCGCCGGCCCGGGAATAAAGCACAGCACCGTCTCGGTGAAGCAGAACAAAAGCCAGGTTTGTAATGTCATAGCCGGATCATGCAAGTTATGCTGAGCGTCTGGCCACCAGGTATTGAGGTACCTATGCGACGACACCTGCTGCTGGGGTTGCTGCTGCTGGGAATCGCGTCTTCGGGGTATTGCGCTGACACCTGGGTTCAGGGCAGCCATTACTTCCTGATCCGGCCCGCGCTGGCCACGACGGTCGCGCCGGGAAAGATCGAAGTCACGGAGATATTCTCCTACGCCTGCCCGGCGTGTAACCGATTCTATCCGGTCGTGGACCGGCTGCGGGCTGCGCTACCCGCCAATGCCGAAATCGACTTCGTGGCGGCTTCCTTCCGGCCGGATGAGGACTGGCCGATGTTCCAGCGCGCCTTCTACACGGCGCAGGTACTGGACATCGACAGAAAAACACATGACGCGATGTTCGATGCGGTCTGGAAGACCGGCCAGCTGGCGGTGTTCGACCCGCGTACCCAGAAGGTAAAAGTGCCGGCTCCGGGCATCGAGGATGCGGCCCGCTTCTATGCGCAGGTCGCCGGGGTGAAGCCGGAGACATTTGTCGCCACCGCGGCCTCCTTCGGCGTCGACGTCAAGATGCACCAGGCGGAGCAGCTCATCCGGGCGGCGCAGGTCGCCGAGACGCCGACCATCCTCGTCAACGGCAAATACCGCGTTACCGTGGGTTCGGCCGGCGGCGACGATCAGCTGATTGAACTGGTGAAGTACCTGGTAGCGCAGGAGAGTGCCAGCCAGCCCGCGCCCAAGCCGCACTGAGCCTCACGCCAGCGCCGCCGGATGAAAAGCACGGTCGTGAAACCGATCACAAACCGGCGGCTCTCGCGCCGCGAAGCCGTGGTGCTGACGCTTGCCGCGGGCGCAGGCGCGTTTGGTTCGCGACACTCGGATGCGCAGCACCCGGATGCGCAGCACCCGCCGGCGCTGATCACCCGGGCGATTCCCGCGACCGGCCAGCGCCTGCCGGTGATAGGCGTCGGTACCAACTCCTTCACCGAGTCGAAGCGCATGGATCTGCGTGTGCTGCTCAATCGCATGGTCGAGCTCGGCGGCTCGGTGGTCGATACCGCCCCGGTGTATGGCGAGAGCGAGCAGGTGATCGGCGAACTGATGGCGGACCTGGGTATACGCGAGCGGATCTTTCTTGCCACCAAGATCACCGCCGGACCGATGAGTGTGCAGTCACCCAACATCGACCCGGGCCTGTACGGCCAGCAGAGCCTGGATCGCTCGCTCGAGCGGCTGCGGACCGATCATCTGGACTTGCTGCAGGTTCACAATCTGCAGGGAGCCGAGCGATTGTGGCCGCTGCTGACCGGATGGAAGCGTAGCGGGAAGATCCGCTATATCGGCATCACCACCGCGACCGCGAGCCAGCATGCCGAGATGAGCGCGCTGATGCGCAGCTTGCCGCTGGACTTCGTGCAGGTCGACTATTCGATCGCCAACCGCGATGCGGCCAGCAGCGTGTTCCCGGTAGCACTCGAGCGCAGGATTGCAGTGATCGCGAATGTGCCGTTTGGCGGCCGCGCCGGCGCCAACCTGACGATGAGCCAGGATCGCCCGCTACCGCCGTTTGCCGTCGAACTCGGCGCGGCCGACTGGCCTCAGCTGTTATTGAAGTACGTCGCGTCACATCCGGCCGTGACCTGCACCATCGCCGGAAGCACCAGGCTCGAGCATCTGCAAGACAATCAGGCTGCCGGTCGCGGAGCGCTGCCCGACGCGGCCGCTCGCCGTCGCATCGAGCAGTACTGGGACGATCAGCCGGCCTGATAGGCGCGCCAGCCGCCGAAGTGGGTGATGTCCTGCGCGCGCTGCACGGCGTGCGCCTCGCACAGAAAGCCGCAGACCTTACGGCCATCGGCAAGAGTTAATTTGCCGATCGCGAGCGGCGCGGGTATGCCGGCGACGAAACCGCCGAAGGCCGCCGCGGGCATCGACCAGACTTCGACCTCGATGGCGGCGCCCTGTGTTTCGACACGCACCAGGCCGGGGCGCGCGGGTGGCCCGCCGGGCAGGGCATACAGGCGATAGTGCGGCGTCGTGAGCGTGCGTTCGAGCAGCACCGCGCCGCGCTCGAGCAGCTGGTGGTTCAAAGGCAGTCCCTGCAGGTGTGCACCGCAGACGGCGATCGAAATGCCATCGATCATCGAGGCCCAGTCGAAATCAGCTGCGGCGCCGAGCGGCAGCGGCAGCGCACCCAGACGCGGTGCGCCGCAACGCTGCAGCCTGGCCGCCAGCCGCAGCAGCTCGAAGTCGTTCCAGGCGGGAGCGGCGAGCGTCACGCCGAACGGCAATCCTGCGCCGGTAAAGCCGGCGGGTACCGCCACCGCGGCAAGATCGAGCAGATTCACGAAACTCGTGTAGATGCCGAGTTGCGTATTGAGGCGCACCGGATCGGCTTCGACTTCAGCGATGCGATAGGTGGTGCCGGCGGTAGGTGTGAGCAGCACATCGATCTGCCGCCACACCTCGCCGGCGATGCGGCGCAGTTCCTGCAGCCGGTACTGCGCGCGAAACGCATCCGCGGCGCTCGGGCGCTCGCCCGCTTCGATGATCTGGCGCGTCACCGGATGCACCGCGTCCGGGTCGCGGCGCAGCAGTGCTTCGATCACGATATAGCGCTCGGCCACCCACGGCCCCTGGTAGAGCAGCTGCCCGGTCTCGAGAAACGGCGCGAAGTCGATGGGCACGCGCTCGCCGCCAAGTCGCTCCAGATGCGCCGCTGCGGCCTCGAACAGGCGCGCGTAGTCGTCGTTGCCGAAGAACTGCAGTTGATCGGAACGCGGTACGCCGAAGCGGAACGGGCCATGTGCGAAAGCGCCGAGCCGCAGCGGCCGGCCGATCGGGCGCGAATATGGCTCGACGGCATCGAAGCCTTCGGCGACGCGACACACCAGCGCCGCATCTTCCGCGCTCAGGGTCAGCAGCGAGACCGTGTCGAGCGTTCGGCACGCCGGCACCACGCCGCGCGGGCTGAGCCGGCCACAGGTCGGCTTCAGTCCGATCAGGTTGTTGAACGCGGCTGGGGTGCGGCCGGATCCGGCGGTGTCGGTGCCAAGCGCGAAGCTCACCAGGCCCAATGCCACGGCTACCGCGGATCCGGAGCTCGAACCGCCGCTGATGTAGTCCGGATCGAAGCTGTTGCGGCAGGCACCGTACGGCGAGCGCGTTCCGACCAGGCCGGTGCCGAACTGATCGAGGTTGGTCTTGCCGATCGGAATCGCGCCGGCATCGAGCAGACGACTGACCACATGGGCCGAGTGCGCGGGGGTATAGGCAAACGCCGGGCAGGCGGCGGTGGTCGGAACATCTGCCAGATCGATGTTGTCCTTGAGCGCAAATGGAATGCCATACAGCGGCAGCGTTGCCGGATCGCGGTCGGCGAGCAGCCTGGCCTGTTCCAGTACGCGCTCGGGCGCCAGCAGCGTGATCCAGATGCGGTGATCGGCCGCAGCGGCAATGCGCGTCAACAGTTGCTCGAGCACGGCCAGTGGCGTCGTACGCCGCTCGCGGTAGGCTGCGCGCAGGTCGGCGATGACAAGACTGGGCGCAGCTTGGTAAATGGGAGTGTTCATGACGTCACGGGCCCCCGGGTGCACAGCGATCTGCATTTTAATCGCTTCGAACACGATCAGCGGCGCGCCAGCCTCGACGCGTGCGCCGGGCCGGGTATGGATATGCCAGACACTGCCGCTCCGTTCATCCGTGCGCTTCGCTAGAATGGCGGCATGGCTATCAGACCCGTATTGCGGATGGGCGATCCGAGATTGCTGCGCCCGAGCGAGCGCGTGCCCGCGTTCGACACGCCCGAGCTGCACGCACTGCTGGCGGACATGCAGGACACCATGACGTCGCTCGACGGCGCCGGTCTGGCGGCGCCGCAGATCGGCGAGCCCTGGCGGGTCGTGATCTTCGGCACCGATGCGCCCAATCCGCGCTACCCGGACGCCGAGATCGTACCGCGCACGGTATTGATCAACCCCGAGATCACGCCGCTGGGCGCCGAGCTGGAGGACGGCTGGGAGGGTTGTCTGTCGGTGCCGGGGATGCGCGGGCTGGTGTCGCGCTATCGGCAGCTACGTTACCGCGGCGTCGATCAGCACGGGCGTACCATCGAGCGGCAGGTGAGCGGCTTTCACGCGCGCGTCGTGCAGCACGAGGTCGACCACCTCGACGGCATCCTGTACCCGATGCGCATGACCGACATGAGTCAGTTCGGGTTCGCCGAGGAGCTGTTTCCGGGGCAGGGGCTGGAAGACGACTGAGCGGCTGCCCGTTGCTACGGCCGGCCGGTTAGGGCAGCGGCACAGCGTGCCTGCCGTCGGCTGCGACCGGCACCCCGGCCTCGATCTGGTAGTAGTCGCCGGCCTCGGCCGCATAGATGTGCGCGGCGATCTTCAGGCCCTGCGACTGATCGAGTGACCCGGCGCTGATGGAGATGCGTTCGCCGTTCACCGACTCGAAAAACAGGCTCGAGCCGCACGCGCCACAGAACCCGCGACGCTCGCCCGGCTTGACGCTGAACCACCTGAGCGTGTCGTGCGTCAGCAATCGGAAATTCGCCTTGCGGCAGGCAGTCGCCGCGACGAAATGCCCGCTGCTGCGCCGGCACTGCTCGCAGTGACAGCAGATGATGTCGCGCAGAGGTCCTTGCACCTCGTAGCGCACCTGCCCGCATAGGCAACCACCGCTGCTGATCTTATCCAACCGTGCGCTCCAGGCATCAATCGCTGCGGTGCGCCCGCACTGAGGTCAGAATGCCGTTCATGGCCACCTCGATTGCCAGTTCGATCGGCCGGCAGCACACCTGGCAGTCCTCGACATAACTGGCCGATCCCGCCGACAGATCCACCAGCGTGTCAAAGGGCTCGCCGCAGTACGGGCACTGTACGGTCGTGAATTGCGCCCCGCCACCGCCGGCGCGCACGCTCTGCTCCGGCTCGAACACCGGCTCGAGACCATACAGCGCATCGATTGCTTTCTGATCGAGCTGCGGAGCCAATGCGGCTGGTGAGCGGGTGCGGCGTGGTTTCATAGGTCAGATCGGGCCACGATAACAAACGCCGGCACCAATCGCGTAAGATTGTGCGCGATGGATGATCAGAAGCCGAGCCCGGATCAGCTGCAGCGCTCGCTGTCGCAGCTGCACGATGTGCTGGTGCGCACGCCGCGCGTGGATGCGTCTTCTAAACAACTGCTGCGCGACGTGCTGGGCGATATCGAGCGCCTGCTGAGCAACGGTGCGGTCGCGGCGGCCGCGGCCGCTCCGGTCAAGGCGGCGCAGTCGCAGTCACGGCTCGAAGCACTGGCGGTCGAGTTCGAAGCCGAGCACCCGTCGCTGTCCGCCAGCGTGCGTGAGTTCATCGATCTGCTGGGGCGCGCTGGCATGTAGTTCCGCCCGCACGCCGACGGCCGGCCTTGCGGCCAGCCGCCGGCACCGATCGATCGGCAACGCTGCGCTGTCAGGTTGCGCTGTGCTGCGCCATCTTCGCTTTCATGGAGGCCAGGATTGTCGGCAGTTGCTGCTGCTGCTGCTGCGTGAGCACCTTATAGAGCGCCAGCTCGGTCTGGCTCTGCTCCTGGATTCGATTGGCCATGCGTGTCTGCAGATCCTGCAGCGCAGTCGCGTAGTTCGGATCACCCGGATTCGACAGCACGGTGAAATCCGGGCCAGCGCCGGCCTTGCGTTCGGCCGCGAACTGCGCATGAGCGGCGGTGAGAATCGTATGCACGCTCTGCTGCTGCGCTGGCGTCAGGTTCAGCTGGCGCAAGGCATGCACTAGGCCGCCGCCGACCATCATTCCATGGCCATGGTGCCAGTGGCGCGCGCCGGGAGTAGCGGCGTCTGCGGCGCCTGAGCTACTGGCGCTCTGGCCCATTACGGCCCCCGCGATGCCGGTCATCGCCAGGGCGACCATCAACCACTGCGTTCGATTTTTCATATCCTGCCTCGGTGAGAATTGCGCTGAGCAGTCCAACGCCCAAGACTACGGCTCGGTGGACAGGCGCGCTTAAAACTTAGATTAAATCTGCATAATGTGGTTCGGGCGCGGGCGCAGCATGCCGTGCAAGCGGACCGGGCAATGCCTAAGCCTATATTTTAATTAACTTTCTCAGCTGCTGTCGCCACCGCACTGAAGCGTCCGCGGTGTCACCGGTTTCGGGAGCTGCCTCGATCAGGCCCACAGTTTACTGGACGCGATCCTGGCACCCTCGACCATTGCCGCAAGCTTCAGGTAGGCGATGTCCGGCTCGACCGGACCGAAGCCCGCGAAGGTTCCGAACCCGCAGTCGGTCCCGGCAATGACTCGCTCGCGTCCGACAATGTCGGCAAAGCGTTCGATCCGCTCAGCCACCAGCAACGGGTGCTCAATGTAGTTGGTCGTGGTCGCCAGCACACCTGGGACCAGGACCTTGTCGACAGGTATCCTGGTGTCCCGAAACACGGCCCACTCGTGGGCATGGCGTGGATTTGCCGCCTCGAACAGCAACGCCTGCGGTTTCGCCTTGAGCACGATCGGCAGCAGCCGCTGCATCGGGACGTCGTGATGATGCGGACCTTCGTAATTCCCCCAGCAGACATGCATCCGAGCGCGGTTCGCCGGTATGTTCCTGAGCGCATGGTTCAGCACCTCGATGTGCCGCGCGGCCAGGCCCTCGAATTCCTCCAGTGACCGGCTGCGATACATCGTGTGCCGCCCCATCGCCAGATCGGGCGCGTCGATCTGCAGCACGATGCCGGCCTCGACGATCGCCTCGTACTCGCTGCGCATCGCCTCGGCGAGGGCGACCAGGTAGTCGTCCTGCGTGCGGTAGTAGTCGTTCGGCTGAAACAATGCGATGACCCCCGGAGAGGCTGCATTCATAAACGCCTCGGCCGCAGGCGCGACCGTGATCGCCGCCCGCATGTTGGCCAGGTCCGCCTGCAGTGGCCCGGTGTTTTGCACGCTGACCGCGCCGATGCAGCGCGGCCGCCGGTACTTGGCGGTCGAGCCGCGTTGCGCGAGCTTGGTGAGCAGCCCCGGAAACTCGACCAGGTCCTGGCCCGGCTCGCGCGGCGTGTCACCACCGAAGCCTGAGAAGCGCTGCGCGATGTAGGTCGCGTAGCTGATCTTGCTCATCTCCCCATCGCTGACCACATCGATGCCGATCGCCGCCTGCCGCCGCACCACCTCGGCCACCGCGTCCGTGATCACTGCCGCATCGGCGCGCGCGTCCACGGTGTCGCCGCGCTCGCGCGCGAACAGCACCTCGGTCACGGACTGGCTGCGCGGCAGGCTGCCGACGTGCGTGGTGAGTATCCGTTCGGTGCTCAGACGCATGCTTGCCCTCGCGCTGCACCCGCGGGCCTCAACTGGAAGTCGTAGTTCACGGTGTAGAACGGCACGTCCATGCGCTCGCCGCTGGGGCCGACTCCGGCAGCGTGCCGGTCAAATCGCGCCACCAGCGACTCCTTCATCCCGAACACGGCATCGGAATCCAGGTATTGGCTGCCGGCAACGAACAGGTGGGTGGTCACCGGCAGGTGTCCGGGCGCCGAGACGATCATGTGTATGTGACCGGGGCGATACGGATGGCGCCCCATCTTGCGCAGCATGGTTCCTACCGGCCCATCGGTCGGAACTGGATAGAACGTCGGCCGGATCGAACGAAACCAGTAACGCCCTTGGGCGTCGGTCCGGATCCTCCCGCGCGCCTTCATTCCCGTCGCCTCGGGCATCTGCATGTCGTAGTTGCCTTCGCCGTCACCCGACCAGATGTCGAGCAGCGCATTCTCGAGCGGCCGGCCATCCACACTGAGCACGCGTCCGGAATAGAACGTCGGCTCGCCCTTCACTCCGTCGGCAAGATTGCTACCGCGCGGCAGATCGGGAGCGCCGTCCCAATAGAAGGGACCCATAACCGTCGATTCGACGCTGCCCTGGTCCGCAGGATGGTTAAGGGTGATGACCAGCACCGACACACCCAGTGTGTCCGACAGCAGGATGAACTCCTGGCGCCTGTCGGTGCAGGTTTTGCCCACGTCGGTGAGAAATTGAATGGCCGTGAGCCATTCGGACTCGGTCAGTTTCACTTCCCGAATAAAGTCATGAAGATGAGTGAGCAGCGAAGTGATGATGCGCTTGAATCGCGGGTCGTTGCAGTCGGACAGGCGCCCGATCACAGCCTGGGTGATGCTCTTGTCATCGAACTGGCGCATGGTATTCATCCGGCGCCCGACGCACCGGGCAGTCGGCCAGATCCTCCGGTCAGCGATAGGTGTTGTTGGTTCGGTGATTGCCTGCGATCCAGCGCTTCAGTTCCTGATGCGCATCCGCCCGCCGGTCGCGTGAAATCTTGTCCGCGTCGGGATGATCGCGCGTGAATTCGATGATCAGCCCGTTGGGATCCGTTACGTAGACCGAGCGGCAATAGCCGTGTTCCAGCACGAAGGTGTCCGGCGGCTTGATGCCCGCAGCGGCGATGCGCTTCTCGATATCGGCCTGCGTCTGCGCGTCCACCGCGAGCGCGATGTGATGAAATGGCGATGCCGGCATCTTCGGCCCGAATTCCTCCTGGTCCTTCGGGTTCTCGAATTGGAAGAAGGCGAGGGCGCCGCCGTCGGCCATGCCGAAGAAGGTGTGGCAGTAGGTGCGCACCTTGCCGAACAGCTCGTCCGACTCGCACCAGGTGGCGACCAGGGGCATGCCGATGACGTCCTCGTAGAACTGGCGCGTCTTCTCCTGATCGCGCGTGACATAGGCGTTGTGATGCAGCCGGAGCGGAAGCTTTTGTGACTTGGTCATGGCACATTTCCCTCAACGTCAGAACTTGAACGTGAAATCAATCCCGTAGCGGCGCGGCGGGGCTCTCCACAGGAAGCCGCCGGTGGAGAACTCGGCGTTGTACAGTTTGTTGGTCAGATTCTTCGACCACGCGGTCACCGACCAGCGGTCGGCTTCGACCCCGGCGCGCAGGTCAATCAGGCTGACCGGATCGCGTGAGGTCACGTTGTACGGATCCCACCAGGTACGGCCGAGCATCTGATAGTCAAAGCGCAGCACGCCGTTGAGCCCGTCGCCGAGTGGCTCGTGGACCTGCAGGCCCGCGTTCAGCGTGTCCTGGGTCAGCAGCGGCGGCTTGTTGCCGATGACCTTGGGATCCTGCATTGCAGTGATGCTGCCGTAGTTGTAGCCAAAGTTGGCGTACAGATCGAGCCAACTGGTCGCTCGGGCGTTGAGTTCGAGCTCGCCACCTTTGTACAAGGCGTCGAGATTGCCGAGGTTCTGCGTCGAGCTTGTCGCATCGTAGAAGAAGAAGTAACCGTTGTGATCGGTGGTGTAATAGAGCGCCAGGTTCGCACTCAGCCGGCGGTCGAGCCACTGGCTCTTGGCGCCGACTTCCCAGGTGTCGGCGATCTCGTCCTGGAACAGATCGTGCACACCGAGCTGACCATCTTTGGCCGCCACTGCGCCGACGCCGGTCTGGTTGAAGCCGCCGCTGCGAAACCCACGGCTCCAACCGCCGTAGAACGTCAGGTCGTCGGTCGGCTTGTAGCGCAGCGTCGCCTTGGGTTGCGCGGCGTCGAAGGTGGCGTCGCGCACCTCCCCGGTGTGAGCCGTCGGATCGGGCAGGAATTGCTGCGGCGTTTCGGTCGTGTTCTGGCGACGATCCTGGTCGTAGCGGATGGCCGCATCGAGCTCCCACTGCTTGCTGAATTCGTAGGTGACATCGGCGAACACCGCCCAGGCGTTGTTGTTCTGCGAGTCCGCCAGGAACGTGGCGTTGGTGTTGGTCGCGTATTTATTGGCCGGATCTATCAGCGGCGTCTCATAGACGGCGGGAACGCCGTCACCGCGGTCATACAGATTGCCGGTGGAGATGAAGCGCTGGGTGTGAATGAAATAGGCTCCCGCGATCCACGAGAAGCCGTTCATCTTGTTTGAGGTGAAACGCAGCTCCTGGCTTTCGGTCTTCTCGGAGATGAACTGGCTCTGGCTCTCACCAGCAGGGCCGCCGTTGGCCGCCGGGATGCCCGCGAAGAAAAAATTGTAGGCGATGGAGTCCTTGATCGGCCGGAAGTCGTAGGCGTCGCCGGTGTCAATCTCCTTGGTGAAGTTGTAGTCAGACACCGAGGTGAAGGTGCCGGGTTCGATATGGAAATCGAGCTTGAGTGCGATATCCGTGATGTCGCGGAAGTCCGTGCCGAGGTTGTTGTCCTGGATCGGGCTGGTGACATCATTCGCATTCGGCGGCGTGGAGAAGCTGCTGAACGGGTTGGCCTCGGCGGCGCGCGGAATGACGTAATAATAGGCAGTGGTGTCGACCCGATCGCGGTACGCGCGCAGATCCGCGCTCCATTGATCGGAGGGCTTCCACACCAGCCGCAGCCGCCCCGAGTAGTCCTTGTACGGGTCGGCCTTGCGATCCAGATAGGTGTTCTCCAGATAGCCGTCGGTATTGTAGAAATTGAGCGAGGCGCGATAGCGCAGCGTTCCGGCCGCGTCTACGGGTCCGCTGACGGCGACCTGGGCCTTTTCCGACACGCCGTTGCCCACGCCGAGCTTGCCGTCGCCTTCAAAGTGATCGGCCAGATCCGCGGTCTGAATGATGATTGCACCGCCAATGGCGTCGCGCCCGTAGAGCGCGCCCTGCGGACCCTTGAGCACCTCGATCTGCGTGATGTCGAACAGCTCCTGGTCGAACTCGTAGGGATTGGGCTCCAACACGCCATCCACCAGCACCGCGGTCGAGGGCTCGCTGTTGCGCGCCTGCGAGATGCCGCGGATGGTGATAAAAGAATTGCCGACGTTCTGCACCTCGACCAGGGTCATGTTCGGGACCATGGCGACGAAGTCGCGGGGGGATTCGATGCCCGCCGACTGGATGGTCTGCTCGGTGAAGGCGTCTTCCGTCACCGGCACGTTCTGCAGCGATTCCTCGCGCTTGCGCGCCGTGACCACGATCTCCTGCAGCTCGTCGGACGCGGCCGCGAGTACCGGTTCGGCGGCCATCACGGCGCCCAGGACGGCCATGATCAATAGGGTGAGACGACGGACTGGAGTATTCATAAGGAGCCCCCCTGTACAGGTTATTGAGATGTCGCGGGCTTGGCGCCTGTGGCCTGCCCGCGTTCGAGTTGTGAACGGACGATCTGAGCGCCGGCGACCATGGCCTGCAACTTGCCGAACGCCACCTCGCGTGGCAGGTACTTCATGCCGCAGTCGGGCGCGACGATGACATCGGCGGCGTTGACGTAGGGCAGTGCCCGCCGGATGCGCGTGGCGACCAATTCCGGGGATTCAACCTCGTTGGTCGACAGGTCGATCACGCCGAGAATGATTTTCTTGTTCGGCAGGCCCGTCAGCACGGCACAGTCGAGATTCGATTGCGCAGTCTCGATCGATACCTGCCGGCAGCTGCACTCGGACAGCTCGGAGAGGAACGAATAGCCTGACGGGCGCGAATGGATGATCGCGGCGTAGCCGAAGCAGATGTGCACGGCGGTGGTTCCGCTGATGCCCTCGAGCGCGCGGTTGAGCGCCTGCAGGCCGAACGCGCGTGCTTCCTGCGGGCGCGCCTGCATGTAGGGCTCGTCGATCTGCACCACGTCGGCCCCGGCATCGAACAGGTCGCGGATCTCGGCGTTCACCGCCGCGGCGTAGTCCATCGCGGCCAGCTCGCGGCTGCCGCCGTAGAAGTCGATCTGCGCCTGCTGTGCCATGGTGAAGGGTCCGGGCACCGTGACCTTGACGTGGCGTTGCGTGTGCCGGCGCAGGAACTCCAGATCGCCGACCTCGATCGGGTGGCGGCGGCGGATCGGACCCACGACGCGCGGCACCGGATTGGGATGACCGCTGCGATCGAGCGCGGTGCCGGGATTGTCGAGATCAACGCCGTCGAGCGCGGTCGCAAAGCGGTTGGAGTAGCTCTCGCGCCGGATCTCGCCGTCGGTGATGATGTCCAGGCCGGCACATTCCTGGGCTTTGATCGCCATGATGGTGGCGTCCTCCTGAGCTTCGGCGAGGTACGCCTCGGGCACGCGCCACAGCTCGCGCGCGCGCACGCGCGGCGGGAATCTTGCCGCGAGCTTGTTGCGGTCGATCAGCCAGTCCGGCTGCGGATAGCTTCCTACCAATGTCGTCGGAAACAGCATGCTTGCCTCAATCGACGCCGGCGGCCACGCCGCGGCTCGGGCTGGGCCAGGCCAGACCGCTGGCGAGTTCGGCGCGGATGGCCGCACCGTGTTCGTCAAGCAGCGGCGCAGCGAGCACCGAACGGGCGCGTTCGCCGCCAAACTGCACCGCGGGCCGCACCGCATGCCTGGCGCCGTGCGATGACTCGACCGGTACCACGAGCCCGAGGTGTTTCACCTGCGGGTCGTCGACCACGTCATCGATGCGGTTGATGGGCGCGTACGGCACGTCGTTGGCCTGCAGCCGCTGCACCCAGTGGGCGAGCGGCTGGCGTGCGAAGCGATCGTCCAGTTCCAGCCGCAGTGACTCGTACGCGTCGATGCGAGCCAGGCGGGTATCGAATCGCGGATCGGTGGTCAGTTCGGGGGCGTCGAGCGCCGCCACCAGTCCCTGCCAGAACTTCTCCAGCGACGACAGGTGAATTGCGATCAGCCGCTCATCGGCGGTGTGCAGGATGTACGCCTGCGCCAGCCGCGGGCGATCGGCTGAGGTCGGCGTCTGGCCGAGCGCGAAGAACGACGCGAACGGCTCCACCGCAAAGTGCGCCATGGCCTCGAGCATTGACACCTCGACCAGCGCGCCGCGCGCATTTCGGCCGCGCTGCACCAGTGCGGCGAGAATGCCGTAGCTCGCATACAGTCCGGTGATCGCGTCGGCCAGCGCCGGGCCCAGGAACTGCGGTCGCCGGTAGTCCACCACCACGCTCAGAAATCCGCTCAGCGCCTGCGCCACCGAGTCGTAGCTCGGCCGGTCGGTGTACGGGCCGCTGGAGCCAAAGCCGCTGATGGAGCAGTAGACCAGGCGCGGGTTGATCTGCCGCAAGCGCGCCGCGCCGGTGCCCAGGCGCTCGGCGGTGCCGGGCCGAAAGTTCTGGATGAACACATCGGCTTCGCGAATCAGCTGGTCGAACAGTTCGCGGTCCAGCGCCGACTTAAGGTCGAGCGCGAGACTGCGTTTGTTGCGGTTGTAGGCCTGGAAATGCGGCGAGTAGTTGCCGCCCTGGTAGCTGCGATACGGATCGCCTTCCGGGCTTTCGACCTTGATCACGTCGGCGCCCAGGTCCGCGAGCATCATGCCGGCGCACGGACCGGTGATGAACGTGCCCTGTTCAACCACGCGTATGCCGCCAAGGGCGTCGATCATGCGTACGTCCCGCGCCGGCTATTCATCGTCGCTGGCCGTGAAGCCGGCCGGCGCTGCGCCGTCGTAGTCGATCGCCTGGGCCGCGGCATGCGACAGCACGAAGCCGATCGGCCGTTGCTGCTCCTCGAGCAGGTGCGCGATCAGGCTCGCCGTGCGCGCCAGGATCGGCACTCCCTTCAGGGCCAGCAGCGGATAGCCCACGTCCAGCAACACCGCGGGGATCGCGCCGGAGACATTCAGCGCCAGCGCACGACCGATGAGTTCCGGCAGCAGGCGCTCGAGCGTGTGCGCGATCCCGGCGTGGACGCCGGATGATCCGGCCTCGCTCGCCACCTGGAACAGACGCAGCGCGCGCGGATCGGATTGCCTGTGCAGCGGATGGCCGTAGCCCGGGATCGCGCGATGGGCGGCGCGGTAGTCACGCACGATGCTGGCGGCGGCGGCCTCGACAGCCGTGCCGTCGGCAACCTGCGCCGCAATCCGCGTGAACAGCTTGCCGGCAGCTTCGGCGGAACCAAGCACCACCGAACCGCAGCCGAGGATGCCGGCGGCCACCGCACCCTGCAGCGCCTCGGGCGCCGCCGCGAGCGTCATGCGGCTCGCCTGCACGCTCGGCACCAGCCCGTGCTCAGCGATCGCGACCAGCGTCGCATCCAGTACGCGCCGCTGTGCGGGCGAGGGCATCACACCGGTGAGCAGCAGCCAGAAGTGCTCGGTGAAGCCTATGCCGCCGATCAATTCAGCGGCCAGATCGTGGCCGCGAACCAGGATGGTGTCCTGGTTCGAGGTCGAGATCGCGGAACTGCGCTGATCCTGTCGGCCGATCTTCACCGAGCCCCCCTTTGGAATATTTCGTATATCGAAATATACTTCGATATGAGAAACATATTGAACTCGGCTGCGCGGCCACGTCAAGCAGCATGGGCGGCTACTACCCGTTTTTCGGATATCGAAATAGACTCGGTGAATGGCACCAGCGAAGAAAAATCCGGCGCCGCATCGCGAGACCATGGGGGGGCTGTCGAAGGGACTGGCAGTGATCCGTGCATTTTCCAGCGACCACGCGGCACTGACGCTCAGCGACATTGCGCGCAGCGCCGGAATTCCGGCGGCCACCGCTCGACGTTGTCTGCTGACGCTGGAGGAACTGGGCTACATCACGCGCAACGGCCGCAACTTCCTGCTGCGGCCGAAGGTGCTCGAGCTTGGCGCCGCGTATCTGGAGTCGATGAATATCGAGCACCTCACCCGCACGCACCTGGAAGAGCTGGCGGGCAGCACGTCGGATTCGGCGGCGCTGTGCGTGCTGGATGGGGTCGAGATCGTGTACGTCGCGCGCGCATCGGTGCGCACCTTGGTGCGCCTGGAGGCGCATGTCGGCAGTCGTTTCCCGGCGCACGCGACCTCTACCGGGCGCGTGCTGCTGGCGGGTGTGAGCGCCGAGCGCCTGCAGCGCTACTTCCAGAGCGCTACGCTTGCAGCACTGACGGACCGGACCGTGACCGATCCGGACCGCCTGGTGCAACTCATCGACAGTACCCGACGCAACGGCTATTCGGCCGTTGAAGACGAACTGGCCTACGGCGTGATCGCGCTGGCGGTGCCGGTGTTCGATCAGCAGGGTAGAGTCGTGGCAGCGCTCAATACCTCCAGCCACTCGCGTCGGATCAGCAAGGCCAAGCTGGTGCGCGAGCGGCTGAAGATGCTGCAGCAGGTCAGCCAGCAGATCTCCGCCGACCTCGCCACCGCTCCCTGGCTGTCATTGAGCGCCCAGATCTGACGCACACGGCGCGCGGCCGAGAGTGCAAGCTGTACCGGCCCAAGACACTAGCTTGACGTTGCTGCGGTCGGGCTGTAGCCTGAAAGCGAAAACTTTTTCGCTTTGCGAAGGATTCCTGTGCTGCCCGCCGTCGCAGATCCGCCGCCCTTCAGCATGCAAGCAAGCCCGACCGACCGCTATTTCGCCGTCGATGGCGCGCAGCTGCGCTACCGCGATGAGGGCCATGGTCCCGCAGTGCTGCTGGTGCACGGCTGGGCGCTCGATCTGGAGATGTGGAATGCGCTGGCGGTCGCGCTGTGCGACGAGTTTCGGGTGGTGCGCCTCGACCGAAGGGGTTTCGGTTTGTCTTCCGGCCGGCCGTCCCTCGAGCGCGATATCTGCGACCTGGACGCGCTGTGGCGCCACCTTGCGCTCGGACGCGCGGCGCTGCTCGGCATGTCGCAGGGCACGCGCGCGGTACTGGGGTTCGCGACGGCCGCCGGCAGCAGAATTTCGTGCATGGTCCTCGATGGTCCCCCGGATCCCGAGCGCGGCCCAATTTCCGACGCTCACGCCGGCGAAGGCGACATACCGCTGGCGCGCTACAGCGCCCTGGCGCGCACGCGAGGCATGGATGCCTTTCGCCGCGAATGGGCCACGCACCCGCTGATCCGATTGCGAACCGCCGAGCCCAACGCACGCCAGTTGCTCAATGCAATCATCCGGCGCTATCCGGGATACGATTTGCTGGAGGACGCGGCAGATGGCGGCCCGGCCGCTGCTCGCGTGCAACCCGAATCCATCGCGACCCCAGTGTTGGTGATCACCGGCGAGTATGACCTCGAGGACCGGGTGCAGGCCGCAGATGCTCTGGCACATCGCTTTTCCTGCGCCGAGCGTGCCGTGGTTGCCGATGCCGGTCACCTGCCCAATCTCGATAATCACATTGCATACCACGATCTGGTGCGGGCGTTTTTCAGGCGTCATGCCGCGGCACCGCTTTAGACCGGCAAGCTTCCATGGCAAGTATTCTCGTTCTCTATTACAGCAGCTACGGACACATCGAGATCATGGCGCGCGCCCAGGCCGAGGGTGCGACCCGTGTTCCGATGACGCGCGTGGTGGTCAAGCGGGTGCCTGAACTTGTGCCAGCGGATATCTGCAGGGCGTCGGGATTCCAGCTCGATCAACCGGCAGCCGTAGCCGTGCCCGATGAGCTCGAGCAGTACGATGGCATCATCTTCGGCACGCCGACGCGCTTCGGAAACATGGCCGCGCAGATGAGGAACTTCATGGACCAGACCGGCGCCCTGTGGGGTCGGGGCGCGCTGGTGGGAAAGGTGGGTAGCGTCTTCTGCAGCACTGCCAGTCAACATGGCGGACAGGAAACCACCATTACGTCGTTTCATTCGACGCTACTGCATCACGGAATGATCATTGTCGGATTGCCTTACACGTTCCAGGATCTCACGACCATGCGCGAGGTGACTGGGGGTACCCCCTACGGCGCCAGCTGCGTGACCGGTGCCGGGTCTGAGCTGCGCATGCCTACGGCGCTAGAACTGGACATGTGCCGCTTTCAGGGTGAGCACGTGACTCGCATCTCGAGCCAGCTCGTTGCCGGACGCGGTGCTGCTTAGCGGTGGGGCGAGCGCCGCGGCCCGGGCAGCGCGGTTAGGTGGCCCGAGCCTTCAGACCGACAGCGTCTCTTCGCGTGCCGCGCGCTTGCGATCGTGGGCCTTGAGGTATCGCTTGCGCAGGCGGATGCTCTGCGGGGTGACCTCGACCAGCTCGTCCTCGGCGATGAATTCGACCGCGTATTCGAGCGTCAGCGGGATCGGGGGCGTCAGCACGATCGCCTCGTCCTTGCCGGCGGCACGGATATTGGTCAGTTTCTTGGTCTTGATCGGGTTGACGACCAGGTCGTTGTCGCGGCTGTGGATGCCGATGATCATACCTTCATACAGCCGTTCACCGGGACTGACGAACATCCGGCCGCGCTCCTGCAGCGCGAACAGCGCGTAGGCGACCGCCTCGCCGTCCTCATTGCTGATCAGCACGCCGTTGCGCCGGTCCGGGATATCGCCCTTGACGACGGAATAACCGTCGAAGATATGGCTCATCAGACCGTTGCCGCGAGTCAGTGTCATGAACTCACCTACAAAGCCGATCAGGCCGCGCGCCGGCACGCGGTATTCGAGCCGCGCACGCGCGTTGCCGTCGATCGCCATATCGGTCAGTTCGGCACGCCGGGCGCCCAGGGCCTCCATGACGCCGCCCTGATGGACCTCGTCGATATCGACCGTCAGGGCCTCGAACGGCTCGAGCACCTGGCCGTCGACGATTTTCTTGAGCACCTGCGGCTTGCCGACCGCAACCTCATAGCCTTCGCGCCGCATGTTCTCGATCAGGATCGTCAGATGCAGCTCGCCACGGCCGAGCACGCGGAAGGCGTCGGCATCGGCGGTGTCCTCGACTCGCAGTGCGACGTTGCTCTGCAGTTCGCGGTACAGGCGCTCCCGGATCTGGCGGCTGGTGACGAATTTGCCTTCGCGTCCGGCCAGCGGCGAGGTGTTGACCTGGAAGGTCATCGCCAGCGTCGGCTCGTCCACCTGGATCGGCGGCAGGCCTTCCGGCTGCAGCGGATCGCAGATGGTGATCCCGATATTGATGTCCTCAATGCCGGTGACAGCGACGATATCGCCGGCGGCGGCTTCCTCCACCGACGAGCGCTGCAGTCCGGTGAAGGTCAGCACCTGGGCGATCTTGGCGCTGCCGCGTTCCTCATCGCCATAGCGCAGAACGACGTTGCGTCCGGCACGCAGGGTACCGCGGCGGATGCGGCCGATGCCGATGCGGCCCACATAGGAGTTGTAGTCCAGAGTCGAGATCTGCAGCTGCAGCGGCGCCTCGATCTCTGTCGGCGGCGGCGGCACGTACTGAAGTATTGCTTCGAACAGCGCCGACATGTCCGGGTCGCGGCGCGTCATGTCGGTGCTGGCCCAGCCCTGCAGTGCCGAGGCGTAGATGACCGGGAAATCCAGTTGCTCGTCGGTGGCGCCGAGCTTGTCGAACAGCTCGAAAGTCTGGACGACAACCCAGCCCGGGCGCGCGCCGGGTCGGTCGATCTTGTTGACCACCACGATCGCCTTGTGCCCTAGCGCCAGCGCCTTGCGGGTGACGAAGCGGGTCTGAGGCATCGGGCCTTCCACTGCATCGACCAGCAGCAGCACGCCGTCGACCATCGACAGCACGCGCTCGACCTCGCCGCCGAAATCGGCGTGCCCGGGCGTGTCGACGATATTGATGCGCGTGCCGCCGTATTCGATCGCGCAGTTCTTGGCAAGGATGGTGATGCCGCGCTCACGCTCGATCGCATTCGAATCCATGATTCGATCGCCCATCTTTTCGTGTGCGGCGAAGGTTCCTGATTGCTTCAGCAGGCAATCGACCAGCGTGGTCTTGCCGTGATCGACGTGGGCAATGATGGCGATGTTTCGAATGGGACGTTGCATGGTGCGAGGATCGGTATAGGAGGCCAAAAAGCGGACCTAAGTCTCGGAACTGGATGCCAAAAGGGCGTCGAGGGTAGCAGAAGGCCTTCGCGGCTGATACAATATTTTATCGTATATAAAGATATGTTTATATGTTGAAGGAATATGTTTAAAGGCTCGACAGCCAGCGAGGATATTGGCCAGGTCGTGCGGGCACTCAAGAGTGCTGCCGAACCCACCCGGCTGCGGCTGCTGTTTCTGCTCAGCCAGGCGGAATACACCGTCGGAGAACTGGCCGCGGTGCTCGATCAAAGCCAGCCTCGCATATCGCGCCACCTGCGTCTGCTAACTGAGGCCGGTTTTTTGGATCGGTTTCGCGAACAGCAGTGCGTTTATTACCGCGCTACCAGCAATGGCCGCTATCTCGAGTGGCAGCGACAGCTGCTCGCGATGGCCGATCCTGATGCCCAGGTGCTCAGGCGCGATCGGGAGCGTGCGGTGAAGGTGGTCGGCGACCGCGCGCGCGTTGCAGCGCGGCAACTGCGGGCGACCGACACCGCCGATACGGATGCATCCGCTGCCATGGGGGGATTTGCCGGCGGCGCGGCCGACGCTGCAGCGTCGCAGTCGCAGCCCTGGTCAGGCGAGGAGCTGTCGAGCCTGTTGCTCGAGGAGCTGGGTCCGGTACCGGTCGGCGAGCTGCTCGATATCGGAACCGGATCGGGGCTGATGCTCGCGATCCTCGGGCCGCGCGCCCGGCGCGCGGTCGGGGTGGATATCTCGGCACCGGCACTGCGGCTGGCGCGTACCCGCGTGCATGGCGCCGGCCTGTCGCACTGCGAATTGCGCCGCGGCGACATGTACAGTCTGCCGTACGAGAATGCCAGCTTCGACACCGTGTCGATCGACCGCGTACTGGCAGCGGCCGAGCGTCCAGCGGCGGCGCTTGCCGAGGCGGCACGTACCCTGCGGCCCGATGGCCGGTTGATCGTGGTCGAGGACTTCGACCAGATCGATGCGCGCGCGGCCGACAACCCGCTGGCGCAGCTGCGGCGCTGGTTCGCGGCGGCCGGCATGAATCCCGAGCGCATGCGGCCGTGCGATCTGGCCGGCCGGCACTTCATCGTAGCGCTCGCGCACGGTCGCCAGCGCCCATCGCAACTCAATGACCCACAACAGCTGGCAGGTCCCGCATGAAAAGCGCATCTCTGGTCGGCCGGGTCGGCGACAGCCTGAGCATGATCGCGCACCCGGTGCAGGTATCGTTCGAGTTCTTCCCGCCCGGCGACGAGAAGATGGAGCAGACGCTGTGGCAGTCGATTCAGCGCCTGGCACCGCTGCGGCCCCGGTTCGTCTCAGTGACCTATGGGGCCGACGGCTCCACCCGTGAACGCACCCACAACGTGGTCACCCGGGTCGTGAGGGAAACGCTGCTTACCCCGGCGGCACATCTGACCTGCGTCGGCATGGATCGCGCGCATGTGCTGGAAATCGCCCGCGGCTACTGGCACACCGGCGTGCGCCACATCGTCGCACTGCGCGGCGATGCGCCGCAGGGCAGCGGCGGCTATCAGCCGTATCCGGGCGGCTTTGCCTACGCGGTCGATCTGGTGCGCGGCCTGCGCAGCGTGGCCAACTTCGAGATCTCGGTTGCCGCCTACCCGGAAGGTCATCCGGAGGCGCCGAGCGCGGCGTTCGACCTGGATAATCTGAAGGCCAAGCTGGACGCCGGCGCCGATCGTGCGATTTCGCAGTTCTTCTTCGAGCCCGGCATATTCCTGCGCTTTCGCGATCGCTGTGCGGCCGCCGGCATCAACGCCAGCCTGGTGCCGGGCATCCTGCCAATCACCCGCTTCCCGCAGATGCTGCGCTTCGCCGAGCGCTGCGGCGCGTCGGTGCCGGACTGGCTGCGGCTGCGCTTCAGCGGCCTGGACGACGATGCCGACACGCGCCGCATGATCGCCGCGGCGTTCGCGATCGAGCAGGTCGAGGCGCTGTCGCGTGAGGGCGTCGATGAGTTTCATTTTTATACCTTGAATCGTGCCGACCTGACCTATGCGATCTGCCACGCGCTCGGGGTACGCCCGGCGCAGGCGGAACCACCGGCAGCGCGGTTGGAGCAAAGCGCATGAGTCGCGAACGACGCATTCACGAATTCAAACGCCTGCTGACCGAGCGCATCCTGGTGCTCGACGGGGCCATGGGCACGATGATTCAAGGCTATGCCCCCGATGAGGCAGCCTACCGCGGCCAGCGCTTTCACGACTGGCCGAGCGATCTGAAGGGCAACAACGACCTGTTGACGCTGACGCAGCCGGCGCTGATCCGCGAGATCCATGGCAAGTACCTGGAAGCCGGCGCCGATATCATCGAGACCAATACCTTCAATTCCAGCGCGCCCGCGCAGGGCGACTACCGCATGGAAGGCATCGTGGTCGAACTCAACCGGACGGCGGCGCGCCTGGCGCGCGAAGTCGCCGATCAGTACACCGAACGCACCGGCCGGCCGCGCTTCGTCGCCGGCGCGATCGGTCCGACCAATCGCACCGCCTCGCTTTCGCCGCGGGTCAATGATCCGGGCTTTCGCAACATCAATTTCGATCAGCTGGTGGCGACCTACAGTGAGGCGGCCGCAGCGTTGATTGAAGGCGGCGCCGACTTGATCCTGCTCGAGACCATATTCGACACGCTCAATGCCAAGGCGGCGCTGTTCGCCGTGCGCCGAACCATGCGCGAGCTGTCGGTCGATCTGCCGATCATGATCTCCGGGACCATCACCGACGCTTCCGGCCGCACGCTGTCGGGCCAGACGGTCGAGGCCTTCTGGAATTCGATCCGCCACTCGCAGCCGACCGTGGTCGGACTCAACTGCGCGCTCGGGGCGAAGCAGCTACGCCCGTATGTCGAGGACTTCTCGCGCATCGCCGACGTCGCCATCTGCGCCTATCCGAATGCCGGCCTGCCCAACGCCTTCGGCGAGTACGACGAGCAGGCCTGCGAGACGGCGTCGCTGGTGCGCGAGTTCGCGGAAGCCGGTCTTGTCAATATCGTCGGCGGCTGCTGCGGCACCACTGCCGATCACATCGCCCATATCCGCGAGGCGGTGGCCAGCCTGCCGACGCGCGTGCCGCCGCGGCTGAGTGCGCGTTGCCGCCTGTCGGGGCTGGAGCCGCTCGACATCGGATCGGACAGCCTGTTCGTCAACGTCGGTGAGCGCACCAATGTCACCGGCTCGGCCAAGTTCCGCCGCCTGATCGAAGCTGATGACTATGACGGTGCGCTCGATGTCGCGCGTACCCAGGTCATCAGCGGCGCGCAGATCATCGACGTCAACATGGACGAGGGCATGCTCGATTCGGAAGCTGCGATGGTGCGCTTCTTGAATCTGATCGCATCCGAGCCGGACATTGCCCGGGTGCCGGTCATGATCGACTCCTCGAAGTGGTCGGTGATCGAAGCCGGGCTGAAGTGTCTGCAGGGCAAGGGCATCGTCAATTCAATCAGCATGAAGGAGGGCGAGGCGGCCTTCCTCGAGCACGCCCGCAAGGTACGCGCCTATGGTGCGGCGGTGGTGGTGATGGCATTCGACCAGCAGGGCCAGGCCGACACCGTGGAGCGCAAGGTGTCGATCTGCGAGCGCTCCTACAAGCTGCTGACCGAACAGGTCGGGTTCCCGCCGGAAGATATCATTTTCGATCCGAACATCTTCGCGGTCGCCACCGGCATCGAGCAGCACAACGGCTACGCGCGCGACTTCATCGAAGCCACGGCGCTGATTCGCGAGCGCTGCCCGCATGCGCTGATCAGCGGCGGCGTCAGCAATGTCTCGTTCTCTTTTCGCGGAAATGAGCCGGTGCGCGAGGCGATGCACTCGGTGTTTCTCTACCATGCGATCCGCGCCGGCATGAGCATGGGCATCGTCAACGCCGGCCAGCTCGCGATCTACGAGGAGATCGAGCCGGAGCTGCGCGAGCGGGTCGAAGACGTCATCCTGAACCGGCGCGAGGATGCGACCGAGCGGCTGCTGGAGATCGCGGCGCGCTATCACGGCGAGGCCGGGACCAAGCGCGCGGAGGATCTGGCCTGGCGCAACTGGCCGGTAGCCAAGCGTCTCGAGCACGCGTTGGTGCGCGGCATCGACGAGTTCGTCATTACCGATACCGAAGAGGCGCGCAGCCAATTCGATCGCCCATTGCAGGTGATCGAAGGTCCGCTGATGGACGGCATGAACGTGGTGGGCGACCTGTTCGGTGCCGGCAAGATGTTCCTGCCGCAGGTGGTCAAGTCCGCGCGCGTGATGAAAAAGGCGGTCGCGCACCTGATTCCCTATATAGAGAAAGAGAAGGCGGCCGGCGGCGGCGTGCACCGCAGCAACGGGCTGATCGTGATGGCGACCGTGAAGGGCGACGTGCACGACATTGGCAAGAACATCGTCGGCGTGGTGCTCCAGTGCAACAATTTCGACGTGATCGACCTGGGCGTGATGGTGTCGTGCGAGAAGATCCTCGCCACCGCGCGCGACAAGGGCGCCGACATGATCGGATTGTCGGGACTGATCACGCCATCGCTCGATGAGATGGTGCACGTCGCGAAGGAAATGCAGCGCCAGGGGTTCACGCTGCCGCTGCTGATCGGCGGTGCCACCACATCGCCGGCACATACCTCGGTGCGCATCGACCCGCAGTACCAGGGCCCGGTGGTGTACGTCAAGGATGCTTCGCGTTCGGTCGGCGTGTGCCAGCAGCTGGTGACGCCTGCGACCCGCACGGCGTACACCGCGCGCATCAAGTCGGAGCATGGGCTGCGACGCACCCAGCACGGCGCACGGCGCACCAAGTCGCCGCAGCTCACGCTGGCGCAGGCGCGCGCCAATCGCACCCGCATCGACTGGCCGGCGTATGCCGCCCCGGTGCCGCGCATGCTCGGGATCCGCACGTTCGAAAACTATTCGATCGAGGAGCTGGCGCGCTACATCGACTGGACGCCGTTCTTCCAGGCCTGGGAAATGCGCGGCAAGTTTCCGGATATCCTCACCGACGCGCAGTTCGGCGAACAAGCCAGCAGCCTGTACGCCGACGCCCGCAAGATGCTGCGCACCGTGATACGCGAAGGCTGGCTGCAGGCGCGCGCCGTGATCGGCTTCTTTCCGGCCAATTCAATCGACGAGGACGTCGAATTGTACGCCGACGATGCGCGCACGCAGGTGCTGGATCGCGTGCACTTCCTGCGCCAGCAGAAGGATCTGCCGGAAGGCAAGCCGCACGGTGCGCTGGCCGACTTCATCGCCCCCAAGGGCAGCGGCGTGCGCGATTACTTTGGCGCCTTCGCGCTCACCGCCGGCATCGGCATCGAGCCGCATCTGCGGCGCTTCGAGGCCGCGCATGACGACTACTCGAGCATCACGCTCAAGGTGCTGGCCGACCGGCTGGCGGAAGCCTTCGCCGAGCGGCTGCACGAGCGCGTGCGGCGCGAGTTCTGGGGCTACGCGCCGGACGAGAAGCTCGGCAACGAGCAGCTGATCCGCGAGGAATACCGCGGCATCCGGCCGGCACCGGGCTATCCGGCCTGCCCGGATCACACCGAGAAGGCGATCCTGTGGCGGCTGCTCGATGTGGATCGCAACGCCGGCATCGCGCTGACCGAATCGTTCGCAATGTATCCGACCGCGGCGGTCAGCGGCTGGTATTTCTCGCACCCGCAATCGCGCTATCTTGCAGTCGGTCGCATTGATCGTGACCAGGTCGAGGATTACGCACGGCGCAAGGAGATGAGCGTGGAGGAGGTCGAGCGCTGGCTTGCGCCCAATCTCGGCTACGAACCCGAACCGGTGGCGGCGCTATTGACGGCGTGAACCCGCACGGCGCGCGCGCGACGCTCGCCGCCGCCTCCGCAGCGGCCGGCCGGCGCGACGTGCTGCTGGGATTCTTTGGCGTGTTCCGCTACAGCCGGCGCGCGATACAGCTGGTCTGGGAAACCAATCGCACGTTGCTGCTGGCGATGGCGTTGCTGACGCTGGCTGCCGGCCTGCTGC
Organism: Gammaproteobacteria bacterium; assembly: GCA_013289615.1. Lineage (GTDB taxonomy): Bacteria > Pseudomonadota > Gammaproteobacteria > Steroidobacterales > Steroidobacteraceae > FEN-1191. The sequence continues at coordinate 77,054 of JABCZO010000007.1, forward strand.
CGGCTGGGGTTGCCTGGATCGGAGCGCAGATCGTCGACGCCGTGGTCTATGCCCGCAACGCGGTCGGCCACAACGCCGCGCGAGTGCTGCGACTGGTGCTGCTGGAGGGCTGCCTGGTGGCGGGCGTCGCCGGCGCGCAACGCGGACTGTCGCTGTGCCAGGCGCTGCTGCGCGCCCAGCTCGGCCAGCGCGTGAATGTGATGATCCTCGAGAAAGCACTCACGCTCGAACTCAGGCATTTCGAGGATTCCGAGTTCTACGACAAGCTCACGCGCGCGCGCCGCGAGGCCTCGAGCCGGCCGTTGAGCCTGGTGATGCGCACCTTTGGCCTGACGCAGAACGCCATTTCGCTGTTGAGCTATGCCGCGCTGCTGGTGCGCTTCTCACCCTGGACGATGCTGGTGCTGCTGGTCGCCGGCCTGCCGGCATTTGTCGCGGAGGCGAAGTTCTCGGGGGATGCGTTCCGCTTGTTCCGCTGGCGCTCGCCGGAAACGCGCATGCAAACGTATCTGGAGACGGTGCTGGCGCGCGAGGACCATGCCAAGGAGGTCAAGCTGTTCGGGCTGGGCCCAAGGCTGTTGCAGCGCTATCGCGACATCTTCACCCGGCTGTATCGCGAGGATCGTGCACTGTCGATCCGGCGCGACAGCTGGGGCTTCGGCCTGAGCCTGCTGGCGACATCCACACTGTACGGCGCCTACGCCTGGATTGCGCTGTCGACCATCCGCGCCAGCATTACGCTCGGACAGATGACGATGTATCTGCTGCTGTTTCGCCAGGGGCAGGGCGCCGTGACGGCGATCCTGTCCGCGGTCGGCGGCATGTACGAGGATAATTTATATCTGTCGACGCTGTACGAGTATCTCGAGACACCTGTGGCCCCATCGGGTGGCAGTGCACCGCGCGGACCGAATCCGTCCGACGGGGTGCGCTTCGAGAATGTGAATTTTACCTATCCGGGCGCCGCGGAGCCGGCGCTGATCGATATCGATCTGCACCTGCAGCCCGGCAGCAGCCTGGCGCTGGTGGGAGAGAACGGTTCGGGCAAGACTACGCTGATCAAGCTGCTGACGCGGCTATACCGGCCCGATTCCGGCCGCATCCTGGTCGATGGGCTGGCGCTGCCGCAGTGGAGCGAGGAAGCACTGCGGGCGCGTATCGGGGTGATCTTTCAGGACTTCACGCGCTACCAGATGCTGGTGGGCGAGAATGTCGGCGCCGGCGACGAGCGCTACTTCGAAGACCAGGAACGCTGGCACGAGGCGGCCGAGAAGGGGCGCGCCGCGGACTTCATCGAGCAATTGCCGGCACGCTACCAGACGCAGCTCGGCAAATGGTTCAAGGACGGCCAGGAACTATCCGGTGGCCAGTGGCAGAAGATCGCGCTGGCGCGCGCATTCATGCGAACTGACGCGGATATTCTGGTGCTCGATGAGCCGACCGCAGCCATGGACGCGCGCGCCGAGGCGGAGATATTCGAGCATTTTCGCACACTGGCGCGCGATCGCATCACCATCCTGATATCGCACCGCTTCTCCACGGTACGCATGGCCGATCAGATCGCCGTGCTCGATCGCGGCCGGATCATCGAAAAGGGCAGCCACGAGCAGCTCATGGCCGACGCCGGTCATTATGCTCAGCTGTTCGCCCTGCAGGCGCGCGGCTATCGCTGACCTGCGGACGCGGTACAATAGAGGCACTTATGGAAGAAGCCGCTGATACCTTCGATGCCGCGTTCTCCAAAGCGGTCGATCTCGGCAATCGACTCGCAGGCAAGGACAAGGAAGCCGATCTCTGGGACATCGCTGACGGATTGCTGGCCGGTGCAGTGCAGTACTGGCTGTACTCACGCCAGCCGTGCGGCGATCCACGCTGCGAGGACTGCGTGCCGATCAGCACCGCAGAGGCGCGCATGGCCGAGCTCAAACGGTTGATCGACCAACTGGCGGCGGAGAGCGAATACTTTCATGCGCCGACCGACGCGAATGCCGGCAGAGCCTAGAGATAGAGCCGGCTGATCGGAACTCACTTGAGGCGCTGTCAGGTCATGAGCGTTTTTTTGATAATTAAAAAAACGCTCATGACCTGACAGCGCCTCCAGGTATCAGCGATTCATCCGCTCTACCTACTGGCTCAGGCGGTGGCAGCGATCGGTGCCGCAGTGACTTCACTGAACGCCGCCTCGAGCCGATCGAGGCCTTCGCCGAGCAGCGCGTCGCTGATCGTCAATGGTGCGAGGAAACGGATCACGTTTCCATAGACGCCGCACGACAGGATGATCAGGCCCTGACGCGCAGCGGCCTGCACCAGCGCACGCGTCAGGTCCGCATCGGGCTGTTCGGGGCTGCCATTCTTCACCAGCTCGATCGCGACCATGGCGCCGAGGCCGCGCACCTCGCCGATCGCACTGTGCCTGGCCTGCAGCGTCTTCAGGCGCGCGCTCAGCTTAACCCCGAGCTGCTGCGCGCGATCGATCAGGTGCTCCTCGGCGATCACGTCCAGCACTGCCAGGGCTGCGGCGCAGGCCAGCGGCGATCCTGCGTAGGTGCCGCCGAGTCCGCCCGGTGGCGGCGCATCCATGATCTCGGCCTTGCCGGTGACCGCCGATAGCGGCAATCCGCCGGCGATGCTCTTGGCGACCGTCATCAGGTCCGGTTCGACACCGGAATGCTCGATTGCAAACATGCGCCCGGTACGGGCAACGCCGGACTGGATCTCATCGGCGATCAGCAGCATGCCGTGGCGGTCGCACAGCGCGCGCAGGCTGCGCAGGAATTCCGGCGGCGCCGCGTAGAAGCCGCCTTCGCCGAGCACCGGCTCGATGATGATGGCGGCGACGCGCGCGGGATCCACGTCGGCCTTGAATAGCTGCTCGATCGCGGCCAGGCAAAGCTGCGGCGTCACCTCGTGATAGGCCATTGGAAATGGTACGTGAAACACCTCCGGCAGCAGCGGGCCGAAACCGGCCTTGTACGGCTGCACCTTGCCGGTCAGGGTCATGGTGGCGAGCGTCCGGCCATGAAAGCTGCCGCTGAAGGCGATGACGGCCGCACGGCGCGTGTGGTAGCGGGCGATCTTCAGCGCATTCTCGACCGCCTCGGCCCCGGTCGAGAACAGGATGGTCTTCTTTGGAGTCGAACCGGGCGCGAGCGCGTTGAGCCGCTCGGCCAGTGCGACATAACCCTCATACGGGGTCACCTGGAAGCAGGCATGCGCCACCTGCTGCAACTGCTGCTGCACGGCTGCGACTACGCGTGGATGCAGGTGGCCGGTGTTGAGCACCGAGATGCCGCTGGCGAAATCAATGTAGCGACGTCCCTCGACGTCCCAGAGCTCGGCGTTCTTCGCATGATCAACGTAAACGCTCAGCGAGTTGGCCACACCTCGTGGCACCGCGGCGGCGCGACGGCGATGCAGATCGGAATTGCTGCCCATATCGGTCTCTCCTCCAGTTTGGCAGACTATAAGCTTAAGGCCGATTGTCCCAAAATCGGTTTTTGATTGCCCTGCGCGCAGCCGCGTCGCTAGAATTTCGCGGCTTCATCCAATCTGCGAGCGTATCCCATTGAGCGACAACGACATCACCACGGAAGTGGTCATCATCGGCGCGGGTCCGGCCGGCCTGTTTCAGGTATTTGAACTCGGTTTGCTCGGCATCAAGTCGCACGTGGTCGACACGCTGAAACAGGCGGGCGGTCAGTGCACCGAGCTGTATCCGGACAAGCCGATCTACGACATACCTGCGCTGCCGATCTGCGGTGCACAGGAGCTGGTCGATCGCCTGCTGCAGCAGATCAAACCCTTCGCTGCCGGGTTGCACCTGGGCGAGGAAGCGGTGCAGCTCAACCGCCAGGACAACGGCCGGTTCCGCGTTGTGACCGCTGCCGGCACGGTATTCGATGCCGGTGCGGTGGTGATTGCCGGGGGTGTCGGTTCGTTCCAGCCCCGTCGCCTGGCCCTGGAAGGCGTCGAGTTGTTCGAAGGCAAGCAAATCCACTACAAGATCAAGAACGTTGCTGACTTCCACGGCCGTAACCTGGTCATATTTGGCGGTGGCGATTCGGCGCTCGACTGGGCGCTGGCGCTGGCGCCGAAGGCGTCGAGCCTCGCACTGGTGCATCGTCGGGCCGAATTTCGCGGCGCGCCCGCCACGGTCGCGCAGCTGCGCGAACTTCAGGCCGCCGGCAAGCTGCGTTTCATCGAGGGCCTGGCGCATTCAGTGCACAGCAGGGACGCTGCGCTCACCGGCGTACAGGTGAAGGATGCGAGCGGTGAGCTGCATCGGCTTGATGCCGAGCACCTGCTGGTGTTCTTCGGATTGGCGCCGAAGCTCGGGCCGATCGCCGAATGGGGCCTCAATCTCGACAAGCGCGCCATCAGGGTGGACACCGAGAAGTTTGAGTCGAATATCCCGGGCGTGTTTGCCATCGGCGACATCAATACCTATCCGGGCAAGAAGAAGCTGATCCTGTCGGGTTTCCACGAAGCGGCACTGGCGGCGTTCGCGATCCAGCACCACCTGTATCCGGCCAAGAAGCAGTTCCTGCAGTACACCACCACCAGTCCGGCCATGCAGAAGCGCCTGGGCGTCGCGACCGCCTGATGCATCCCAGTCTCGCCGAGCTGCTGCGCCTGCTGGAACTCGAACGGCTCGAGATCAACCTGTTCCGCGGCGTGAGCCGCGACATCGGCAGTCCGCAGGTTTTCGGCGGCCAGGTACTGGGGCAGGGCCTGCGGGCCGCGTACGGTACCGTGGAACCCGACCGGGTGGCGCATTCATTACATGCCTATTTTCTCAGGCGCGGAGATTTCAACGCCCCGATCGTCTACTTCGTCGACCGCAGCCGCGACGGCGCCAGCTTCACCAGCCGGCGTGTCACCGCGATTCAGCACGGCGAGCAGATCTTTCACATGTCGGCGTCGTTTCAGGTGTCGCAGCCCGGTGTAGAGCATCAGATAGCGATGCCAGACGTGCCGCCGCCGGAATCGCTCCGGGAATCCGACCCGGTGCCGAAGGCCGCGCTCGAGGCGATGCCGGAGAAGACTCGCCGGCTGTATGCCTCGGCCCGGCCGTTTGAATTTCGAATGGTGGAGCGGGCCGACCCGACGCACCCGGTCAACATGCCGCCGCTGCAGCACATCTGGATGCGCGCGATCGATCGGCTGCCCGATGACGATGTGCTGCATCGCTGCCTGCTGGCCTATGTGTCGGATTTTTACCTGCTCACCACCGCGACCCTGCCGCACCTCGAGCAGCTGATGAGCGGCAAGCGCTTCCTGGCGAGCATTGACCATGCGATGTGGCTGCATTGGCCGATGCGCGTGGACGAGTGGTACCTGTGCTCATACGACAGTCCGAACGCTGCGGGTTCGCGCGGTTTTTCCCGCGGCAGCATCTTCACGCGCGACGGCCGCCTGGTCGCCAGCACCGCGCAGGAGGGGCTGGTGCGCATCGGTGGTGCTGCGGCCGGATAGGGGATCGATCGCTAGGCGGCAAAGCGCCCGCTGCGGTAATCCTCCACCGCCTGCTCGATCTCCTGGCGCGTGTTCATCACGAATGGGCCGTACTGCACCACCGGCTCCCTGAGCGGCCGCGCAGCGAGCAGCAGCAGTTGGACAGCGCCGCTCCCGCCCTCGATATGCACGCTGTCACCGTCCGAGAGCACGCCGGCGGCGCGATAGGGCAGTGCCTTGGCGCTCGGCGGCTCGCCGACCGTGGCCTCGCCCTCGTAGACATACAGAAAAGCGTTATGGCCGCGAGCGACCGGCACGACAAGGCCAACGCCTGCGGGCAGCTTCAGGTCCAGGTACAGCGGATCGGTGCTCAGCCGCGCGTCCGGGCCATTGACCGGACCGGTGACACTCTGGCCGTCGAGCTGCACCGTGCCGGCGATCACCTTGACGCTGGCGCCCGTTGACAACCGCACGCTCGGGATCTGCTGCGCCGGAATATCCCGATAGTGTGCCGGCTTCATCTTCTCGTTCGCCGGCAGGTTGATCCACAGCTGAAAGCCGCGCATGCGGCCTTGGCTCTGCTGCGGCATTTCCGAATGAATGATGCCGCGCGCAGCCGTCATCCATTGCACATCGCCGGGCGAAAGGTCCCCGCGATTGCCGAGGTGATCCTCGTGGCGCATGTGCCCGTCCAGCATGTAGGTGACGGTTTCAAAGCCGCGATGCGGGTGTGCGGGGAAGCCGGCGATGTAGTCCTTCGGATCATCCGAATAGAATTCATCGAGCATCAGGAACGGGTCGACCTGAAACCCGCGCTGGCTGCCAAGGCTGCGGCGCAGCTTGACCCCGGCGCCGTCCGAGGTCGGCATCGAGGGGATGATCTGTGTCAGGGTACGCATTGCTTCTCCTATGCCGCGAGGCGCTCGATCTGTGCCGCGAGGCGCTCGATCTGTGCCGCGGCGCTGGCAAGTGCGCTGGCCTTGCTCTCGGCACTGATCGCCAGGCCCTCCGCGTAGACGAACTCGATGTCCTCGATGCCGACGAAGCGCAGGAAATCGCGCACGTAGCTGGTCTGTGTATCAAGCGCGCTGCCGGCATACAAGCCCCCGCGGGCGGCGAACACATACACCTTCTTTCCCGTCAGCAGCCCGACCGGCCCAGTGGCGGTATAGCGGAAGGTTTCCCCGGCGCGCGCGATATGGTCGAAATATGCCTTGAGCTGCGACGGCACGCCGAAGTTATACATCGGCAGTCCGAGCACGATCACGTCGGCCTGCTTAAGCTCCGCGATCAGCGTGTCCGAGTAGGCGACCACGTCGCTTTGTGCGGCGCTGCGCTCGCCCGGCTTGCTGAGGAAGGCCGCGAATCGCTCGGCGCTCAGGTGCGGCACGGTGTCGCTCGCCAGGTCGCGCAATACGATGCGCGCATCCGGGTGGCTGTCGGCAAAGGCCTGCACGAATTTAGTCGCCAGTTGGCTCGACTGGCCGTGGTCGGCATGGATGCTGGCGTTGATCTGTAGCAGCGTGGTCATGGTTGGATCCTCGCGCAATGGGGTGGATTCGCTGACCAGTAGTTAACTATTTGCTGATGAGATAAAAAAGTAGAATAATTGGCTCTAATCCATCTAAGAAACTGATTGATCATGGCATCGGCCCCACGCATATCGCTCGAGCAATGGCGCGCGCTTCAGGCAGTGGTCGATGCCGGCGGCTACGCGCAGGCCGCCGCCAGTCTGCATAAGAGCCAGTCCGCCATTACCTACGCGGTGCAGAAGATCGAGGCGCTGCTGAAGGTGAAACTGTTCGAGATCAACGGCCGCAAGGCGCGGCTCACCGGCAGCGGCGAGGTTCTCTACCGCCGCGCCAAAGGCCTGCTGGAGGAGGCTGAATCGCTCGAGGGTGCCGGGCGGCATCTGGCGGCCGGCTGGGAGAGCGAACTCAAGCTGGCGGTCGAGATCATCTTTCCGACCTGGCTGCTGCTGCGTTGCTTCGAACTGTTTGCGCAGGAGCGCCCTGACATGCGCATCGAGCTGTACGAGACTGTATTGAGCGGCACCGACGAGGCGCTGATTCAGCGGCGCGTGGACCTGGCAATCTGCTCGCAAATTCCGCCGGGGTTCATCGGCGATGCACTGATGCGGATGAAATTCATCCCGGCGGCGCATCCGAAGCATGCATTGCACCAGCTCGATCGCAAGCTCTCCGTGCAGGACCTGCGCAAGTACCGGCAGCTGGTGATTCGCGACTCCGGCAGCCTGCGCAGCCGCAACGCGCCGTGGCTAGGCGCCGGGCAGCGCTGGACCGTGAGTCACAAGTCGACCCAGATCCACGCCGCCGTGATGGGGTTGGGATTCGCCTGGTTCGCCCAGGATACGATCCGCAGCGAGCTCGAACAGGGGCTGCTCAAGCCGTTGCCGCTGCGCGAGGGCGCCGAGCTGTTCGCCGAGCTGTACCTGGTCTATGCCGATCGCGACTATGCGGGCCCGGGCGCGCAGCGCCTGGCCGGCATCCTGCGCGATCAGGTCAAAGCAGCTTGCCAGGGTTCATGATGCCGTTAGGATCGAGCGCGCCCTTGATCGAGCGCATCGCTGCGAGCGCCACCGGCGAGGCATAGCGCTGCAGCTCCGCGCGCTTCAGGCGGCCGATGCCGTGCTCGGCGCTGATGCTGCCGGCAAACTTTGCCACCAGATCGTGGATCGCGCGGCGAATCCGCGGCTCCTGCGCCAGGAACGCTGCGGATCGCTCTTGATCGATGCAGTTGATATTGAAATGCAGGTTGCCGTCGCCGGCGTGTCCGTAGCACACCAGTACGCCATCGGTGACGTGGCTGCGCACCCAGAGCGACGCCTCATCGATGAACTCCGGCAGCGACGCCACCGGCACGCTGATATCGTGCTTCAGGCTCGAACCCGCGTGGCGCTGCGCTTCCGGCACGGTCTCGCGCAGCCGCCAGAACGCGCTGCGCGCGCGCTCGCTGGTGGCGAGCGCCGCGTCCAGAATCAGGGAGCGCTCGGCGGCATCGGCCAGGATCTGCTGCAGCAGCTCCGACAACGGCTCATCCGCCGATGCAGTGAGCTCACACAGGATGTACCAGGGAAACGCGACGGTGAGCGGATCGCTGACACCGCCGATATGGCGTGTCGTAAGCTCGATCGCGATGCGCGGCAGCAGCTCGAAGGAACTCAGCCGCTCCCCGGCCGCTGCCTTCAGCAGCCCCAGCAGCCCTACCGCATGCGCCGGCGTCGCGATGGCGACGAACGCGGTCGCGCTGCTACGCATTTTCGGCCACAGCTTGAGGGTCGCGGCCGTGATCACGCCAAGCGTGCCTTCCGAACCGACCAGCAGCGACTTCAGGTCGTAGCCGGTATTGTCCTTGCGCAGCGATTTCAGGCCGTTCAAAATTTCCCCGTCCGGCAGCACGGCCTCGATCCCGAGCAGCAGCTCGCGCGCCATGCCGTAGCGCACGACGTTGAGTCCGCCGGCGTTGGTCGCAAGATTGCCGCCGATCTGGCAGCTGCCCTCCGAGCCGAGGCTCAGCGGAAAGAAGCGCTCGGCCGCATCGGCGGCCCGCTGCACGCTGGCGAGCACACAACCGGCCTCGGCGGTGATGGAGAAATTCCCGGCATCCACCGCGCGGATGCGGTTGAGCCGGCGCAGCGACAGCAACAGCTGCAGCCCCGACTCGTCGGGCGTTGCGCCGCCGCAGTAGCCGGTGTTGCCGCCCTGTGGCACGACGCCGACGCGATGCTGGTTACACCAGCCGACGATGCGCGCGACCTGCTCGACATCGCGCGGCAGTACCACGGCGAGCGCGCTGCCGCGATACAGCCGCCGTTCATCGACCAGATACGGCGCGGTATCGTGCGCCTCGGTGAGTACGCCATCGGCACCGATGAGGCCACGCAGCTCCGCCCTCCGCGCCTCGCTATCGCTCATGCCGCGCGCAGCGCCGCGATCCGTTGCTCGATCGGCGGATGGCTCATGAACAGGCGCGCAAGACCTCGACCTTCGCCGCCGGAGATACCAAAGGCGTTCAGCTGCGCGGGCAGCGGCTCATCGTGGGCGGCCTTGAGCCGCTCCAGAGCCGCAATCATACGGTCGCGGCCCGCGAGCCGGGCGCCACCGGCATCGGCACGAAACTCACGCTGCCGCGAGAACCACATCACGATGATACTGGCCAGAATGCCGAGCACCAGCTGCGAGACCATCACCGTGATGAAGTAGGCGATGCCGCGGCCATCGCTGTCGCGTGACATCGAGCGATCCACGATGTTGCCGACGATGCGCGACAGGAAGATCACAAAGGTGTTGACGACGCCCTGGATCAGCGTGAGGGTCACCATGTCGCCGTTGGCCACATGGGTCAGCTCGTGGCCCAGAACCGCCTCGATCTCGGTCCGGTTCATCGACGACAGCAGTCCGCTACTGACTGCGACCAGCGCGTTGTCGCGCCGGGGGCCGGTGGCAAACGCGTTCGGTTGCGGCGAGTCGAAAATACCGACTTCGGGCATGCCGACACCGGCTTTATCCGCCAGCGAGCGCACCGTATCGAGCAGCCACTGCTCGGTGGCCGACGCGGGCTGGCGGATGATCCGTACGCCCATTGCGCGCACCGCCATCCATTTGGAGATCGCGAGCGAGATCAGCGAGCCGCCGAAGCCGAACAATGCGGCAAACACCAGCAGACCGCTGAGGCTTCCGCCCTGCTGCGCCAGCCAGGCGTCGAGTCCGGTGAGCTGGGCGACGATCGACAGCACCAGGACTATCGCGAGATTCGTGACAATGAAAAGGAATATGCGTTTCATGACAGTACTTCCGGAGCCTCCTGCGAGGGTGCGCCCCGAGGGCGCCTGCGTTCATTGAGGCTTAGATAGCGGCGGCGCTCAGGAATTCAACCCCCGGCACGATTTACCCGTTTAATCAATAAGATACCCGCCGTCGTGGCGGCTGGCCCTGATCGGTCGCCGTCGCCGCTGCGGTCGAGCCAGACCTTCCTGTGCCGCGCACTCAGTAGTTGTCGCTTTCTTTCTCGTCTTCGTCGTCGTCCCAGTCCTCGTCGTCCTCGTCGTCCTCGTCCCAGGTCTCGTCGAGATCGTCTTTCTCTTCTTCCTCCTCGTCTTCGTCCTCGTCCTCAGCGCTCCCGGCCCAACCTTCCGGCTCGTCGATCTTGTCGAGGTCGAGTTCGTGCCAGGTCTCGAGATCGATCTCCTCGATGTCGCCGTCGAGGTATTCGAGCTCGACCAATTCGGCATCTTCATCCACCGAAAGCACGCGGAAGCTCTCGTTCTCGTCGATGTTCTCGTACCACTGGCCCACTGCGGGCTCGTATTCTCTGGACACCTGACTGATTCCTCGACAGCTATGTGGCGCGCACCATGCGCCGCGCAACGATATTAGGGCCATAAGCCGCGGTGAGGCAATCCGGCGGTCACGCGGCCAGATGCTCTACAATGGCGCGGCCGCTCATGATCGATCGCAGAACAAACCGATCACCCACCCCACTGACGGCCGCACGACGTGTCGTCGTCAAGGTCGGTTCGGCGCTGCTGGTCGACGCCAGGACCGGGCGACTGAATCGATCCTGGCTGGAAACGCTTGTCGGCGACCTGCTGCGTCTGCGCCGGCGTGGCCAGCAGGTGATCCTGGTATCTTCCGGAGCGATTGCTCTGGGCCGGCGGCATCTTGGACTCCCCCCGGGGGTGCTGCGCCTGGAGGAAAGCCAGGCTGCCGCCGCGGTCGGCCAGATCCGCCTGGCGCACGCCTACAAGGAACTGCTTGAAGCCGGTGACGTGACCGTGGCGCAGGTGCTGCTGACGCTGGAGGACAGCGAGCAGCGCACGCGCTATCTGAATGCGCGCGCCACGCTCGAAGCGCTGCTGGCGCTCGGCGCCATACCGGTCATCAACGAAAACGACACCGTGGCGACTGCCGAGATCCGCTATGGCGATAACGACCGCTTGGCAGCGCGCGTCGCGCAGATGGCCAGCGCCGATTGCCTGGTACTGCTGTCGGATATCGATGGCCTGTATACGGCCGATCCGCATCGCGATCCCAGTGCGCAGTTCATCGAGCGCGTCATGCGGGTCACGCCCGAAATCGAGGCGATGGCGGGGCGCTCCAATTCCGACGTCGGCTCGGGCGGCATGGCGACCAAGATCGCCGCCGCGCGCATCGCGGTGAATGCCGGTTGTCATATGTGCATCGCCTCCGGGCGCCAGCGCCATCCGATACGCAGGCTGGAATCAGGTGCCCGCTGCACCTGGTTCATGCCGGCCTCTACGCCGCTGGCGGCGCGCAAGCAGTGGATTGCCGGCACGCTGCGCCCGGCGGGCGCGATCCATATCGATGCGGGCGCGCTACGTGCGCTCGAGGGCGGGAAAAGCCTGCTGGCGGCAGGCGTTACCGGCACCCTGGGGCGCTTCGAGAGCGGCGACACCGTCAGTGTGTTGGCGCCCAACGGCACCGAGGTGGCGCGCGGCATCGCCGCCTATTCCGATAGCGACGTATCCCGGATCATGGGCCGCCGGAGCAGCGAGATCGAGGCGATTCTGGGGTTTCGCGGCCGCGAGGAACTGATACATCGTGACGATCTGGTCATTCTGCAGCATGATTATCGGCCGCAGGAACACCAGCGCGTCCAGCCGGGCGCGTCCGGGAGCCTGGCCGAGGTGAAACCATGACCAGCGTCGTCACATCGATCGCCGAACGCGCGGACTCGTCCGACCTGCATAGCTTGATGCAGGATCTTGGGCGCGCCGCCGTCGCGGCGGCCGAACGGCTCGCACTGGCCGACAGCAGCGTCAAGGACCAGGCGCTGCTCGCCGCTGCCGCCGCGATCCGCGCGCGGGCCGTGGCGATCCTCGCGGCCAATGCCGATGACATGCGCGATGGCGAGGCCGCCGGCATGAGCGGCGCGCTGCTCGATCGGCTCAGTCTCGACGCGAAGCGTGTTGAGGCGATGGCGCGCGGGCTCGAGGAGGTCGCCGCACTGGCCGATCCGGTCGGTGTAACGATCGCCGAGTGGACGCGGCCGAATGGGCTGCGCATCAGCCGCGTGCGCGTTCCGCTCGGAGTGATCGGCATCATCTACGAGAGCCGGCCCAACGTGACCGCCGATGCCGGCGCGCTGTGCCTGAAATCGGGTAACGCCGCCATCCTGCGCGGCGGGTCAGACAGCCGCCGCTCGAGCGCGGCCATTCACGCCTGCCTGGTCGAAGGGCTGAAGTCGGCAGGGCTGCCCGCCACTGCTATTCAACTGGTGCCGACCGCCGATCGCGCCGCCGTCGGCGAGATGCTCGGCGGCATGCAGCAATTCATCGACGTGCTGGTACCACGGGGCGGCAAGAGCCTGGTGGCGCGCGTTCAGGCCGAGGCACGGGTCCCTGTCATCGGCCACCTGGAAGGCAACTGTCATGTGTACGTCGACCGCGACGCGGAACTCGATATGGCCTGCAGGATCGTGATCAATGCCAAGATGCGCCGCACCGGCGTGTGCGGTGCCGCTGAAACGCTGCTGGTTGACCGCGCCTGCGCACCCTGGCATCTGACCTCCCTGATCAGCGAACTGATCGCGGCCGGCTGCGAGGTGCGCGGCGATGACAGTGCGCGAGAGATCGATGATCGCGTCAAGCCGGCCACTGAAGCCGACTGGTCCACCGAATATCTCGACGCGATCATCGCGCTGCGCGTTGTCGATGGCGTCGACGAGGCGATCGCCCATATTGCCCGCTACGGCTCGTCACACACCGATGCGATCGTTACGTCCAACGCGGCCACCGCGGAACGCTTTCTGCAGCGCGTCGACAGTGCCATCGTATTGCACAATGCCTCGACCCAGTTTGCCGATGGCGGTGAATTCGGCATGGGCGCGGAAATAGGGATTTCGACCGATCGTTTCCACGCTCGCGGGCCGGTGGGCGTGGAGCAGCTCACGAGCTACAAGTACGTCGTGCACGGCGCCGGCCAGGTGCGGCCCTGAGCTGCGGCTAGCCGGTCCGATGCCCGTGGCGGTGGGGCGCCTGCGGTGCCGCGGCGGCACAGCGCTCGCAATTGACCCAGCCGGAGTCGCCGTCCTGGTAGTACTCCTTCTTCCAGATCGGCACGCGATGCTTGACCTCGTCGATGATGTAGCGGCAGGCATCGAATGCTTCACCGCGATGCGCGGCGCTGACGCCGACCCAGACCGCTAGCTGTCCGACCGCGAGCGGTCCGACACGGTGCGCGCACCGGGCGTGCTCGACGCCGAACTTCTGGCGCGCTTCAGCGAGTATGCGCTCGCCCTCGCGCACGGCCAGTGGAGCGAAGGCTTCGTACTCCAGCCGCAGCACCGTGCGGCCGTCGTTGCAGTCACGCACCCAGCCCTCGAAGGCGGCGTAGCCGCCGCAGGCTGGATGCTGCAATTCGTTGCGCAGCAGTTCCGGCTGCAAGGCGATGTCATGCAGGCTGAAGTGGTTCACGGGTGCCTCGATCGCGGGATCAGCCGCCGGCCACCGGAGGCAGGAAAACCACGGTATCGCCGTCGGCGAGCGGCGAGCGCCAGTCACCGAATTCGTCGTTCACGGCCACGCGCAGGAATTCCGGCGCCAGCGTCAGGCCGCGCCGCTGACGCAGCTCATCGTACAGTTCGCGCGGCGTGCTCGCCTGTGTCTCAAGCTGTTCAGTGCTGCGGCCGGCTTGTTCACGCAGCACCGCGAAATAACGCACGTTCAAACGCCGCAGCGTCGCAATACCGGCTGCTGTCGCCGGGGACGGCGCGGCAGCAGGGGCACCGAGCGCGGCTGTCGCGGCGGCATACTCTTCGCCGGTGTTGACGTTATCGAGCGCCCGCGGGTCAGGCAGCTCGAGCAGCTCGACGTCGCTGCGCGACAGCAGCGCACGCGGACACTGCTGTCCCTGGGCCAGTGACTCCTCGACGATCTTAAGGCTGCGTGGCTCGAAGATTGCGCATAGCGGTTCGGGCAGCCGATCGAAGCTGCTGCGATACGCTGTCGCCACCCGCGTGTTCGCGCGCTGCGCGATCAGGTGCTGCAGCGTCGCGCGATTCAGGAATGGCAGGTCGCAGGCAAGGATCAGCCATCCGCGATCGGGGTAGGCATGCAGCGCCGCGTGGATTCCACCGATCGGGCCCAGGTTCGGTTTGATATCGGCGATGGTGTCGTACGCGGCGCGCTGCGGATCATGGAGCTGATCGGTCCGGACCGACACGAAACAGCGTGCCACCAGCGGCGTGAGCAATTCCATCGCGCGCGCGAGCTGCGACTTGCCGGCATATTCCAAGCTGGCCTTGTCGCGTTGCATGCGTCGACTGCGTCCTCCCGTGAGTACCAGTCCATAGAGTTCCGGTGCACTCATGCCGCCATCCGTTTACCACCGCTCTTCGACAGCAGCCGCACGTCGGCAATGCGGATGTCATGCGACAGGGCCTTGCACATGTCGTAGATCGTCAGGGCGGCGACCGTCGCGCCGGTCAGTGCCTCCATTTCCACGCCGGTCTTGTGGCGCACTTCGACCCGGCAGCGCACCACGACGACAGCGGCAGCCGCCGCGCCGCGCGCGCCGGGCACGAAGCCGATGTCAATCCGGCATTGCTCGATCGCCAGCGGATGGCAGAACGGGATCAGTTCCGAAGTACGCTTGGCCGCCATCACTCCGGCAACTATCGCAGTGTCGAAGACCGGGCCTTTTTTTGTGCGGTGGCCGCTGCGCCTGAGCGCACGCGCGACCGCCGCCGGCAGACGTACGCGCGCTTCCGCTTCGGCGATCCGATGGGTAATGGCTTTGGCGCCGACGTCGACCATGGTCGGTCGGGAGCGGGCGTCCAGGTGCGTCAATCGGGTATTACGCGCGCGACGTGGCATGCGCCTTCAGCCCCCGACGTAGTTCATTTCGACGTGCTGCACGCCCCGGGCACGCAGATTGTCGCGCAGTTCGCTGTAGCGGTCGGCGCGCCGCTCCCATACTGCGCGGATCAGTTCCAGCAGCTCCACGTCGCTGGCTCCGCCGCGCAATGGTGCGCGCAGGTCGGTACCCTCGGCGGCGAACAGGCAGGTATAAAACCTGCCGTCCGAAGACAGCCGCGCGCGCGAGCAATTGCCGCAGAACGGCTGGGTGACCGAAGAAATGAATCCAACCTCGCCGCCACCGTCGTCGAACGCGTAGCGGCGGGCAACCTCGCCGCGATAGGCCGGCTCAAGGGCGGTCAGCGGCCAGCGCGCACGGATGCGTTCCAGAAGTTGCTGCGATGGCACCACGCGCTCGCGATTCCAATCGTTGCGGTTGCCGACATCCATGTACTCGATGAAGCGCACGGTGACGTCGGTGGCGCGGAAGTGCCCGACCATATCGAGCACCTGGTGATCGTTGATGCCGCGCTGGACGACCGTATTGAGCTTGATCGGGGACAGCCCGGCGCGCCGAGCGGCGGCGATGCCCTCGAGCACATCCTGCACGCTGCCGAAGCCGCCCGCCATTTGCGCGAACACGCCCGGATCGAGGCTGTCCAGGCTGACGGTGACTCGCTGCAGGCCGGCGGCGCGCAGCTCGGCGGCGTGCTGCGCGAGCAGCACGCCGTTGGTGGTGAGGGCGACGTCTTCAATGCCGGGCAGGCTGGTCAGGTCGCCGATCAGGTCGGCCAGGCCGGCGCGAAGCAGCGGCTCGCCGCCGGTGACGCGCAGCTTCACGACTCCGAGCTGCACGAACAGCCGCGTCAGGCGCAGCAGCTCGGTGAAATCGAGCCTTTCGCTGGATTTCAGAAACCGATACTGATCGTGAAACTTCTCGCGCGGCATGCAATACGGGCAGCGAAAATTGCAGCGGTCGATGACCGACAGGCGCAGATCGCGCAGCGGGCGGCCCAGGCTGTCCTGGAGCAAGCGCCGGCGTGGCTGTATCGGTTGTACCTTGGCGGTGACCATGTACTAAGGCTACCAGATCGAGCGCCTGGGCCCATCACGGTAGGTCACAGGCGTCGGTTTTTACCAGCGAAACAGGCGTGTTACATAGCCTTTGGCGAAATCGGCAGGGCCGGGCGGCAGCTCGACAAAGCCGTCGGTCATCGCCAGCGAGGCGAAATCCCCGGAGCTATTGGTCGGGCAGGGCGTCGCCCACGGTCGCGCCCAGTCGTCGTTCAAGACCCGCACCGGCACGAATCCGGTCATCTGTGTTTCCCAGTGAATCGGCGCCGACAGTGCGATGCGCTCGCGCGTGGCCGCCGGCATGCCCATTGCGGCGTATAGCGCCGGTATCACGTAGCGCACCAGGCACACCAGGGTCGACACCGGATTGCCGGGCAATGCAAATACCGAGTGGCCCTCGTTGGTGGTGCCATACCACATCGGCCTGCCGGGACGTTGTGATACTCCGTGCAGTACGCAGCGTACGCCGATGTCCTCGAGCGCCTTGGGGACCAGGTCGAAACGCCCCATCGACACGCCGCCCGACAGGATCATCACCTCGTGCGTGTGCAGGTGCAGCCGCAGGCGCTCACGTAGCTGCTGTGCATCGTCCTGCAGGTGATCATCGGCAACGCGCTGAAAGCCGCGCTGGCGCAGCGCTGCCACGACGGCGTAGGCATTGGATCGACGTATCTGATGCGGCGCAATCGGATCGCCGGGCTCGACCAGTTCGTTACCGGTGGAGACCACGACAATCGCCGGCTGGCTGCTGACGCGCACACGCGCCATGCCGGCCGAGGCCGCAACGGCGATCTCCGGCGCGTTCAACACGCTGCCGGCCACCAACAGCAGCGCGCCCTGGGAGCGGTCGCTGGCCCGTCGGTGCACGTTCTTCCACGGTGCGATGTCCAGGGTTTCCTGAATCGCAACAAAGCCGCCGTCGCTGTGCAGCTGTTCGAACGGCACCACGGCGTCGCAGCCCCCGGGCAGTACCGCCCCAGTCATGACCTCGACGCAGTTCTCGTCGGAGGTGAGCGCGGTCGGCGGCTCGCCGGCGGCCTGCGTGGCCTGGAGCCTGAAGCGCCGCCGCCCGCCCGCCACCGCGCTAGAGGCCAGTGCCACGCCGTCCATCGCCACCCGGTCGAATGGCGGTTGATCGCGTTCGGCATAGATGTTTTCGCGCAGCACGGCGCCGGCGCATTGGCTCACCGGCAGCGATTCGATCGGCAGGCAGGCGAGGTGCTCGCTGATAAGTGTTTCTGCCGCCCGTGGTTCTATCATGGGCATATGTTACGCCGGTACGCAGCGGTGGTGCGCCGACAACGTTCATGACACGATGCGCGCTCGCCGCGCCCGTAGCTCAGCTGGATAGAGCATCAGGCTTCGAACCTGAGGGTCGGGAGTTCGAATCTCTCCGGGCGCGCGAAACCGATCAATTACTTGCCGCTGATCGGCAATGCTCAATTGACTAAACGTAGCGAAAACGTAGCGTTCTCTGCTACGTTTTTGCCACGCGGCGCGACTTTCAGACTCACACCTTCCGGTTGCCGCTCGATGCGACTGGCCACGAACTTTAGTTTCTCCGGGGCCAGGTGCGCATAGCGCAGCACCATCTCGTACGACCTCCAGCCTCCCAGCTCCATCAGTTCCTGCAGTGAGGTTCCGCTCTGCACGTGCCAGGAGGCCCAGGTGTGCCTCAGCTCGTGGAAACGGAAGTCCTCGATGCCGGCACGCTGCTTGGCCTTGTCCCAGGCTGTCGAGCTCTGGTGGATGCGCTGACCGGCGTAGGTGAAGCACCAGCGCCGATGCTGACCCCGCGTCGCCTCGAGCGCCGCCGTCCGCATTGAGCGGAATACCGCGGCCCTCGCCCGACTTCGTGGTGCCATGATCGAGCCACGCCACCTTCCGAACGAGATCCACCCGGGTCCATTCGAGCCCGTGAATCTCGCCCGCACGACAGCCGGTCGCCAGCGCGAACTGCACGATCGGTTTCATGTGCGCAGGCAAAGCCGCGATCAATCGGTCAGCCTCCTCGCGTCTCAGGAAGCGCACGCGCCGACGGGGTTCCTTCAGCATCCGAATCTTCGGAACCCCACGCAGCCAACGCCAATCCTGATGCGCGACGTTCAATATCCGCCGAACCACCTCGAGAGCGCGATTGACAGTCGCGTTCGAGACACCATCCTTCGACTTGCAATCGCGAATGTACGGTTGCAATGCCGTCATATCGATCGCATCCAACCGCAGAGAGCGCAGATAGGGGTCCAGCTTCTTCAGATGATCCTTGTCATTGAAGAGGCTCCTCTTATCCGCAAACTCCTCGAGATAGCGTATGACCGCTTGCTGCCATACGAAAATGCCGAGAAGCCCCTGCTGCCGAGCTTCAATCGCCTCGTTCTTCAGGCGGACGACGTAGGCTTCAGCCTCGGTGCGTTCGACACGCCCAGTGTTTTGGCATACGCGGTGTCCATCCCGGAGAACGAGGTTGATCCACCAGAACCGCGAATCCTTGCGGCGGTAGAGTCCACGTTCACGGGCCATAGAATCTCCTTCCAGGCCCGCCCTCGGCACTTATCCTGCTGCATGCGCTCGTCCAGATCAATGCGGTCGTAGAGCTTGCAGCGGCCCTTGCGGATGAAGGGCAATCCCATGCCGTCAAGGAAGCGCACGCTACAACGCACATAGGCCGCTGCCTCGCGGCGGGTGAAGTAGCGTGCAGTCGCGACCGCTGGCTGAACGAGCGGCCCTGTCCTGGACAATGCCGATTTTCCGCGAAGCCGAGGCAGTGAAAAATCGAGCGGCAACTGCCCGGGCGGCGGCGCCCCGTCCGGCAAACCCGCTTTGTGAGCGCGATTCGGCATGGCGTCTTACGGTTCCCGGCATTCATGTCGGTGCCATTCCAGCATCGACTTTGAGTGTGGCGGGAGGTCAGCGCGAGATCGGGTAGATCATCGATTGACTAGACCCGGTGAGCTTGCAGAATTGCGGTAGCCGAAGCATCTGGACATGAGGTGTAGTCGTGACATTTCGAGCGTTCATACGTGTGATGCCAGCGTGTGGTTCCGGTCGCTTCAGGGCACGTTGTCACGTGAAGTAAGGTTACCGCTGTGCTGCGCAAGATCAAGGCAGGGATTCGCAGCAAATCCAGCGATTCTCCAATTTGCAGATTCTCTCGCCGCGTTGGGTCGTGTGCGGATGAGCGGGCATCGTCGCGCTTCAACCAGGCACGCCGGAGGCGATCACTTGGTGTGACGTTTCGCTGAATTTTGCGCGGATTGCAGGATAGCCCGCGGCTTACGTTTAGGGCCAAAATGGCCTTATGCGTTGCACGGATACTTTGAAGACGCACGTCTCGCCGGAGATGAAACTCCAGGCGAGGTCGGTTGCGGACCGAGAATTCCTGTCGGAAGCGGCTTGGCTCAAGCGCCTTGTGATACGCGAGATTCGGACTCGCGACGACGCATCAGGTGCCGAGAGTGATCTCTTCCGGTCAGAGAGTATTCCCGGGCCGACCAGCGCGGCTCCTGGGGACGATGCTGCCGGTAGGCCAATGCTCGTGCGCCTCACGGTCGAGGACAGGCTGCTACTGGACGCTCGGGCCGAGGCGCGTGGCATGCGACCGGCTACCTACGCATCCGTTTTGCTCCGATCGCATTTGCGCCAGCTCACGCCGCTACCCCAAGGACGAACTCCTTGCGCTCAAGCGCAGCATCGCTGAGCTGGGATCGATTGGCCGCAACATCAATCAGATCGCGAGGGCAGTGAGTGGCGGCGGGGAGGTGCCCGGTTCGCTAAGGGGGGAGTTCTGGGGGATGCTGAAGATCTGCTCGGCGTTGCGCGACAACATTAAGGCGCTTCTCACTGCGAACCTGGCTAGTTGGGCCGCGGGGCACTCCCGTGGGGACACATAGTGACCAGCCAATTTGATCGAGGGAACCGGGTTACCGTATGTGGCTGGAGTTGGTCCCAAGCGGGCGCTCGACAATGTCAGCTTTAGGGAGTTCGAGCCCGAGCCGTCAACTCTTGGGAGATGCACCGTGGCGGTCTGCCGACGCGGGCACAAGGGTTCCGTCCTCAATCGCCTTTCGGATATAGCGCATGAAAATGATCGCCTTGTCTTGGGCGTGTAAGGTCGCATCGCCGACATCGCTGAGTGGCACCGGAAACATGCGTTCCTTATCGTGGCCTGGGACCTTAACGGTGTAATACATTACCCCTTGCCGATACCGGAAGAAGTTAACTTGGTTGTCCTTTACGATCTCTTTGATGTTCATGGCCACTTTTGAAGCGCTATTAGGATCTGCGCGAGATTAACATTATCGCACCTAAGGAAGGTGTCCGGGAAATCGGGGGAAGGCCACCTAGACCCTGACCGGCCCGTCGCGAACGGCGGCTTTTGGGAAGCGAACCACGCCGCAATGCTTCGCTATTCCGGCAGCTTCATCTTCTGCAACAAAGCTTTGTAGCGCGGGTCACTGCGGTCGAGACCGCGCAGTCCCGGCTCCACCTTGATAAAGACGAGTCCCGCATCGTGTTGGGTGTAGGACTTCTCCAGCCACTCGAACGCCCGGTCCTGGTCGCCCTGCCAGGCGTAGACCTCAGCAATCTGAGCCGCACCGCTGTTTTGGTACTCGGCAATCAACTGCTCGAGAATTCGCCGCGACACATCGAGGTGCCCCAGAGAGTATTGAGCCTCGGCTTGACCAGCCAAACTTCTGGGTTCCCGTTCCGATTGACGAAAGACAGCCAGTGCCTGCTCGGGCTGATTTTCCAAGAGCGCCAATTCACCCAGGTGAAAACGCGCCAGTACAGAGTTCGGCGCTATCGCGAGCGCCTTCTCATACAATAGTCGGGCCTGTGCCAATTGCTGATTGGCAACGAAGAAGTATGCCAGGCGCATGCCGATCTCGGCCGATAGCGGATCCAGCGCGAGCGCCCTTTCCTCTGTGGCAATAGCCTCGGGCAGCTTGCCAAGCGCTGCGAGCAGAATGGCAGATCGATGCAGATTTCTGGCATCGCCAGGGCTAATCGCCAGAGCCTTGTCCAAGTCAGCCTGCGCCCCAGCAAAGTCGAACTGGAAGGCGGTACGCAGGAAGCCGCGTGCGGAGTAGCCCGCGGCCAGTCCTGGAGCAAGCGCGACGGCCTGCTCCGCCGTGGCAAGCGCGCGCTGAAGATCCGCCGCACTCCCGGAGTCATCCGCTATCCAGCCTTGCGCTATCGCCAAGTCGGCGTACGCCGCCGCGTAGCGAGGATCCAGCGCAATCACGTCCCGAAAATCGGCAACCGCAGCCTGATAGCCGGCAATATTGCCTTGGTTGTAGCTCTGCCTTCCTTGCAGGTACAAGTTATACGCTGCAAAATTCGCGGTGTGCAGCTCCTCGTGGGCCGCTGGCTGCTGTGCCGGCAACAAGTGGATTTTCAGCGCTGTTACTACAGCGCCTGCGATCTCATCCTGAATCTTGAAGATGTCATCGAGCTTGCGATCGTAGGTCTCCGACCAGACGTGGTAGCCGTTGTCGACACGAATCAGCTGTGCGGTGATGCGCAGGGTATCACCGGACTTGCGCACACTGCCTTCCAGCACATGCGCAACGCCCAGCGCTTTGGCGATATCGGCGATGGTCGTCTGTTTGCCTTTGAAGTAGAACGATGAAGTCCGCGCCGGCACCCGCAGATCCGGGATATTGGTGAGCATGCCGATGAGTTCCTCCGACAGCCCGTCGGAGAAATATTCCTGATCCTTCTTCTCGCTCATGTCCACGAAGGGCAGCACGGCGATCGACTTATCGCTGACGAGGTTCGTGGCAGCGGCGCTTACCGTGACCCGGGCAAGGCTCTCGCGGTATCGCGCATACCCTACCGCGGCAAGAATCGCGGCCAGGGCCACGGCGCTGATCCCAAGCAGCGTTCCATTGCGCCGCACGAACTTGCCCAGACGGTAAGGGAATCGTGCCGGTCGGGCCCGGATGGGCTTGCCCTCTAGGTGGCGTTGCAGATCCTGCGCCATGGCCTCCGCACTTGAATAGCGCTGCGCCGGATCCTTCGCCAGCGCCTTGAGTGCAACGGCATCGAGGTCCCCGCGCACTTGCCGAACCAGCCGTTCGGCCGTACTCGCGCGGGTAGCGGCCGCCGACTGCTCGAGCTGCATGCTGGGCTTCTTCACCTCGATTGTGGCGATGGCCTGATCGAGTGCGCCGATGGAAGCCGCGCTCTTGAGCCGATAGGGTCGAGTACCCGCGAGCAGCTCGTAGAGCAATACGCCCAGGGAGTACAAATCACTGCGCGCATCGATAGTATCGCCGCGCAATAACTCGGGACTGGCGTAGTCCGGTGTCAGCGCTCGGCCGTAGACACTCGTCAGCGCGGGCTGATCCGTCTCTTCAGCCTCCAGCAACCTCGCGACGCCAAAATCCAGCAGCCGCACCTGCCCGGACTCGGTCACCAGAATGTTCGAGGGCTTGAGGTCCCGATGGATGACGCTCTTTTCGTGAGCGTACTGCACGG
Organism: Gammaproteobacteria bacterium; assembly: GCA_013289615.1. Lineage (GTDB taxonomy): Bacteria > Pseudomonadota > Gammaproteobacteria > Steroidobacterales > Steroidobacteraceae > FEN-1191. Next base: position 99,903 of record JABCZO010000007.1, read on the forward strand.
CCTCGAGCACCTGCAGGAAAAGCCTCAGGCGCTCGGATATCCCGAGCCGGTGTGTGTCGCACCAGTCTGTCAGCGGCGCGCCCTGCACATACTCCATCGCCAGATAGGGCAGCCCTTGCGGATCGATTCCCGCATCGTAGAGACGCGCGATATGCGGGTGCTCCAAACTGGCCAGGATGTCGCGCTCGCGCGCAAAGCGCAGCTCCAGACCGGCTGGCGCGCGAGCGAGCATCGGCAGCTTCAGCGCCACCTCGCGCTTCAAGGCGCCGTCGGCACGCCGGGCTAGCCACACCTCCGCCATGCCCCCGGCGCCCAGCAGTCGAATCAGCTCGTACGGGCCCACGCGTGCGCCGGGCTTAAGGCCGCTCGCCCCCGGGGCGCTCGCCTGATCCGCCGCCGCGAGCTTCGGCAGGCTCATCAGCGCGTTAAGCTGCGCTGCCTGCGCCGCTCCCGGCAGCAGCGCCTCGCGCAACGCTGCGGCCAGATCCGGGTGCTCTTGCGCAGTCCTCTCAAGCCAGGCGTGGCGCCCAGCCTCATCCAGCGCCAACGCCTCATCCAACAGCTGGCTCATCCGCGTCATCTGAGGAATCGACAGAGCCATTGGCCTCTCTTGTCGCCTCAGCGCAACGCGGCCGCCAGAATCAGCCGAGCCTTCTCCCAGTCGCGCTGCACCGTGCGTTCGGTCACCTCCAGCGTCTCGGCAATCTCCTGCTCGCTGTAGCCGCCAAAGTAGCGCATCTGTGCGACCTGCGCCAAACGGGGATCGGCCTGCTCCAAGGCCTCAAGCGCCGCGTGCACGGCCAGAACCGTCTCCTCCGCGTCGGGTAGCGCGGCGCCAAGACCGTTGGATAAGGTGAGCGGGGAGCGATCCCCGCCGCGCTTCTGCGCGATGCGCTCGCGCACGCTGTTGATGATCACTGAGCGCATCACCTGGGAGGCGTAGGCGAAGAAGGCACGGCGATCCTCGGCACGCAGTTCCCCGGCGCGCACGAACCGCAGATACGACTCGTGCACCAGGCAGGTCGTGTCCAGAACCGTATTGCGCCCCCCATCGCGCAGCCGTGCATGCGCTAGCCGGTGCAGCTCCCCGTAAGCGGCCGCAAACAGCGCATCGCGCGCCCCCGTGTCGCCCGCCTGTAGACGTCCCAGTAGCTCGGTGAGCTGAGTCATCGGACGCCTCGGCATCCTGCACCGCTTCGATGATGAATCAGCTTAACCCGCCCCACGGCCCCGTGCACCGTTAAGGACTCGGGCTCAGCACGCAGGCGTGCGTCTGGGCCCCTTCTTTGTGCCGAGCATGTCTCGCTGGCAATCGAACGACAGTGCTTTCAGGCGCGCATATTTGCTCGTCGAATGTCGCAAAGTGGCCGGGAATTGCCTGTCGTTTTTAAACTCCTCTCCATCGATTCCCAGACGCTCAAGACGGGAGAATGTTTCCGGTCGTCAGACCGGAAACATTCTCCCGGTACACGAGCAGGTTTCCCCATGGCGCGGATTGTCATAGCTCATCAAGAATGTCCGGGATGTTCCGGCGGCCGTGGATTACGCGGATAATCTCAATAACGCGAGGGCTCTCGCGATAGAAGACAAGATACTCGCCATGCGTGAGCAGCCTTAAGTGGAGGCGCCGGTGACGAAAGACCCTTCCCAATCTTGGCTGACTCGCGAGCAATTGAATCGATTGATCGAGCGCACGCAGCGCTTCAGTCGCTACGCGCGGACTGTCGCGGGCGATGTAGTCATAAATGGCGTCGAAGTCGGCAAGCGCTGCGCGAGAGCTCGATCCGACGCGGCATTAGCTCCGCGCCCGGCGGGCGCGAGCGGCCAGCCGACGACGACCGCGCCGGATCACCCGGTTGATATCAAGTTCATCGGCCAATCCGGAGTCGAGGCCCTTCTGGACTTCCGACCGCAACCAGGCAAGCTGCTCGGCGCGACGCTTCTGGTGCAAGACGGCTGCGACGATTGCGGCTTCGCGGCTACGATATGCGCCCTCGCGCACCTGCGAGGCCACGAATTCTTCGAGAGCGGCGGGCAGTTTCAAAGCGGTGATTGGCATGGCCATTTCAGTATGGAGATTAGCCTCAGCGGTCAAACCGGAAGATCCGTAGCGTAGCGAAAGCGTAGCGTTTGATGCCGTTTCATGCACTACCGTGCCTATTTCGAGAGAGGGCGGGCCTGCTAACTAGTTGAATACTAAGAACCTGTAAAATCATCTTTGCGACTTCGAACCTGAGGGTCGGGAGTTCGAATCTCTCCGGGCGCGCTAACCGATCAATTACTTGCCGATGATCGGCAAGGCTCAATTGACCAAACGTAGCGAAAACGTATGTTGGTGTGGGCGACCCAGTAGTCGGGCTGGAGCTTCACGGCCGCACGGACGAGCGCGAGCGCCTCGCGGTTTGAGCCACCCGTGCTGAGGATGGAAAGGGCCCAGCTATTGAGGAGCCCAGGGCGCTCCGCGGGGTCGGCGCTCGCGACCGCCGTCCGGCAGAACTCAATCGCCTCCTTGTCGCGACCCGAGTTGCTCAGAAAATTGGCCCACCGTGTGGGCTGGGATTTCGAGTAGACGTACTCGGCGGCCACGACCGTGAGCTTCTCGAGTTCCTTGGCCGATCCATTGAACGTTTTGGGCGGCACGCCTTGGCCGCGGATCGTGAGCGCAAGGCCTCCCGTCGCAGTCTCGATGAGATCCCCGTCGATGTGCACGTCATGCCCAAACCGCTCCCTGAGAAGACGCGAGATCTCGCCGATGGAAATGCCCGTCTCCGGCACCTCGAGCTTGATATTGTCCGCCCAGCCGCCGGAGAGCCCGCGCACAGCGGCGGAGCTACGGGTGGCATCCTGCAGACGGCTGAGTTCGTCCAGGATGGCCCCGGCCGTAATGGTTCCGTCGAAACCGCGAGCGGCCAGCGTCGCGGGCATACGCAAGGGCTCGATGACCACGCGGCGTGAGGTGATGGCGTCATGGATCATGATTGCGATGCCAACGCCGATGACGGTTGCGACAAGCGCGATGAAGACTTGGAATCCGGTCCGCAGCCGAATGCCGAGAAGACGCGGTCCCCATTCCAGCTCGAAGTATTCGTGTTCGGCTTCGACGGTTTTCCGTTGCGCCTCCAGCAGCTCTGTCTGTTTGCGCAGAAACACCACCGTCTCGGCCGCTACTTCCGGACTGTGGTTTGCAAGGTTAGCGGCCACCGCCGCTGCGAACGCCTCAGGAGCTGCCTTGGTCGAGGCAGCCTCTTCATCCTCCTCGCCGCCGAGCACCCCGCCGAGCAAGCCTTCAGCCATGCCGATCCCCCTTCGACGCTTCGGCGATGTTCGCGGATGCTATCCGCGTTAGCAACAAAACTCGCTGCTGGGCCTGATGGGTGTCGGCTTTGGGGCAGACATTTCCTGGGGCTGAATTTCCGGTTTTCGCCGGGTGCCGCCAGTTGGATTGAACCGCCGCTCGTGACCCTGAGCTTCCCGTCGCGAGTGTCCGCTGTCGGGTAGCGCAGTTGCAGCGCAAGGCTACCCGACGCCGCTACTCCGACAGCTTCATCTTGCGCAGGAACGCCTTGAACCGGGGGTCGTTCGCCAGATTCTTGAAAAAGGGATCGCCGACGATCTCCACGAGGCTGTCGTCCTTCTGTTTGTACGCCCGATCCAGCCATTGGAGTGCGAGATCATGATCGTTGCGGTACGCATAGCTCATCGCGACAAAATACGCTTCAGTGTTCGCATATTTAATGCTGAGTTTATTCAAGGCCTCCTCCGCCTCGGCCTTCCGGCCCGCCGCCTCCAAGACGATCGGTAGGACATCGAGCCGATTAACCTCCTCAGCTTCCTGCTGCGCCATGGCGAGAGCCGCCTCCGGCTTCCCCTCGGCAAGTAGTGTCTTGGCGAGGTACTCGTGAGTCCACGAGAAGCCCGGCTCGATCTGCAGCAGCTTTCGATACGTGGCTTCGGCATCGACAAATCGGCCTGCGAGGTACAGGGCCATTCCCAGACTGAAGATCGTCTGCGTGTTCACAGGATCACGATCAAGCGACGCGCGTAGTAGCCGCACAGCATCGTCCGCTCGTCCGAGCGTATAGGCGAGCATGCCGGCGTACAGCAACGCGGTTGGATTGGTTGGGTCGGTGCTGAGGACCCGACGTCCTTCCGCCTCGGAAGCGGCCCAGTCCCAGTCGTATGTGCGATGCACGTAGGCAAGTTGTGAGTGCGCATCTGCCAAGTCGGGGCTCAGCTGTAGAGCGTGCTGCGCATACTGACGCGCGCGCTCAAAGCCTTGCCCCGGCAGCAGATACGAGTTGTCCGTCAGTACGGTCTCGACCCTCGCCATCTCAGCCCACGCGAGGCCAAAGTTCGGGTCTAATTTGATCGCTTGATTCAGGTCCCCGTTCGCCGCTTCCAGCGACTGCCTTGTGTTCTGCGGGACAAGGCTCACGGCCTGCAGATACAACTGGTAGGCGTCCAGGTTGTGTGTACCGCCTTCTTGCCGCCTCAGCGGTCCGCCCATGAGCGTGATTTGCAGTGCCTGCACCACGGAATTGGCAATGTCGTCCTGCACTTTGAAGACATCATGAAGATCCCGGTCGTAGGTCTCTGACCACACGTGATACCCCGTGTCCGCACGAACGAGCTGCGCCGTCACGCGAATCCGATTTCCCGAGCGGCGGACGCTGCCTTCCAGAACGTGTTCGACGCTCAGCTCACGAGCTATATCAGAGATCTTGGTCGACTTGCCTTTGAAGTAGAAAGACGAGGTTCGCGCGGGAACGTGCAGGCCTGGAACGTTGGCGAGCAGGTCGATAACCTCCTCCGCCATGCCGTCAGCGAAGTACTCCTGATCCCTCTTCTCGCTCATGTCGATAAACGGCAAGACCGCGACGGACTTGGCCAAGATCGCGGGTACAGCGGGCGCAGTGCGCAGGGCGACCGACGTCACTGGGGTTGGTGGTTGTCCCGTCACGACTTGCTTTGACAGCCAGAGCTTGTCAGCGACGACGTAGACGAGGACAAGCGAGACGAGCACGGCGCCGCCGATCATCACCAATTTCGTGCGCGGTATGGCCGTCGCGCGTGGCGCGATCGGCGGATTGGCAGAAATACGCGGTTCGCCGGCCGAAGTAGGGTCGAGGTGACGCCGCACCGCCTCCACCAGCTTGGCAGTCGCCGCCCCGATGCCCCCCGACCCGACATCGATCCACTGCGACTCGCTCAGGAAGTACTCGAAGGCCGGTGTCAGCGCCGTTGTGCCCAAGCGAAGCGCAATGATCGGTCGCCCCTTGGACGAGGCGCGCTCGACCTCTTTGCTAACGTGTTTCGAAGTGAGTGCGCCGTCAGACAGTACCAGCACCAGAGCCTTCGTCCCGCTGATCGCCAGCATGATGCCGTCGGCGTAGTGCGATCCAGGAGTCACGTCCCGGGGCGCGATCCAGCATGCTATGCCGTGGCTCTCAAGGGCCCCAACGACAGCGTCTGCGACCGCAGCGTCCTGCGACGCGTAGCTGATGAAAACGTCGGTGGACGTTCTTGGGGCGGTCGGCTGCCCGTTGCTAGAGTCGGGTGCTTCCCCGGACATCCTGACCCCCGCAGGACCTTCTTGTGGGCCACAGGATGCGCCGGGGGCATCTGACCCGCAACTTGCCGCCCGCTTTCGTTCATTTTCCGGTTAGGGACTAGGTGATCGAAGCGGCGGGTAGGGAATGGCCGCTTTCCGGCAGGCATTTCAGAAAGCCGTATTTCCGCTTCTGTTGGGCCGTTCTGAGACGATCGGGGAAATTGTTTGGCGCCCCTCGGATCGTGCCGCGCCTGCCGCCACAGCCTCTACCGAATCTCTACCGCCACTAATCCGAGCGACGCCAATCGACTGTTTCTACGAGGCTTTCTACCTTACCCTGGGATTATTGAGGATAGTCTCTGGCAACGACCGCCATCCCGTGGAAACGCGGGCAGCGCTACCGACTCAAGACGGCGGGTGTCTGGCGCAATGGCTCTCTTGGGTATCCCGCTTACCCGGTCAAGCGACCCAACGATCGACGCTTAACTCTATGACCGAATGACCTCAGCGACCGTGCGTCGGTGCGCAGTCATCACGGTTTCCACATCGAAGCCCAATCTCGCCGAATAGCGGTTCCCAAGCTTGAGCATGATCCCGATGATCGAATCGCCCAGTAGTTCCTGCGTAGTGAGCCCTGTAAGCAGGTATACGCTTTCGATAAGTGGTTTCAGGCCGTGAGTGAACTTTGGCGCCGAGTGATCCGAAGCGCTCGCGACAACAGTTGCTTGAGCTGCCCAGAAGCACGTTGCCCAGCACTCGATGACGTCATCGGGCATCTCGTCGTGCAGCACGTCGATCCGAAGATGGCGAACTGGAGGGTCGCTTCCACGGAAAAGCGCGTGTAGGGTCAGGCCGAGCAAGCGCGGCCAACGGTCGTCGCTGCCAGATATTGGTAGAACCTGACGGGTTGAGCACGGTAGCGGTGCGCCTCCTTTGATCCGCGTACCATCGCGACCCGCCCATCCGGCAGCCGCCACAATTGACAGCACCGCGCGGACTCGCGGTAGGTCCCGGGTCGTTAACCCTCCGTGCGTGACACGGCCACGGAGACGGTCCCTGAGACCATCCACTGCGGCCGCGATCTGCCCTCGATTCGCGCGGCGCTCTGCATTCCTGCGTTCCACCTCTTTCTGCCGCTTCTGAGGCAAACGTTGCAGCAGACCTTGGGGTGGCAAGTTGAACGAGCCGCCTCCCTCAATCGCCTTTTCAGCTTCTTCTACCTCATCGCCGAGATCGAAAGCACGCTTGAGGTCTTCTTCATTTTCCTCGTCGTCCGAAATTTGGCTCTCTACCGCATCGATGGCCAGCATCCGGTTCAAGAACATGCGTACAAGGTCCTGCTCCGATCCTGCTAGGCTGTCGCGTCCCAGCTCCGACCTCTGCGGTCGAATGGTCCGACCTGCGAGAAACGCCACGTAATCTAGAACCCTGCCGGGCTCTGCAACGTCTAGCTCGTGTTGAACTCGCTTTTTTCCGCGGGTCGCGACCTCCACGTCCTCAGCATCGGCCGCCTCAAGATCGTCAAGTACCTCCAGAAGGAACAAGTCTATTTCCGTCTCTTCGTCCAGCCGCTCTCCTGCTTGCATGCCTGCCCTGGTCGCGATCCCGCGCGAACGCGAGCAAGACCTCGACTCTCGCTACGACGGCCACCGTCGAAATCGTACCATCTCCGAAACGCAGGCGCGCAAAGGCGAGACTGTTGACATCGCCCATGACTCGGTAGCGAGCACCACCTCCAACACTCGCGGGCAGTGGCTCGAGCGTGCAGCTGGTCAGACGTTGGTCCGCATCAAGAAGCTCAATTTCAAACGCCGCATCGCCGAGCAACTTGGGCGCCCACCACGTCAACGTAGTGAAGGCGCAATCAAAGTTGCCGGGATTCCGGCGAGCGATCTCTTCGAGAGGCAATTCGTTCCCGACGGCCAGCAGGGGCAGATCCTGGGCCGTCAGCTCCTTGCCCTGTGCCAACACCTTATCCAGTCCTAGTACTGCCGCAGTGCTGCCGGATGGAAGTCGCCGATAGAGGCACGCTTCCTCGTTTGTTCCTGAAGAGCGCTGCCTTCCGAGCGCCGCAATAGTGCAGTTTGCACTCCCGTAGAGCAGTATCTTGAGCACCTCATCACCGTAGTCATCCGCGGGTCTCGTCAGGCAATACGGCCGAATCGCTTTGTCACCTTGTTCCTTGATGAGTTGCCACGTGCTAACTTCGTGATTGTGCTGGCAATAGATATTCGGTAGTGGGCTGTGCTTTCCCGGCAACAGCACTGCACCAGTTTTTGCCGCCTTTGTGTGCTCGTGATGCCAGGGACAAATGATGCTGTGCTTTCCTGCCGCCAGCGGCTTCAGGTATAGCCCCTTGTCTTTGAGCCACGCAAGTACGTCGAACGTCTCGCGAATCACAGGGCCCTCGCCTCCGCGAGTGGCATCCGCCGGTACGTCAAAAGCCTTGGGAGCGATCGACACGCGTTCAGACCGTTCAAATGTCGAGGGGTCAAGGAACGTACCTAAGTTCTTGCAGTAGACGACTTTCCTCCCGGTCGGGCAGGACGGAAGGAAATACCCCTGCACCGGATTGAACGACTGCTTGTCAATGGCCGGCCTGTCTCTGGTGACAAGCCTGCCGGTGGTTTCGTCCGGATACTGCATCTCGTCGGGCAGTTCCTTGGCGTCCTCGTATCCGATAAATGCTTTCATCGCCGGCACGTACGGATACCAGTCCTCATCCAGCGATTGGATCGCAATGGGCTTCGCGAAGGGCAGCACAAGCCGAAACCGCTCGACGACCGGCGCGTTCTTCCAGTAGGAGTGCGATGAGTACATCAGGTACGTGTACTCCTTGAAGCGCTCGGCCACCGCATCCATTGACCAAAGCTCTTGTAATAGGCTCTCGTTGTCGTAATCGATCAGCAGGCCAGTCACCTTGACGATGTTGTCGCCCCTGCGCTGATCCTCTAGCTTTCTTGTGACGCGATCCTCGACGAACATACCGGTCTTCTTTGCGGTCGCATCGAATCGCGTGAGGTTGAACAGAAAGGCGGAATACTTATCGTCAGTAACTTCCGGCTTCTCAAGCTGTTCAAGCACCCAGTTCCAGTCCCCTGGTCCGAGCGTCTTCACGGCGTTATCGTGAACGTCTCGCCATACCGATATCATGTAGTCCATATCAACCGTCCACAAAGAGTAAGCCCGTGAAGGTGGCAGAACGGAACCGTTCGTTCTTCACGGGCTCTAACCCCAAGGGGATCGATTTTACATTTACTGGTTCGCCAATCCGGCTCTCCTGCCACAGAGAGTGACGCTCGTCACAGGGCTATTTAGCAGTCGCGAGCCGGTCGGCCGCATTCAGGAATCGGGTTCTTGATTGGTTCGAAGATATTTCAGCGAAGCCGTATCGAAAAGCGATCGTCAGAACAAGTCGATGTACGAATCTGACGGTTCTGGCCAATTGTCCTTCAGGACCTTATAAATCCGATCGACCCATTCCGAGTCCTGTGCAGCCGCTGGGCCGACATGATCTCCACCTGCACTGAGGGTTTCCAAACGAAACGCGAGCCCGTCAATTCTGTTGGCGCCGACATCAGTCGATGAAATGAAGGCGACCCCCTCCTTGGTAACCCGTAGTTGCGTATTCGTTCTGTCACTGGCTGAAGCGATCAGCCGGGCAACACTTTCGTGCGTAAGGGCGTCAGGTTTGGTCAGGTCAATCGTGACCGAAGATTGCATGGCGGCTCCAATTCCTTCCCCGCGGACTTTCCTAGGTCAAAACCACCGGTAGACTTCCGGTAGACCTCAGCGCCGAAAACTCATGGCGTATTCCTGCAGAAATGCACAGGGTTTTGAATTCTCTAGAGCGTAACCCTTTGTCTCTACACAGGAAATAGGGTCAAACCGCCGACTACGCCTTCTCCCCTACCGCTAACACCGGGGACTTATAGGGAATTCCGCACGAATGATTCGGGCAGTACCCGTCGGGATTCTTCGCCAGATACTGCTGGTGATAATCCTCGGCGTAGTAGAACGGTGGCGCCTTGCGGATCTCGGTGGTGATCTTGCCGAAGCGCGCCTTATCCAGCGCTTCCTGGTAGGCAGCCCGTGAATGCTCCGCTGCCTCCAGCTGGCCATCGTCGGTGGCGTAGATTGCGGACCGGTATTGCGTCCCGACGTCGTTGCCCTGACGCATCCCCTGGGTCGGATCGTGCGACTCCCAGAAGACGCGCAGCAGCTCCTGGTAACTGATGCGCTTTGGATCGAAGATCACCTGCACGGCTTCCGCATGGCCGGTGGTTCCCGAGCAGACCTGCTTATAGCTCGGATTTTCCGTGCGGCCACCGGCGTAGCCGACCGCGGTCGAATACACACCTGGCAGCTGCCAGAAGGTCTTTTCGGCCCCCCAGAAGCAACCCATCGCGAACAGGGCGCGCTCCAGGCCGTCGGGAAATGGCGCCTGGACACGATGTCCATTTACAAAGTGCGTCTCTGAGATCTGCATGGCCACATCCTCGTGCTTTTGAGTTCGTTACGGCTACAATCGTGCCGCCGCGATCCTGAATCAAGCCCAGCGAGCCTCCTACTATGAGCGTCGTCTGCCAACCCCACAATCTGCGCCGCCCGATCAGCCATGCCGCCAAGCCCTATGGGGTACGCGTCAGTCTTCGCCCGGGCGACCCGTTCCGCAAGATCATGGGCGGGGAATGGCATTGCACCCACTGGTTCGCGACCGGTGCCGAGCGCGACGCGGCGCTGGCCGAAATGAGCCGAAAGCACGAATACTCGCGCGTGGGCGACCGGCCGGCGCTGCTTTGGGAGAAAGTGGAGAACCTCGCGGCAAGCCGCGGCCTGTAGCCGTAGCTGCTAGAAGCTGCGGCCCAGGAACAGGTAGAACGCCGTGGATCCGCTGTCGTCGTAGCCAACCGCCAGATAAGCGGGCCCGATGTAGGTATCAGCTCCGAAGAACAGCGATAAATCCTTGTGCGTGGAGCCTAAGCTGATGTCGCGCCGCGCGGTCCACACGTTGCCGGCCTCGAACGACGTGCCGACGTAGGCCGGTACATCCAGAATGCCTTCGCCGCCGTTGCCGACCTTACGCAGATAGATCAACCGCCCGATCGCGTACTGCGGTCCTGCCAGTGATTCGGCCGCCACGCCCGACAGGTTCAGGAATCCGCCGAGCGGAAAGAAAGTCCTTACGTTGCTCTCGCTCCCGCCGATCGTGCTGCCGGCGGTCAACCAGGCGACCACCGTATTCCTGGCCCAGGAGTGCGCGGCACGCCAGTCGAGCGTAAACAGGTCGGTGCCCTGCTCGCCGCCCCCGTTTCCCTCGACGCTCACCTGTGCCGTAAGGGCCACGCCGCTGCGTGGAAAATTGACGCTGTTGAGGCTGTCGTAGCCGAAACGCATGAAGTATTCGGTGACATTGAAAGTGGATGCCGGTGCGCTGACGCCGAGGTCCACGTGCGAGCTGCCGTGGCTGTTGAGCGCACCGACGCGCAGCTCGCCCCAATTGCTTAACTCGCGACCGAAATCGAGGCCATAGTCCACGCTCGAGACGCGAAACTGACCCACCTGCCGGTCATTCACTATTTGCGCCACATCATGCGCCTCGACCTGGGCATGCGGGGCAATGAAATACCGCGTCACGTTCGACAGCGGCAGGTAAAGCTCGGTCGCAAGCAACGGCGAAGTGCCGACCTGCAGGTCCCATACGGACTCGGCGCCCAGGGAATTGAGCTCGGTGAAATCCAGGCGTCCCGCCGCGTTGAAACTGGTCTGGCCCTTGAAGTCGTCCTGCAGTGATATACCGAATCGCAGATAGTTCGGGCCCCAGGAATTACGCCGGGCGGTGAAATCCAGACCAAACCCGCCCAGCGGATCCTGCACCAGCCGGTAGTCGAGCATTTCAAGATCGCCGCGGCCGTACAGGGCCCCGACCTGGGCCTTGAGTGCATCGGCATCCACCGGTTGGCCGACGAACTGTCCGAACATATCGTCGATCGGGCGCTGATAGCTCTTGGAATCCGGCTCGACCCGCAGGAACTCGACCGGCGGCGGCCCGGAGCGCGCGTTGCTGCGCACCTGCTGATAGTGCGCATAATCCACTTCAGAAAGTGCCAGCGCCGCCAGCCGGGGCTCGACCGCCTCGGCAGCCGTCACGCCGGCGTGCACGATCTTCATCGTCTCGGGAAAGTCGTACGACGAGAAATCACCGAGCTGCGGACTGACCACGATGTCCCTGGGACCGAGCGTCGCGAGATCGCGATCGATGTCCTTGCGCAGCAGTATCGACAACATCTGATTGGTGATCCCCGGCAACGAGTTGAGACTCTTGCGCGGCTGCAGTGGAAAGCCGGCATCGACCACGATCAGTATGTCCACTCCCATGGAGCGGGCGACATCGATCGGCAGGTTGTCGGCCAGGCCGCCGTCGACCAGCAGCTCGCCGCGATAGTCGACCGGCGCGAACAGGCCCGGCACCGACATGCTGGCGCGCATCGCGGTGGTCAGGTCGCCGTCGCCGATGATCCGCTTGCCTCCGGTTTCCAGATTGGTCGCCACCGCACGGAAACGCGTCGGCAGCGCATCGAAATCGGTGATTCGCGCCACCGGCAGCGTGAGCTGGCGCAATGTCTCGGTCAGCATCTGGCCCTGCACCAGGCCCTTGGGGATCACCAGTCTCCTGCCTTGCAGCCCCACCGGCAGATTGACCAGGAACTGTCGATCCTCTTCCTTGCGCCGGTAGTCGAGTTCGGTACGTGGCGGCCGGTCGCGAAATGCCGCCTGCCAGTCGAGCGACGCCATGGCACGCTCGATCTGCTCGCCCGACAGGCCGCTGGCATACAACCCGCCGACCACCGCGCCCATGCTGGTGCCGGCGATCACGTCAACCGGCACGTGCAGCTGATCGAGCATCTTGAGCACGCCGATGTGCGCCGCGCCGCGCGCCCCGCCGCCGGAAAGCACCAGGCCCACGCGTGGCCGCCCCGGGGCCACCCGGTTTGCGTCGCCGTCGACGGATGAGTCTTGCGCGCCAGCCGTCGCGGAGACGAACAGCAACGCCGCCAGGACGACTATGGTTGCTTTACGCATGCACCGGTCGCGGCCGAAGGAGCCGCGGCGCCGATCCTATCATGCGCATCGCAGCCGGCCCGATGCCCCCGGCGTGGTCACGCTACCGCGTCGAGTCCGCAGCCATTAAGCTTGCGCGCATGAGCTCGGCGTTCCTAATCTCGCTCGTCATTCAGGTGCTGTTGATCATTCACTGCATCCGCACCGGACGCAATTCGCTCTGGATCTGGGCGATAGCACTGCTGCCGCTGGCCGGGCCGATCGCCTACGTGCTGATCGAGCTGCTACCCGGCCTGTTTGGCGCTCGCGGCACGCGCCGTGCCGTGCGAGGCGTGCGCAAGGTACTCGACCCGGAACAGGATCTGCGACGCTTCCAGGACGAGGCGCGCCTGATCGGTGACGTCGCCAGTCGCCAGCGCTTCGCCGACGAACTGGTGCGCCAGGGACGCGCCCACGAGGCTATCGGTATCTATCGGCAGGCGCTCACCGGCCTGTACGAACAGGATCCAAATCTGCTGCTCGGACTGGCGCGCGCGCAGTTCGCCGGCGGCGCGTTCAGCGAGGCGCGTGCGACACTCGACGCGCTGATCGGGCACAATCCGGAATTCAAGTCACCCGATGGCCACCTGCTGTACGCCCGGGCGCTCGAGGGCGAGGGCAATATTGACAAGGCGCTCGAGGAATATGCCGCGGTCAGCAAGTATTACGCCGGCGCCGAGGCGCCGCTGCGCTACGCCCGAGTGCTGCGCGCCAGCGGCAAGCAGGATCAGGCGCGCCGCGTGCTCAAGGATCTGCTGGAGCACGCCCGCCTGGCACCGCGCCATTACCGTAAGATGCAGCAGGAATGGCTCACGGCGGCCGAACGCGAGCTGGCGGCACTATAATCCCGGGCGGCGCGCAACCTCACTGGTCGGCACGCCGCCGCCTGGCGTCGCGCTTGGGCTGCTGCTGAGTAATGCAATGCAGATCGCCGCCGCCGAGCAGGATCTCGCGGGCCGGCACCCCGACGATGCGTCGCCGCGGGAACACGCGCCGCAGTAGCCTTCGCGCCGCACCGTCGGTCGACGCGTCGAGCAGCGGCAGTATCAGGGCGCCATTGGCGAGATAAAAATTCACGTAACTGCCGGCCAGGCGCTGCCCCGCGCGCAGCCGGCGGATGGCGTGGTCGGCGACCACGCCTGCAGCCTCGCGCCGTGTCATATATAGCGGGCCCGGCGATGGCAGCTTGTGCACCACCAGGCGCCGGCCGCGCGCATCGCGCGCCGCCATCAGACGCTCCCAGGCGTCTTTCGAAACGCGCTGCTGCGGATCGTGCGGATCGTCGCTCCAGGTCAGGCACACTTCGCCCGGGCGCGCAAAACAGGCCAGGTTGTCGACGTGACCGGAAGTCTCGTCATCGATCACGCCTTCACCGAGCCAGATAACACGCTTCGCGCCCAGGTAGCGCTCCAGCAGGGCCTCCAGCCGACCCCGGCTCAATGACGGATTACGCTTGAGCAGGCATTGTTCGGTGACCAGCACCGTACCCTGACCGTCCACATGGATAGCACCGCCCTCATTGATGAACGGCGCGCAGTAGCGCTCACAGCCGGCAATCTCGAGCACCTTGTGCGCCACCGCCTGATCGCGGCGAAAATCCCGGTACAGGCCGCCCCAGGCATTGAAACGCCAGTGCACCCCCCGCAGCGCACCCGCCGCGTTGACCACGAAGCTCGGTCCGACGTCGCGCATCCAGGCGTCATCGCTTGACAGTTCCACCACCCGCACCGCCGCCGGCAGCGCACCGCGCGCGCGCGCATACTGCCGTGCCGAAGCGCCGATGCTCACCGGTTCGAATCTGGCAATCGCCGTGGCAACCGCCGCAAACGCCTGCTGGGCGGGCTCGGCGCGCCGCCGCCAGTTGTCGGGCCGCTCGGGCCAGAGCATCCAGCAACCCTCGTGGGGTTCGAATTCGCCCGGCATCCAGAAGCCGTCGCGCAGCGGCGTTGATTTCAAGGTTCGGGGCATGACAGGAGTGCATTCTAGCAACCTCGAGCGCGGGCCACGGCTCTGCCGCCGCGGCGCTGTGATAGCATTTAATAAGCCCTTCCCAGCCCGCTGGATCCATCAATGACCAATCCCAACCCGACTTCCGTCAAGCCGGTCGTGCCCGCTGGCGCTCAGAAGATATCGCTCAGCAATGGCAAGCTGGTCGTGCCGGAGCATCCGGTCATCCCTTTCATCGAGGGCGACGGCACCGGCCGCGACATCTGGCGCGCCAGTGTGCGGGTGCTCGACGCGGCGGTCCAGAGCGCCTACGGCGGCCGCCGCAAGATCGAATGGATGGAAATCTATGCCGGGGAAAAGGCCTTCAATGCGTTCAAGAGCTGGTTGCCGGATGAGACCGTCGAGGCCTGCCGCGAATATCTGATTTCGATCAAGGGTCCACTGACGACGCCGGTCGGCGGCGGCATTCGCTCACTGAACGTCGCGCTGCGCCAGCTGCTCGATCTGTACGTGTGTCTGCGACCGGTGCGCTGGTTCAAGGGGGTACCGTCTCCGGTCAAGGCACCGGAGAAGGTGGACATGGTGATCTTCCGGGAGAACACCGAGGATCTGTATTCGGGCATCGAGTTCGAGCAGGGCACGGAGGACAACCGGAAATTCCTCGAGCTACTGAAGACCAACTTCCCGAAGCACTATGCCAAGATCCGCTTTCCCAACACCAGCGGCATCGGCCTGAAGAACGTCTCTATCGAGGGCACCGAGCGCCTGTTCCGCTCGGCGATCGAATACGCGCTCGCCAACAAGCGCAAGAGCGTGACCATCGTGCACAAGGGCAACATCCTCAAGTTTACCGAAGGCTCATTCCGCGCCTGGGCCTATGCCCTGGCCGAACGCGAGTTTGCCGATCGGGTCTACACCTGGCCGCAGTGGGAACGCAGCAAGACAGCCGGCGGCGAGAAGGCCGCCAACGACGAGCAAGCGGCGGCACTCAAGGGCGGCAAAGTGCTGATCAAGGACGCGATCGCGGATATCACGCTGCAGCAGGTCCTGACGCGCGCCGACGAATTCGACGTGGTCGCGACCATGAACCTCAATGGCGACTATCTGTCCGACGCACTGGCCGCGCAGGTCGGCGGCATTGGCATCGCGCCCGGCGCCAATATCAACTACATCACCGGGCACGCGGTGTTCGAAGCCACGCACGGCACGGCCCCGAAATACGCCGACCTCGACCAGGTCAATCCCGGATCGGTGATCCTCTCGGGCGAGATGATGCTGCGCTACATGGGATGGGTGGAAGCCGCCGACGCGATCATCCGCGCGATGGACAGGACCATCGGCCAAAAGATCGTGACCTACGACTTTGCGCGCCTTATGGAGGGCTCGACCAAGGTCAAGTGCAGCGAGTTCGGCGACGCACTGATCCGCAATTTCTAAATCTTGCGCTGGCTCATTGGCGGCGGCGTGTACTGGTAGACCCAGGTTTCGGTGAGCGCCTGGCCATTCAGGGCCAGGAACAGACGCAGATCGATCAGTTCGGTGCTCTCATCGGTGAGCTTAAGATCGAACATCGCGCGCCAGCCGTTGATCGAGTGCAACGGCCGGGCTGAGGTGATTTCGATCTGGCCGCGCGAGGCGGTAATCACCGGCTCCACATGCGTGTCCTCCCCGAGCATCGCAAAGTGTCCGCCGGCGAAATCCACTGCGAAGCGCCACGAGAAATACGAGCGCTTCTGCCCGACGACGCCGCCGATGCCCGCACGCGTGGCGTGCACCTGCGCCAGCGGACATGCCACCGGATTGTAGCGGCACCAGTACAGTCGATAGCCAAACAGCAGTTCCTGGCCGTGCTGCGGCTTGTCCGCCGGGGTCCAGAACGCGACGATGTTGTCGAAGGTTTCGTCGCTGGTCGGCAGCTCGACCAGCATGACCGCACCTCTACCCCAGCTGCCCTTGGGTTCCACCCAGACGCTCGGACGCAGGTCGTAGAACACGCCGTCATCCTGGTAGTGATCGAATTCGCGATCGCGCTGCATCAGCCCGAAGCCGCGCGGCGAGTCATCGACGAACGTATTGACGTGTACTGCCGATGGATTTACCAGCGGTCGCCACAGCCACTCGCCATTGCCGTTGTACGCCTGCAGTCCGTCGGAATCGTGTATCGCCGGGCGCCAGTCATTGTCGATCCGCCGGTCATTGGGGCCGTCGAGAAACATGCTGGTACCGGGTGCGATTCCGAGCCGCTCAATGCTCTTGCGCGGGTAGAGCGCCGCATCGACGTCCATGACGATGGTGTCGGCGACGTCGATGATGAAACGATAGGCACCGGAAACGCTCGGCGAGTCGAGCAGTCCGTAGATGGTGACCTGGCTGGAATTGCCGGCCGGGCGCTCCAGGTAATAGGCTATGAAATCCGGGAATTCTTCCGGCCGCGGCAGGCCGCAGTCGATCGCCAGTCCGCGCTGCGACATACCGTACTGCTTGTCGCCATCGACCGCCCGGAAATACGACGCGCCCTGGAACGCCGCGATGTCGCGCGTCCAGTCGGAGTGAAACAACAGCCGGAACCCGGCAAAGCCGAGATTCGAAGGCAGCTTGTGCCCATCGACGCCGCTCCTGCTGTAGTCGAACATGGCCGCATCGTAGGCCAGCTCCTGTGCGTGTCCGTTCTCGACACTGTAGAGCCGCACCGGTTTTGTGACCGTGAACCCAAGATGGAAGAATCGCGCCTGAAACCATACGCCATCGCCGGCCCAGAGCGAGTGATCGTCGCGAAATCGGATCGCCTGCCATTGGTCCCAGCCGAGCTTTGCGATCGGTGCCGGCAACGTAACGTTCGGCGGCTTGTAGGCCGCCGCAGCCATCGATCGTGCCAGACCCTTGAGTTGTGCGTAGTCGAACGGCTCCGCGCTGCCGAGTCGCTTCAACGGCGAGGCAGATGCCGATGACGCACCTACAACTTGGCTCCAGGGTAGCGCGCCGGCGGCTATGGCCGCCCCGGCCTGAAGGAATCGACGTCGGGACATACGTCGGGAATAGTCAGCCGATGAGCCGCCACGCGACGGCATGCTCATTGTACAGCACGCATTCGTCCACGCTATTCTTGAAATCACAACGCCGGAGGCACCGTGATGATCGCTACCCCGACCGAGGGCGAGTGGTTACTGAATAATTTTCAATTCGCGTCCGGCGAATCCCTGGGTGTACTACGCCTGCACTATCGCACCCTCGGCCAGGCGCGGCGCGATGATCACGGCGTGGTGCGCAACGCGGTGCTGATCCTTCATGGCACCGGGGGCAGCGGCGCACATTTGATGGTTGCCGAATTTGCCGGCGAGCTGTTCGGCCCCGGTCAGCCGCTCGATGCCAGGGAATATTTCATCGTGCTGCCCGACGCTATCGGCCACGGCCGCTCGTCCAGACCCAGCGACGGCTTGCATGCACGCTTTCCTCGCTTCGGCTATCGCGACATGATCGTTGCGCAGTACCGGCTGCTGACCGAAGGGCTACAGATCGATCATCTGCGGCTGGTCATGGGAACGTCGATGGGCGGCATGCACACGTGGCTCTGGGGCGAAGATCACCCTGATTTCATGGACGCGTTGCTGCCATTGGCCGCGATGCCGACGCAGGTCTGCGGCCGCAACCGCGTCTGGCGGCGCATACTCAGCGATGCGATTCGCGCTGATACGCAATGGTGCGATGGAGAGTACCAACGACAACCCCCGAGTCTGCGTACCGCCGCGCAGCTCATATTCCTGATGGGCGCCAATCCGCTGCTGCGCTTGCAGCAAATGCCGACCTTGAGCGACAGCGATGCGGTACTCGATGCGGCTGTGGATGAGTACCTGCGGCTGAACGATGCCAACGACACGCTGTTTCAGTTCGAGGCCTCGCGCGATTACGACCCCGGCCCGCGGCTGGAAGAAATTCGCGCGCCACTGGTTGCGCTGACCTGGGCGGACGACCTGATCAACCCGCCGGAGCTCGGGATCATGGAACGCGAGATCCGGCGCGTGGCCCAGGGCCGCTCGATCCTGGTGCCGGTCACGGCACAAAGCCGCGGCCATGAAAGTCAGATGCTGGCGGCCACCTGGAAGCACCACCTGCTGCAGCTGCTGCGTAGCGCCCCGCATCGATAGCGCGCGGGCGTCCGACAGTCGACTGCCGTTATTCTTACGCCGTTTGGCGATTTGTCGGCAGGAACAGCGGCTGTACGATGCCACAGAGTTTGCCCGCTGAAGCGGCGCCCCGCTGATTTGGAGTCTGCATGCCCAGCCCGTCCATGCATCTGATCGCCATACCGCTGCTTGCGGTAATCCTGACCGCCTGCGGCGGTAGCAGCGTAGGCTCGGGCGGCGTTCCAGCAGTGGGCAGCAACAGTGGCTCCGGCCCCGGCAGCGGCGCCAGCGCGACCACCGACGTGCTGACCTATCACTACGATACCATGCGTACCGGTCAGAATCTGACCGAGACGGTACTGACACCGGCTAACGTCAACAGCGCGAGCTTCGGGCTGCTGTACCTGCTGGCGGCCGACGGTCCGGTCGATGCCGCACCGCTGGTGGTAACGAAGCTCACGATCGGCGGCGTGGCGCACAACGTGGTGTATATCGCGACCGAGAACGACAGCATCTACGCCTATGATGCCGACACCGCCGAACTGTTGAAGCAAGTGTCGTTGCTCGGCAGCGGCGAAACTCCCAGCGACTCGCGCTCCTGCTACCAGGTGACGCCGACGATCGGCATCACGGCGACGCCGGTCATCGACCGCGGCGCCGGACCGAACGGCACGGTGTACCTGGTAGCGATGTCCAGGGACAGCAACGGCACCCACTACCAGCGTCTGCACGCGCTCGACCTCACGACGCTTGCCGATCGCGTGACGCCGGTCGTGGTCCAGGCGAGCTATCCGGGTACCGCTTATGGCGCGGGCGGCCAGGTGGCGTTCGTGCCCGAGCAGTACAAGGAGCGCGGCGCGCTGCTGCTGTCGCAGGGGCAGGTATTCACGGTCTGGGCATCGCACTGCGATGCCGGGGCCTACAACGGCTGGGTCATCGCCTACGACGCAGCCACGCTGACGCAGTCCGCGGTGCTCAACCTGACGCCGAACGGTGCCCAGGGCGGTATCTGGGACGTCGCTGGCCTGGCGCTCGACAGCACCGGGGCGCTGTACACGCTGCTCGGCAACGGTATCTTCGACACCACGCTGACCGGCAGCGGTCTTCCTGCCAATCAGGACTACGGCAACGCCGCGGTCAAGCTATCGTTGAGCGGCGTAACCCTCGCCGTAACCGACTATTTCACCAGCTGGGACACCACCGCGCAGTCCCAGGGTGATGTCGACCTCGGCTCCGGATCGCCGCTGCTGATTCCTGACCAGGTCGACAGCAGCGGCACCATGCGTCACCTGATGCTGGCCGCAGGCAAGGACACCGCTCTGTACCTGCTCGATCGCGACAACATGGGCAAGTACAACGGCAACGTCGCCAGCAGCGACGCCATCTATCAGGCACTGCCCGGCGCACTGACGCACCAGGTGTATTCGGCCCCGGCATATTTCCACAACAGCATCTACATCGCCGAAGTCAGCGGAACGCTGAAGCAATACGCATTGACTCTGGCGCAGCTACCGGCGACGCCGACCTCGCACTCTGCCGCGATCTTTGCCTATCCGGGGACGTCGCCGTCGATTTCCGCCAACGGCAGCAGCAACGCGATCGTCTGGGCGGTCGAGAGCAACGCCGGTAGCGCCGCGGTACTGCACGCCTACAATCCGGCCAATCTTGCGGCCCAATACTACGACAGCACGCAGGCCGCGGGCGGCCGCGACGCCTTTGGCAACGGCAACAAGTTCATTACACCGGTGGTCGCCAACGGCAAGGTATTCGTGGGCACGGCCAGCGGCGTGGCGGTATTCGGCCTGCTCTAAGGCAACTGCGCCGCCGCCAGTGCCTGCTGCAGGTCCTCGATCAGGTCATCGGCATCCTCCAGACCGATCGACAGGCGCACCGTGCCGGCGGCGATGCCTGACTGGCGTTGCTGCTGCTCGCTCAGATCGCGGCTACCCAGTAGTTGTGGCGGCATCACCAGCGAATCCGTAGCTCCCAGGCTGGCGGTCATCGCAAACAGCTGCAGCGCCTCGGCAAACCTGCGGGCGCACTGCGCTCCGGCGCGCAGATCGAAGCTCACGACCGCGCCGAAATCGCTCATCTGCTCGCGTGCCAGTGCATGACCGGGATGCGCCGCCAGGCCCGGGTAATGGGTGCGCTCCACGGCCGGATGGCCCGACAGGCACTCGGCGATCCGCTGCGCGTTCGCGGACTGTAACCGATAGCGTGCGAAATAGGTTTTCAGTCCACGCTGTATCAGAAAGGCCGCATGTGGATCGAGCACACCGCCCAGGTTAGAAAAATCCGGCCGCAGCGCGCCGATCAGCGCGGCCTGTGCGATCACTGCGCCGCCCATCACGTCGCCGTGACCCGAGGCAAACTTCGTCAGGCTGTGCAGGTAGTAGTCGACCGGGTACTGCCCGTGTTGATGCATTCCGGCGAATGTATTATCGAGCAAGGTCAGCGCGCCGTGCGCCCGCGCCAGCCGCGTGATGGCAGCGATGTCGGCTATCCTGTTGATAGGGTTGGTCGGGCTCTCGAAGATCACCAACCGGGTCGGTTGCGCCGCGAGTGTGCGTGCGATGCCGTCCAGGTCCGCGATCGATAGCATCGAATGGCTGACACCAAATCTTGCGAGAGTGCGGCGGATCAGGTAGCGCGTCGGCCCATAGCTTTCCAGGAAGCACAGGACGTGATCGCCCTGCTTCGTCAGCGCCAGCAGCGTCTGCGCGATCGCGCCGACACCCGATGCGCACACCAGGCAATCGTCGCGGCCCTGCAGCTCGGCGAGTGTGAGCTCGAGTGCACGCGTGGTCGGGTTGGAGCTGCGCTGGTAAAAGAATCCAGGCTTCTCGCCGCTCAGCGTACGCAGCGTATCGTCAACAGTCTCGAATTCGAACTTCACCGTCTGATAGATCGGCGCCACCACCGGCCGATTGCCTTCGGGAATCTGCACCGACGGCGGATGATTGACACGCGTGGTCTTCTTCACCACGGCTTTCCGGAAGGCGCGGGCCGGACGGCGGCAGGAGCAGCGCCGTTGCGCTTGCGCGCGTAGGCCTGCAGCCGGGCCGCACCTTCATCCAGTGTTTCGTCGCGCTTGGCGAAACACAGACGCAGCAGCGTCATCGGCGGCGCCTGCTGATAAAACACCGATAACGGAATGGTCGCCACCCGCGCACGCATCAACAGCTCGTCGGCGAATTCAACGTCGGTGAGGTCGCTGATGGCCCGGTAATCGATCAGCTGGAAGAACGACCCTTCAGCCTCGGGCAGCAACAGCGAGCTGTCTGCCAGCGCTGCGATCAGCCGATCGCGCTTGGCGCCCAGGAACGTGCGTAGCACGTCGCCGCAGTCGGGCCGTTCGCCCAGATAGCGTGCGATCGCCACCTGCAACGGGGTGGCAATGGTGAAAGTATTGAACTGGTGCACTTTGCGCAGTTCCGCCGTCAGTGTGCGTGGCGCGACCGCATAGCCGACGCGCAGTCCGGTCGCCTGCAGAGTCTTGCCGATGGAGAACACCGCGATGCTGCGCTGGCGCAGTTCCGGGTGAGCCAGCACGCTGTGGTGCGCCCGGCCATCGAATACGATGTGCTCGTACACCTCATCGGCAATTAGGCACACCTCCCGGCCGCGCAGCAGCTCGGCCAGCGTCGCCAGATCCTGCGCGCTGATGCAGGTGCAGGCGGGGTTGTGCGGCGAATTTATGATCACCATTCGAGTGCGCGCGCTCAGCGCCGCCTTGACGCGATCCCAGTCGTAGCGAAAGCGCGGCGGCTGCAACGGCACGTGCACGCACACGCCACCGGCCAGTTGCACCGCGGGTTCGTAGGAGTCGTAGGCGGGATCGAATACGATAACCTCATCGCCCGGAGCAACCAACGCCTGCACGCTCGAGAAGATCGCCTCGGTGGCGCCCAGCGTCACGGTGATCTCAAGATCCGGATCGACGCGCACCGAGTAACTGCGATCGAGTTTCGCCGCGATCGCCTCGCGCAACTGCGGCATACCGGGCATTGGCGCATACTGGTTATGGCCCTGGCGCATGGCTTCATGCACCAGCTCGCCAAGCCGCGGATCGATGTCGTAGTCGGGAAATCCCTGCCCCAGATTGACCGCTCCCAGCTCGGCGGCACGCTGCGACATGACGGTGAAAATCGTGGTGCCTACTCGCGGCAGCTTGCTGCGAACGATCATCTGGTGCCGGCGCCCCCTGCTGTCCGCTGTGACGCGCTAACGCTGCTGCTGCCGCGCCGCCGCAAATGCCGCTCCGACGATCCCGGCCTGGGCGCCGTGAGCCGCGGGCCGGATCTCAGCCGGACTGTCGAGCAGGCGCCCGAACTGGTCGAAATCCTCGCTGATCGAGCCACCAATGATGAACAGGTCGGGCCAGAACAAAGCATACAGACGTGCCAGGTAGTCGTTGACACGTGCGCACCAGCTCGACCAGTCCAGGCGTTCCTCGGTGCGCACGCGCGCCGACGCGGTCCTCTCCGCATCCTGCCCATGAAACTCGAGGTGGCCGAACTCGGTATTCGGGACCAGCTCTGCGTCCACGAACAGGGCCGAGCCGATGCCGGTACCAAAGGTCAGCAGGATGACGACGCCTTTCACGTCCTTGCCTGCGCCGCCTGCGGACATCTCGGCAACACCGGCCGCATCGGCGTCATTCAGGGAAACCACCGGGCGTCCGATCAGTTGCGTCAGGCGCACGCCGCCGGCGCAGCCGATCCAGGATTTATCGACGTTGGCCGCGGTGCGCGCGATCCCGCCCTGTACCACCGACGGAATGGCCAGGCCGACCGGGCCTGTGGCACCCAGTTCCCGATCGATCTGTGCGCAGGCGCGCAGCACCGCCTCGGGTGTCGACGGCGCCGGGGTGCGAACCGATCGCAACTCGGTCGTCAGCGTGCCGCGCTCGATGTCCACCAGCCCGGCCTTGATCGAGGAGCCGCCGACATCCAGGCCGAGCAGGATCGTGTCCCTCATGGCGAGCGGTGACTAGGTTGCCAACGCCATACGCATCTCACGCGCCCGGCGCCGCTCGCGACTTTGCACGAACAGCGCCGAGGCCACGACACCGACGGCAACCAGCGACACCATCAGCGTGGCAAGTGCATTCACGTCGGGGCTGACGCCCAGACGCACCTTGGAGAAGATGACCATTGGTAATGTGCTCGACCCGGGACCTGCGACGAATTGTGATATCACCACATCATCCCACGATAACGTAAACGACAACAGCCAGCCCGACAGCAGCGCCGGCGCGATCAACGGCAGCGTAATGCGCCGAAACACGGTCGCCGGCCGGGCGCCCAGGTCCAGCGCCGCCTCCTCCAGCGACTCATCGAAGCCGATCAGGCGCGCCTGCACGATGACGGCGACGTACGACAGGGAAAAGCTGACGTGTGCGATCGTGATGGTGGTGACGCCGCGCCCGCGCGGCCAGCCGATCAGCTGCTCCATGGCCACGAACAGCAGCAGCAGCGACAGGCCGGTGATGATTTCCGGCAGCACCAGCGGTGCCGTGGTCAGGCCCCCCAGCAGCGCGCGGCCGCGAAATTGCCCGAAGCGTGCCAGCGCGAACCCAGCCATGGTGCCCAGGATCACCGCGCCGGTAGCATTCATGATCGCAATCTTGAGCGACAGCACCGCCGCATCCAGGATCTGCCGGTTCTGAAGCAGCTGCCCATACCACTTGAGCGTCGGCGAGTGCGCCGCGTCCCACACCGTCACCAGCCGCGACGCATTGAACGAGTACACCACCATCGACAGGATCGGCACGTACAGAAAGGCGAAGCCGAAGGCCAGGATCGTCGGCAACAGCATCATGTGCCGGCGTCTCAAGCGCCGGCCCCAAGCTCGCGACTGCGATAGCGCTGAAAGATCAGGATCGGACCCATCAATACGATCAGGATCACGATGGCGACTGCGCTCGCCACCGGCCAGTCGCGGTTCTCGAAGAACTCATCCGACAGCACGCGGCCGATCATCAGCTGGTTTGCCGATCCCAGCAGTGTGGGAATGACATATTCGCCGACCGCCGGGATGAACACCAGCATCGCCCCGGCCACGACGCCGGGTACCGACAGCGGAAAGGTAATGCGCACGAACGCCTTCCACGGAGCTGCTCCCAGATCCGCGGCCGCCTCCAGCAGCGTCGAGTCATGCTTTTCCAGATTCGCGTACAGCGGCAGGATCATGAACGGCAGATACGAATACACGATGCCGATATAGACGGCGAAAGAGGTGTTGGCCATCTGGATCGGGGCATGGATCAGGTGCAGGGACAGCAGCAGCCCGTTGATGAGTCCGTCGTCCTTCAGCAGACCGATCCAGGCATAGATGCGCAGCAGAAACGAAGTCCAGAACGGCAGGATTATCAGCATCAGCAGCAGGCTGCGGCGCGCGGGCTCGGCGCGCGCGATCGCCAGCGCCATCGGATAACCGAGCAGCAGGCATGCGAGCGTCGACACCGCCGCCACCTTGAGCGAATACAGGAACGAATCGAGATACAGCGCATCGGTGAACAGGAAATGATAATTCGCCAGGTGCAGCCTGATCGCCAGCATCCGTTCATGGGTCCACTCGATCATCGGCGCGTACGGCGGCATCGCCATCAGCACTTCCGAGAAGGAGATTTTCAGCACGATCAGGAACGGCACCAGGAAGAACAGCAGCAACCACAGCATCGGCACCGCGGTAGCGACCGGCCGGCCGAGGTGCTCGACGCTGAAGTAGCGCTGCAGCCGTTGGAGCATGCCGCGCTTCACACGCTGCCGACCACGGGACTGGAAGCCTCCCAGCTCAGATAGACGGTCGCATCGCGGACGAATTGCTCTTCCGGTTTGCGGCTGTTGTTGGCCACGGTTGCGCGCACCTCCCTACCGGACTCGAGGCGCACCAGGAATACCGACCAGTCGCCCAAATAGGCGATTTCGCGAATCACGCCGCGCGCCCAGTTGTCGCTGTGCTGCTGCTCGACGCTCGAAAGGGTGATTTTCTCCGGTCGCACTGCTACCCAAACCGGCGCGTTCGGCGGCGCGCTGATACCGTGATCGATCAGCACCGTCGAGGGCAAGTCGGGACACTCTACTCGCACGAAGTCCGGCTCGTCCTCGACCAGCCGGCCCTCGAACAGATTCACCGAACCGATGAAGTCGGCAACGAATCGAGTCTGCGGAAATTCATAGATCTGGCGTGGCGTGCCGACCTGTACTATTTCGCCGTGATCCATCACGCCGATACGCGTGGCCAGCGTCATCGCCTCTTCCTGGTCGTGCGTGACCACCACGAAGGTGACGCCGAGCTGCTGCTGGATGTTGATCAGCTCGAACTGGGTGTGCTCGCGCAGCTTGCGATCAAGGGCGCCGAGCGGCTCGTCGAGCAGCAGCAGTTTCGGCCGCTTGGCAAGCGCACGCGCCAGCGCCACCCGCTGGCGCTGGCCGCCCGAGAGCTGATGCGGCTTGCGCTTCAGGTAAGGACCCATCTTGACGATATCGAGAATCTCGCCGACGCGTCGGGTGACCTCGCTCCGCGACAGCCGCTCCTGCTCCAGTCCGAAGGCGACATTGCGTTCCACGCTCATATGCGGAAACAGCGCATACGACTGGAACATCATGTTCACCGGACGCCGGTATGGCGGTATCAGCGCCAGATCCTGGCCGTCGATCAGCAGCCGGCCTGAGCTCGGGGCTTCGAACCCGGCCAGCAGCCGCAGCAGTGTCGTCTTGCCGCAGCCCGAGGCGCCCAGCAGGCAGAAGATCTCCCCGCGCTCGACGCTCAGTGAAACATTGTTGACCGCGACGAAATCGCCGAAGCGCTTGCTGACGCCCTCGAGTTGCAGATAGCTGCGGCTTGAAGCCGTCATGGACGGTGCCTGGGCATGGATGGATTGTTCCGCCGGCCGCTGCCGTCAGTGCCCGGTCTTGAAGCGTGTCCAGCTGCGGTTGAGTTCGCGCGTAAACGCCAGGCTGCGGGATGGATTGGGATACATATGAGCCTTCTGTGCCTCGCTCGGATAGACTTCCCGATCATTGAATACCGCAGGGTCGACCAGTTTGTAGCCGGCCGCATTGCTGGTGGTGTAATGCATGGTGCTCGAATTCTTGGCCGCCACCTCGGGCCGCAGCATGTAATCGATGAACAGGTGAGCATTCCTCGGATGCGGCGCGTCGGCTGGAATCGCCAGCATGTCGAAGAACATGATCGCGCCTTCCTTGGCGATGTTGTACCTGATCTTGTAGGTCTTGCCGGCCTCGGTGGCGCGGGTGCGCGCCTGGCCGACGTCACCGCTCCAGCCGAGAGCGAGGCAGATTTCGCCATTGGCCAGATCCTCAATGTATTTCGAAGAATTGATGTAGCGCACGTAGGGTCGCATGGCGAGCAGGACCTTTTCCGCCGCCTGCAGGTCTTCCAGCGACTCGCTGTTCGGATCTCTGCCCAGGTACAGCAGCACGGTGGCGACAATCTCATCGGGCGCGTCAAGGATCGAGACACCGCAGTTCTTGAAATTCCGGATGACATTCGGATCGTAAAACATCGCGAAGCTGTCCACCGGCGCGTTCGGCATCGCATTGGAGATTTGTGCCTCGTTGTAACCAATGCCGTCGGTGCCCCACAGATAGTTCACGCCGTACTGGTTGCCCGGATCGTGCACCTCGATGCGGCGCGTGATGTCGGGATCGAGATTCTTGAGATTTGGCAGCAGCGACTTGTCGAGTTTCTGGAACACACCGGCCTGAATCTGGCGCTGCAGGAACGACGCCGATGGCACCACCACGTCATAACCGGTGTGGCCCGCCAGCAGTTTGGTCTCGAGTACTTCGTTGGAGTCGAAGACGTCGTAGTTGACCTTGATGCCGTACTCTTTCTCGAACGCCGGCAGGATCGTCGGATCGATATAATCCGACCAGTTGTAGACGTTGACGACCTTGTCGGCTTCGCTGGCCGAGCCGCTTGCCGCGCTGGCGGCCGGCGCGCCGGGTTCGGGGGACGTCGCGGCAG
Source organism: Gammaproteobacteria bacterium (assembly GCA_013289615.1). Lineage (GTDB taxonomy): Bacteria > Pseudomonadota > Gammaproteobacteria > Steroidobacterales > Steroidobacteraceae > FEN-1191. Next base: position 127,620 of record JABCZO010000007.1, read on the forward strand.
GCTGCCGACCACAGCCCGCGAACAGCAGCGCCGCGGCCAGCGCCATAGCCGCCCGCCACCCGATCGTGGGTCGCGCCTGATGCTTCATCGTCCCTCTCTCACGCCGGAAATAATAACCCACGGCCGACAGGCGCACGCTAGACATTCAGCAACAGGTGCTCGCGCTCCCAGGAACTGATCACCTGCAGGAACACCTCGTGCTCGGCCTGCTTTACGATGGTATAGGCGGCCACGAATGGCTCGCCCAGGATCTGCAGCAGCGGCTCGCAGTCGCGCAGCCGCGCCAGTGCCTCGTCCAGCGATCGCGGTAACGAATACGGCATGTCGTGCGCGCTGCCGGTGACCGGCTCGGTCGGTTTGAGCCCCTCGGTCATGCCCAGGTAGCCGCAGGCCAGCGAGGCGGCGATCGCGATGTAGGGGTTGGCGTCGGCGCCGCCGACCCGATTCTCGACCCGCCGCGACTCGGGTTCGGACATCGGCACGCGCAGGCCCGCGGTGCGGTTGTCGTAGCCCCACTGCACGTTGATCGGCGCTGACAGATAGCGGGTCATGCGGCGATAGGAATTCACGTTGGAGCAGAACAGCGACATGGCCGCCGGGATGTAGCGCTGCAATCCGGCGATATGCGAGAAAAACAGCGCCGACGGCGTACCGTCCGGATTGCTGAAGATGTTCTTGCGGGTCTTCTTGTCGATAATGCTCTGGTGAATGTGCATGGCGCTGCCCGGCTCCTTGGCATGCGGTTTGGCCATGAACGTGGCATACATCTTGTGCCGCAGCGCCGCCTCGCGCGCGGTGCGCTTGAACAGGAACGCCTGGTCGGCCAGATCGAGCGGCTCGCCGTGCAGC
>JABCZO010000008.1 GCA_013289615.1 Gammaproteobacteria bacterium
CATCGCCTCGATGATCCACTTCGTGCGCGGCCGATTGGCCACCGCGGCCGGCGATGCGGCTCAAGCCGCGACCGAGATGGAAGCCTTCGGCGTGGCCTATGCCGATCCGGCGGTGTCCAGCAACAACCCCGGCTACAACTGTTGGATCGCGCCCGCTGAGGAAGCGGCGGGACATCCCGACAAGGCCGATGCGCTGCTCAAGACCGCCGGCTCGTTCGTGGACTGCTATCGATTTCGCGCCGACATCCTGAACGGGCGAGGAGATTGGGTCGGAGCACAAAAGGCTTACGCGGTGGCCGCCGCGCTCGCCCCCGATTTACCCGCCGCGTATTACTCTTGGGGCGTCGCGCTTGCAGGTCACGGGGATCTGGAAGCCGCGGCGATCAAATTACAGGAAGCTAACCGGCGCGGTCCGCACTGGGCCGATCCGTTGAAGGCCTGGGGCGATGTGCTCGCGAAGCAAGGCAACATGAGAGATGCGCTCGCCAAATACAACGAGGCGGTCAAGTACGCGCCGAACTGGAAGCAGCTCAAGGACGCGCGCGAGGCGGTGGCGAAGCAGAAGAGCTGATTAGGCTGCTCCGAAGCGGACGCTCACCAACGGCAGAGTCGGGTCATTTGTTGCCACTGCACCCGGCAAGTTCAGTTCGGCCAGGCGAGAAACCCGGACAGATCAGTATTTAGATTGCATCTTGTTCGACCGTGGCGTCAAAGCGGACAATTCTCCAACGGCCCGACGAGCGCTCCTGCACTTCGACGCGTAAGTGCCGCACGCCGCTTTCGCTCAGTGAGTCGGGCTCAGTCCACGTGCTGCTCCCGGCAAGCGGTTCGAGTGTCCGTCCGCCTGCCTCGTCGCCTCGGGAAACGTGGCGAGGTGGGTCACTCAAAGGCTTTGATTGCGCCGACGATCTTGACGTGCCGTTGGAATCGATTCCCCGATCGACTCGTTGCTGTCCGAGATACGGGATTGCAGAATTGTTCATAGCGGCTTCGCGCGCGCGCGTGACCTCCTGGTCTACAACGGGCACCACAGCTGCGGAGGCGAAGGCTGAACACATCTGGACAGCGACTTGCTTTGCAGACAAAGGATCTGCGAAGAAACCCAGCCGAAGGAAATAGCGAGACCGCCCCTCCCGCCGACTTTCTGTAGCGTAGAGGGTATATGGCTTGAATATAGCGAGCGACGACACTCGGTTCAGGTCGATTGGCTGCGCCGACCAGTGCAGCTGCACGGCAAAGGAAACCGGTGCACCCTGAGCGACAGCCTCCTTCAAAGCGCGCCGAACACCTGTGTCGTCGGGGCGGAGCAACGCGATCTGATCGCGATTCCTCTCATCAACGTCGAGCTGAACTGCGTAGACACGGCGCGCTTCCAGAATCTCTAGGACTTGTGTGTCGGTCAACGAGTCGTCTTTGAGCAGAGTAGGGTCGCTGCTTTGCGGAACTACCGGCTGAAGAACAGCGGGCGGCAACGAAGGCGCCTCGGAATTGGCCGGTCGCAAAGACTCGACTGTTGCGATGGTTGCGAACGCGTTGGGATAACGGGGGCGTACAGCTTCCACCCACCGCTCGGCATCTGCCAGCGTCTCGAAGTACCCCATGTGAAGGTACAAACTCTCACGGCCATCCGGCTGCAGCGCGCGACTCATGAAGAACGTGAAAGGCTTTAGCCGCGGTGACTTGGGTGGCCGAATGCGCACGGGTGCAGCCAGCCGACACAGCGTGAGCATGAAACGGCCAGTACCAGCCTGCGCTCGACGCGCTGGATTGGGGTTAGACGACCCGGTGGGCCTTGCCGATGCGGACCTCATAAGCTCTCCCTAAACAAACGTTCGAGTATTGGTCGGGAGAGCGCTAGATCTACGGCCGAGCTTGCACGCTCACACCTGGGAGTGGAGTGGCAACCCCGCTGTCTTAGGCTGTCAGGCCCTTAGACCGGTAGCTTTGCGTCCCCGACTTTCGAACGGGTTTGCCCTATAGCTGCAGTCTCAAGACATGCCCGGTTCGGGGTCTGTTCAAGACGCCCAGAATCGACCGCATCTCAAGATCGTGTTGGCACGAGCATCGCCGCTTGGGGACCATTTGTCCAGTGACCGGCGGCTCCGGGCCAAAAGTCGCCATACGGCGACAGGAAGACAGGCTTTAAATGTGCTTTTCTCCGCGCAAGAGGCCTGCTAACGGCACAGCGTTCGACGGCCACAAACAGACGTCGCCGCTGTCCGCTTGGGGTCCAAGTGCGGACTCGCGAATGGCGCGGCCGGTCGGGAGGATTACGCACGCCAGTGCGATGGAGATGCCGATCAAGCTTTCGCTCAATGGACGGAGTTGCTCTGTGAGGCCGGGGCAGCAGCCGCAATGAGGTGCAAGCGAGGTAATGCGGTATTTCGCCGCAGACTACTTGCCTGCCGGACGAAACTTCTTTGCCAGTGCGCCCGCCTTCGTAAGGATCTTCACCATCTCAGGTCCGCTCACGGCGGTTGTAGTCTTCAGGTCAGACACCGTGCCGGATGCCGCAGCGGCGAGGAGCGATGCGAGGCCAGCTTGGTCGTCATGTTCGGTAATGCTCAGGAAATCGTATTCACCGAGTGTGTAGTAGAAGGCCAGGAGTTTGCCTCCAGCGGCTTCGGCCAGCTTGCGCAATTCCTCGGTCCTGTCCTCGGGCTTCGCAACCAGGCCGCGAACGGCTTCACTCGTGTACTTACCCTGCGTGATGTAGATGGCCATGTTTCCCCTCCTGGTTTGTTCTGACTTCTAGCGGGCAGACGCTGATTATAGGCAATCGCATCGTCGCCGGGCGTGTTGCGCTGCAATTGAGGCGATCGCGCGCTCGTGCAACTGTAGCAGCGCCGTGGCCTCCCCTAAAGCGGTCGCTGACGAGTGGCCGGTGGGGGTCACGAAGCTTCCGTCGGCGGGTTTGCGAGAATTGACGGTCATCTCCCGGACAATACCGGAAGTTGTTTAGATCGAAATGGCTTCTCCGAAGCTGCCATTCAACTCGGAGGCCGACAGCCTCACCAAGTACTTGTTAGGATAAACCTCGGGGAAAACCAAAAAATATAATATAGGCAGACTGTTGCCGTCGCGCGGATTTGAAGCGGTAGAGATTTGGTAAAGGCTGCGGAGAAAAATAGTCACGCGCCGAAGGTAGCCGGAAGATTCCAAGTGGTCGTCACAGATCGACCAAAGGCCGCCGTTTTTGACCGGACTCCCGTTCTTCGTATTGCGATCATTGGCTTCGTGGAAGGGACGCTGCAGCAAGTGGCGAACGGCAATCGCGCCGCAATGTTTGACGGATTCGGACCCCGCGAATAGCATTAACCGCGCTCGTCGGCTGTTGTATTTCAGTGGCCGTGCTGAGTCACGTCGAGTTTGGTCGCCGCGTTGCGCTTTCGGGGGATGGCGGATGAAACGGGTACTGCTGGTCGGCCTCGATCCGGCGACCGTGGACTTTTCGGATCCGGCGCTGCCGCCGGGCATGACCGCGGAGAAGATCCACGCTGGAATCAAGCTCGCGCTCGCCGATATGTCCGGGCGGGGCTGGCTTGCCGAGAACTGCTTTGTCAACCCCGACGAAACCGCGGTCCCGACCATGGAGCGCTGCCTGGCCGGTGGCCGCTACGACTGCGTGGTAGTCGGCGCGGGCGTCCGCCTGCCACCGAGCCGGCTGCCTCTGTTCGAAGCGGTGGTCAACGCCATCCACCGCGCCGCGCCGCAAACGGCCATCGCCTTCAACAGCCGCCCCGAGGATACTGGCGCGGCCGCCGCGCGCTGGATCTGAGACTCAGACGCGTCAGCCCGGAGTCAGGTAACGGCCCTCGGCGAACGGGCCAGGTCGAGCGTCGCCGACCGGCCAAAAGTCGACGCTCAGCACGATGGAATCAACGCACGAAAGGAGACGTTCCGATGGCATAGGTTCTCATCCCGCGTATAGCGATCGCGAGCAGCAGGCATAAGCGCTCAAACAAACAATCAATCAAGTGTTCAGAAGGAGTGGTCATGCGAGCCACAGAAAAAGCCGCACTCGTCGCTACGAGCATGTTCGCCATCGCAGCGTGCGCACCGTCTGGCCCGACAGCTGTTGACACCTCGGCAGACCAAGCCGCCATTCATGCGGCTGACCTGGCTCATGTCAATGCCTACAACTCGGGTAACGTCGAGGCAATCGTTGCCGGATATGCCGACCACGCCGTGCTGATGCCATCGGGCATGCCATCCCTGGTGGGGCATGATGCGATCCGTAAATACTTCACAGATAGCATCCAGAGTGCAAAGGCATCCGGCCTGACCGAGTCCCTCGGTGAATATAGCTCGGGGGTATCGGGCGATTTAGGCTGGACGGCGGGCAGCTCCAAGGAGACTTCAGCGTCAGGCGCGACGGTATGGGTCGGCAAGTACGTCGCGATCTGGAAGAGGACTAAGGATGGGAAATGGCTAAACATTCGCGATACCTGGAATGATGATGTTCCGCCAGCACCCACACAGCCCTCTAAATAGCGGCCATGGCTACGCAGATCACTTGACGGATTTTGCAAGCGATTGACGTAAGTGGCCGATACGTGATTCGGTTGCACGATACTTGCCGTCCGCGACCGGCACGTTGGGGTCGAACTCGGTCATCGCATTGCCTACTTCCCTATTGATACTATCCTCCGAGGCAATATCCACACGAGCAACAGCTACCTCGGAGATCACTATGACTGCGAGAACGGATGACTACGACGCGATCGTTCGAGTCATGCGCCTCTATATCGATGCATTCAATGAAAATGATGTCAGCAAGTTAAATGAAGCCTTTGACGACGATGCCTGGATCTTCTATATCGACGCCGACGGTAGTCTTCATAAGCATCGGATCTCGGAAGACTTTGAGAGATGGGCTGCACCACCAAGTTGGGGCGTCGTGGGTCGTTTCATCTCGGTGACTCAGGTGGGAGATGCTGCCGCGGTCCAGCTCAGCTTTGACTCAGAGGACTCAAGTGGCTGGATCGACTTCCACAATCTGCTGAGGATCAACGGCGTCTGGAAGATCACGCACAAGACGGCCACCCACAGCAGCAGGTAAGCCTGTTGCGAAGATTCGACTTGGCAAATTCTCATCCCCGGAAGCTGCCCTTCACGAGCGTCCATAAGGGGTCTTGGACCCGAAGCGGCCTGCGGTGACTGACCGCTTTGCGGCAGTTCAATCAGCTCCTCTGCTTCGCCACCGCCTCGCGCGCTTCCTTTAGCGCAGCCCAATTTGGCGAGTACTTGAGGGCCTCTTCGTATTTGACGAGCGCCTCTTTGGTCTTGCCCTGCTTCACGAGCACATCGCCCCAGGCTTTCAGTGGATCTGCCCAGTGCGGCCCCTTCTGATTGGCGTCCTTCAATTTCGCCGCCGCACCGTCGAGATCCCCGTGCTTGGCGAGCGCCACACCCCACGAGTAGTACGCCGCCGGTAGATCTGGAGCGAGGGCGACAGCGTCGGCGTACGCCTTCTGAGCGGCCGGCCAGTCGCCGCGACCGTCGAGGATATCAGCGCGGAAGCGGTAGCAATCCACGAACGTGCCGGCGCTCTTCAGCACTGCGTCGGCCCTGTCCGGATGTCCCGCAGCCTCTTCCGCCGGTGCGATCCAGCAGTTGTAGCCAGGATAGTTGAATGCCACGGTGGGATTGCCGTAGGCCGCTGCGAACGCTTCCATTTCGGTCGCCGCCGTGACTGGATCGTCTGTCTCGGCCGCGAGCCGACCGCGTACGAAATGGGTCATCGCGGCGATAGTGGGGTCACTCTCGTCGGCCTGCGTGGTCGCGAGCGACAGTTCCGCCGCTGCGACATCGTGCAGGCGGGCTTCGCCGTCGGCAATCGCGGGTCCTTCGGCATTGGGATTGGTGCCGCCACCGGTGTTGGCGTCGGCGACCATCGCGTCACGGTAGCTCGGCAGGTTCCAGGTCAATATGTCCCAGTTCTGGTACTCGGTCTCGGGCGCCGCGCCAGGGCGCCCGCCGGCGGCTCTGCGCAGCTCCTGTCCGGTCTGCCAGGCGCGTTCCTCATCGCCAAATCCCCACAGCGTATTCATGACGTTGTTGTAGCCAATCCAGAAGTCCGGCTTCAGGCGAATTGCCGCACGGTAGAGTTTCAATGACTCCCTCCGGTCGCCGCCCGTGTTCAACAGCGCGTTGGCCCAGACATTCAGCAGATACGGCCGATCCCGATCGCTGGCTTTTGAATAGGACCCCTGGCAGAAGGCGATTGCCTCCTGGCTGCGCCCTGTGTCCAGGAGATAGTAGGCCCACAATGCGGGTTCGGCTTGTGCATAGACGTACTCCGCCGCGCCGGTCGTCAATTTTGTCAGGTCTCCGATTGCACCAGCGAACGATCTGGGTGCTACTCCGTCACCCCGAACGGTGAGCGTTAGACCCCCCGCGTCCGTATGCACGATATCGCCATAGAGGTGCAGATCATGTCCGAACCGTGCACGCAGAATGCGCGAGACGTCACCGAGCGAAACTCCGGTTTCCGGAATTTCGAGCTTGATCTCGCTGGTCCAGGCATTACTGATGTCTCGCTTCTGCGCGGTACTTCGAGTGGCAGCCTGCAGACGGGAAATTTCGTCCAAGAGTCTTGCTGCGACGACTGTGCCGTCGATCCCGTTCACCGCGAGGGCGGGAGGGGTGTGAAATGGTTCGACGACTACACTGCGTGAGGTCACCGCGTCGTGGATCATGATCGCCGCGCCAATCCCTATGACGGTCGCGACCAGTGCGATGAAGACCTGGAATCCGGTTCGCAGCCGCCGAGCAAGCAGGCGTGGCCCCCATTCCACTTCGAAGTATTTGTGTTCGGTTTCGACCGACTTCCGCTGCGCCTCCAGCAGCTCCGTCTGTTTGCGCAGAAACACCACCGTCTCGGCTGCTACTTCCGGACTGTGGTTTGCAATGTCAGCGGCCACCGCCGCTGCGAACGCCTCAGGAGCTGCCTTGGTCGAGGCAGTCTTCTCCTCCTCCTCGCCGCCGAGCACGCCGCCGAGCAAGCCTTCTGCCATGTCGGTTCCCCCCTGACCGTCGGCTATATTCGTAGACGCACTCGCTCTTGGCAACCGAGGAATGGCTCAGCGTCGTGCAATGGCGGCTTTAACGAAGCCAGTTTGGCAAAATGAAGGTCGGGTTTTGGCCGGTCATCGACCCCCAGCCCCACCGATCAGTCGAAGGTCGCTTCCTGACCCCGCAGCTGCCGCTGACGAATGACGCCTAACGGGAGGCTCAAAGGTTACGCGTGAGCGGCCGAGCACAAGCGACAGCCGGCGCCGGCGTTAGGGGTTAGCAAGCGCTCACCCACGGCTCAGTCGGCCACGCCGAGTTTGTGCATCAGGGCCAGGTAGCGCGGCTCGTTCCTCAGCGAATCGAACAAAGGGTCTACTCTGATAGTCAAGATTCCCGTCTGGTGCAGCCGGTCATCCCGCTCGAGCCAATCCAGTGCCGCTGCGTTATCGCCGCGCATTGCATAGACTTGAGCGATCTGGTAGGGAGCGTCGTCAGAATCTTGTGCTAGGAGATCCCGAAGCGCCGCATTTGCCTCCGCGCGTCGGCCGAGTGCCTGATAGGCCATAGCTAATGAGGCCCGGCGGTAAATTGGCGTTACTTCAGCCCCAGCCACAGAAAGCAGGTCGGTGAATTCGTGGCGAGCAATCAGAATTAGAGTCAGTAGGTAATACCCTGTTGCTTGGCTCGGGCTCAACTCCAGCGCCCGTCGAGCGTCGGATTCCGCTTCCGCCAGTTGACCGCCGAAAAAACGTGCGTTCGAGCGATCACTGTACGCACCGGCATTGAGTGGATCCCTCGCTATCGCGCTTGACGTATCGCGAATAACTTGGTCGTAACAAGGTCCGGATTTACACCCCATGATTGCTACAAGCTCGACTGGCGTTGCAGCCGCCGGGTCGGACCGCCGTGCGGCGTCCGTCTCTGCAATGGCCTCTTTCCAGTCGTGGTCATAGGCCGCCTTCACCAAGGCGAGCGCGAAGTGAGCGGCGGCGTTCGTTGGGTCGAGCGCCAGAGCCTTCTGGGCCGCGGTGCGCGCCAACTCCGCGTCCTGGGCCGGATTCGCGTCGATGTATTCCATCAGGTTTACATATGCCTGCACTAGTTCTGCCCAAGCGGAGACGTAATTCGGATCTAGGCTCACGGCTCGTTGCAAAGCCCGGGCGGCTTGTCGCAAGTCGACTTCCGTCTGACGCGCAATCAAGGATCTGCTTTGCAGTAGCAATGAATAGGCATCCACGTTGCTGGTGCGGTCGCTGGATACAACGCCGGAATTCAGCGTGGCCTTTAGGGCCTGAACAACGGCGCCGGCGATTTCATCCTGCATCTGGAAAATGTCCTTCAGATCCCGGTCAAAAGTCTGCGACCAGATGTCATAGCCATTGTCGGCCCGAATGAGCTGCGCCGTCACGCGCACCTTGCGGCCGGCTTTGCGGACACTGCCTTCCAGGACGTGCGAGACACCCAGCGTCTTGGCGATCTCCGCAATCGTCGTCTGCTTGCCTTTGAAATAGAACGATGAAGTTCTGGCAATCACATGCAGACCGGGGGTTTTTGCAAGCTGATCGAGCAACTCCTCGGCCAGTCCATCGGAAAAGTATTCCTGATCGTGCTTCTCGCTCATGTCCGTGAAGGGCAGCACCGCGATCGACTTCTCTGAAATTGCGGAACCAGCAGGAGTCGCCGCAGCTGGGCCGGAGGCCACCGGGGCGGCTCCTGACTCAGTCTTCGCGTGCTTCGAGAGCCAGAGCTTGTCTGCCAACAGCGCGGTGAGTGCTACCGCGACGACGGCGAATCCTGCCGCGAGCAGAACCCGGCGACGCCGTGGCTTGGGATGTGCCGCCGAACCTGTGCCGGCTGGCGTTCCAGCAGCCACAGCAGGAATTGTCCCCGGCATAGTGCGCTCAGGCTCGCGAATCGCGGCGATGAGCTTGGCCACGGCGGCATCCATACCTCCCGCCCGCGCATCGATCCAATGCGACTCGCCGAGGAAGTATTCCAGAGCCGGCGACAGCGGCGCGTCGTCAATCCGCAAGGCAATCACCGGGCGGCGTTTTGATGAGGCTCGCTCGACTTCCTTGCTGACGTGCGCTGAGGCAATCGAATTCTCCGACAGCACCAGCACCAGGGCCTTGGCGTCACTGATCGATCGAACGATGGCATCGGCGTAAAGCGCTCCCCCCTTTACGTCGCGCGGAGCAATCCAGCACGCCACGCCATGACGTTCCAGGGCCGCGACAACGGCATCCGCGACAGCGACGTCGCGGGAGGCATAGCTGACGAATACTTTCGCGTCCAAGTTAGCGCCCGGGACTACTCCAGGCGAGCCGGTCGGCGGTGGCTCATCCACGGCTTTGGGCGTTTCGGCCGACATTCCTTGCCTTCGATGACGTTGTTGTCACCCAGAGCATGCGCCGAGGTAATCTGGTCGGCAAATCCGCCCCTAGTGGCCCGGTCGTCCAAACTTTCCGACCGAGAGCAATCGGCCGAAATCCTATTGTGGCGAATGGCAGCTCCGGGTCGCGCCACTTGACGCGCTCAGCGACCGGTCGTGGCCGGCTGCCGCCGGATGACTCACGCGTTGAACATGCCCGTTGAAGGGCGCCAGAAATGGGAAGGTCCTGAAGCCGCCACTGGTTCGGATGATCTCCACCTAGGATGGTCGAATGGGCATCTGAATTTTGGCGCCTATGCAGCTTTTCGTACCTTTATTTCGACGCGCAGGCCCGCCGCTGCCGCCATGTTAACGAGAGCATCCAGGCCAAACAGGTCGATTTTTCCACGCATGAGGTCGGAGACGCGCGGCTGCGTGACACCGAACAGCTTAGCGATCTGGGCCTGGCTGAGGTCGGTGCGGGCTAGATGCGCTTTCAGAGCCATCATCAGGGCGGAGCGCAGCTTCATATTTTCAGCTTCCTCGTGCGTACCCTCGATGGCATCCCATACGCTAACAAATCGGTTCTTGCTCATTGCTCTAGCTCCTTCGTCAAGTCGCGGTAGCGCTTCTCGGCCAGGTCCACATCCGTCTTGCTCGTCTTTTGTGTCTTCTTCTTGAAACAGTGAAGTACATAAACAGCATCGGCAAATTTAGCTACGTAGATAACGCGGAACGCCCCAGCGGCGTCCCGAATCCGGATTTCCTGCACCCCGGAGCCAATCCTCGGCATGGGCTTCCAGTCATCCGGCTCGTGGCCTTGTTGCACTTGGTCGAGTTGATGACCCGCTTCACGCCGTGCCGCTACGGGGAACGCTCTAAGGTCGTCAAGAGAGCCGCCCCGGAATTCGACAGGTTTACGATCGGATTATACAATTATTTGTATATGGTACGCAACCCGGTCAATTGAATCGATCGGGCGCACGTAGCATTTCAGCCGCTGCGGACAGGTTATCGCGAGCGATGTAGTCGTAAATGCCATCGAAGTCGGCAAGCTGCGCGAGCGAGCTCGATCCGCCAGGGCATTAGCCCCGCGCCCGGCGGGCGCGGGCGGCCAACCGACGACGGCCACGCCGGATAACGTGGTTGATATCGAGTTCACCGGCCGGTCCGGAGTCGAGACCCCTCTGGATTTCCGACCGCAACCACGCAAGCTGCTCGCTGCGACGCTTTTGATGCAAGACCGCTGCCACGATAGCGGCTTCGCGGCTGCGATACGCGCCCGCGCGCACCTGCGAGGCCACGAATTCTTCGAGAGCGGCTGGAAGTTTTAACGGGGTGATGGGCATTGCTATTCCAGCTTAGATCACGAGCCTCAGTGGTCAAACCGGAAGATCGGCACCGTAGCGAAAACGTAGCGTTTGATGCCGTTTCATGTGCCGCGGTGCCAAATTCGAGACAGGGCGGGCCTGCTAACTGGTTGAAATTAAAGTACCCATAAAATCATCTTTGCGACTTCGAACCTGAGGGTCGGGAGTTCGAATCTCTCCGGGCGCGCTAACCGATCAAGGTCTGGTCGGGCTGTCGAAACGGGAGAACCCGCGCCGAAGCGTACGTCCTGGGCCGCGAACTGCGCGCGCCCTGTCAATTGGCACGCCGCGCAGCGCCGCAGCCCAGGCGCGCATGTCCATACTTATTTGAAGGTCACGTCCGTGCGATCCAGGGAGTCGCGATGTGGAACGAAATCCACCATCGAGCCGAACGATGGAGCTATCAGCGCATCGGCCTTCAATGTCGCGCGAATCGCGGCGTTGACTTTGTCCAGCCCCTCGGCAGTGGGCGTCACGTAGTACACCCAGAAGGTGTTGGGCGACTCGGTGTGGATGCTCTCCTCATCGACCTCATATTCGACCACTGAACCGTCTGCCAGAAGCTTCTCCATCAACGGCTCGAAGACGCTTTTGCTCAGTATATCCACTGCATCGTCCGGAGCCGTCGGCTTGAGTGCGTACGACGAGCCGTGCGAATAGGCGCCTTTGTAGGTGCCCGCGCGCCAGTTGTAGTGACGGCTGACCAGGACGACGTCCGCATGCTTGGTAACGGAAGTGATGACTCCCGTGGTAGTAGTGCTGGACTTCTCGAACGCGTCCAGTACCTTCATGAGGCCTGCGAGCGAGTGAGACGACCACCAGTTGTCGTGCGTGTAGCCGTCGGCGGTATGAACAAGATTGAAATCGTCGCCGTAGGCAATCAGGGTGCCATCGCCAACAGCCTGGTCCAGGATCTTCTGATTCGAGGGAACGGGCTTCTCGTATTCCGTCCACTTTGCACGCGGCACGGCCCAGAGGGAAACGTACGTATACATACGCTCCTTTTCCTTCGTATCGCTCGTTTGCGATTGCACACTGCCCGCAAGCGCAGCCAACACTGCGATCAGTGTGAGCTGCGCGATCCTCCTGTTGCGTTTCTCTTGCACGGCTTGTCTCCCTTAATTTGTTTTTTCGCGTGAATCCGACCGGATTCCCGTAGCGACGCAGTATACGCCGCGCTTCGCGTGCCCACCGCAGGCTCGTCAGGCGATGGCCGCGCGTGAACGAGAACTCATCGTTGTCATGGGGTGCCGCCGAGGACGTGACAATGCCCGCTTTCGGTGCATCAATTCCGATGCGCGGAAGACCGGCTCTAGCCGGCTGCCGCCGGATGAATCGCCCCACTGAACACGCCCATTCAAGGTGCTCAAAATGGGAATGGTCTCGGCGAACCGGAGCTCGGCTACGTGAGCCTGCACGGGCTCGTCGCGGCCCGCGGCCCTCTCGGCTTGCCCCTCGAGCGCGACCTCTACTTCGCGCCAGCACGCACGATCGCCGCCTACGCTGCGTAACGCGCGACATTGCGGCTACCAAGATAGTATAGGGGCGGGCATTCAGTTGGAGCGATCGTGCGGGCGGCGACTTGCAAAGTCCCCGCAGCGTCCAGCGCCGGCGTTCGGACAGGGAGAGCGGAGTGGCAGAAGGCAGCGGATCAGCACCGGTCAGCGACGCGGCGAAGCCCGCGCCACAGGCTGCGCCAGACCCTAGCCCCGCTGGTGCCGTGTTCATCAGCTACGCGTCCCAGGATTCCGGGGTCGCCCAGGCGCTGTGCACGGACCTGGAACGCCACGGCGTGGCGTGCTGGATCGCACCCCGCGACGTCCGGCCGGGGGACTTCTATGCCGATTCGATCGTGCAGGCCATCAACGCCTGCACGGTGCTGGTGCTGGTGTTGTCCCAGAGCTCGATAGATTCCGCCCACGTGCTGCGCGAAGTGGAACGCGCCAGCGCCAAGAAACGCCCGATCATCGCGTTCCGGGTCGACGCCACACCGCTGCCGCCGGGATTGGAATACTTCCTGAGCGCATCGCAATGGATCGATGCGAGCGGTGCCAGTGCCGAGCGCCTGTACCCGAAGCTGATCGAGGCGATTCGCAGCCGCAAGGCCACGCCACCAGCGCCGGAGACCGATCCACGCCCGTCAGCAGGATCGCGATCCAAAAGCGTGCTGCTGCTCCCCGCGGTGGCCGTGGCTGTCGTGATCGCGTTGGGGCTGGCCTATCTTGTCGCCGACCGATTCTGGTTCGCCAGGCGTGCCATGCCGTTACCGGCCGGCCCCAACAGCACTTCGCCGCGAGCCGCCGACGCTGCAGCCGCGGCATTTGCCCCGCCGGCGCACTCGATCGCGGTGCTGCCGTTCGTGAACATGAGTGGCGATGCCAGGCAGGACTACTTTTCGGACGGGCTGTCCGAGGAGCTGCTCAATTCACTGGCAGCGGTCGGCGACCTGCAGGTGGCCGCGCGCACCTCCTCGTTCACGTTCAAGGGCACGGATGCGGACGTCGGCGTCATCGCCCGCAAACTCAATGTCGGTGCGGTGCTGGAAGGCAGCGTACGCAAGGACGGCAATCACGTCCGGATCACCGCTCAGCTCATCAACGCCCTGACCGGGTATCACCTGTGGTCGCAGACCTATGACCGGGATTTGAAAAGCGTACTGGCGCTGCAGACCGAGATCGCCACCGCCGTCACCAAGGCGCTGCAGGCCACACTGCTGGCTGACGCCGCGACCAGCATCGAGGTTGGCGGTACGCAGAATCCAGCGGCATTCGATGCCTACCTGCGCGGCAAAAGCCTGGAGCGCGGAAACTTCGACAAGCAGACGACACTGGCGCGCATTGCCGTGTATTCGGAGGCCATCCGGCTCGATCCGAAATTCGCCAAAGCCTATGCGGGGCTCGCGAACGCAGAAAACCAGTACGCCAACAACTTCTCGCCCGATACCGAAGTGCGTTCCTATTTCACCAGGGCGCGTGAGGCTGCGGAAAAGGCGATCGCACTGGCTCCCGAACTGGGGGACGCGCACGCATCGGTGGCGTATGTGCTGGAGAGAGGCTATCTGGAATTCGCGCATGCCCAGGCCGAATACGACCGTGCGCTGGCGTTGTCGCCCAACGATGCCGATGTGCTGCTGCGCTCCGGCGTCTATTTCACCACGATGGGACGAGCCGATGCCGGTCTCGCCGCGATGCGAAAGGCCATTCAGCTCGATCAGCTGAACCCCGTGAGCTATGCACGATTGAGTATTGCGCTTACCTACGCCCACAGGTACCGCGAGGCGATCGAGGCCGGCGAACGCGCGCTGCAGCTCAACCCGAATGATGACACCATACGCAACTACGTCGGCTTCAACCATCTGCTGCTCGGGGAGCTCGATGCCGCCCAGCCGTTATGTGCCACGGCAAAGCCGAGCTGGGGTGGCCGGCTTTGCCTGGCAGTCCTGTACGATAAGCTGCACCATCGACCCGAGGCCGAGGCACAGCTGGCGGCCATGAAGGCCGAAATGGGGCAGGGCGCGGCCTATCAATACGCTGAGATCTATGCACAGTGGGGCGACTTCCCTAAGGCGTTGGACTGGCTGGAAACGGCGTATCGGCTACCGGATCCCGGGATCGGTACGCTGCGCGTGGATAGCCTGGTCGATCCACTGCGCGGCGAGCCGCGCTTCAGGGAGATCGAGCATAAGCTGCAGTTCCCCAACTAAGCGGACAGTGAGCTCGCTGAACCTGTACGCGATCGGGATGTCGTGCCTGCGGTAGCGATAATGCCAAAGCATTATCGCTGCGCGTGTGAATCGGTAAAAAAGAAGCCGGCGCGAACCCGGCTTCCGCTGGCCGCGGGCCCGTGGCCAGCGGCACTGACACTATGGCCTAGTGCTATTGCTTGTCGTAGACCGCGACCCAGTGAAATGCCATGCCTTTGGCGTCCTTACCCTTGGTTGACAGGGTCAGCACCTTGCCGTGCGCACTGACGCTGCGAGTGGTCCAACCGATCACGGTGCCATTCTTCTTTTGTGCGCTCTTGACGGTGGTAGCGTTGACACGCTTCACCGAGATGGTGTCAAAGTCTGGCGAACCGGTGTATGCGTAGTCCTTGCCGTCGTATTTGAAAGTCGACTGGCCGGAGGTCGCGGTTCCATCCGCGGCGACACTACTGAACGTGAGCGCAATGCTGCCGTCCGCCGTCTGTGCATAGGTTCGGGTCGCGGACTTGGGCCCCGGGCCGGGAGTGAATTTGGATTTCTCGACGTTCAATGTCCACGTGCCGATGGCCGGATCCGCCTTGCTGGCCGCAAACGCCGTTGCGCCGCCGACGGCCGCAAGCACCGTTCCGATCACAAGCATCCTGAATAATCTGTTCATGACAATTTCCCTTGCTGACAATATTTCGATTTGATGGCGTGCCGCTCGTCGCGCGGACCTAAGGTCCCTGCGGCGATCGGGCTGCGAGTATGCACTCTAGGGCTGATCGCTCGCAATGAATGCAGGTCGGCTCGCACGCTCAGATGCCGGCGTACCACTCGTAGCCCTGATCCTCCCAGTATCCGCCGCGGCCGTGGCCGATGGCGGCGACGCTGTCCACCAGCTGCAGGCGCATGATGTATTTCGCCATCTTGTATCCGAGCTGGCGCTCGATGCGTACCCGCAGCGGCGCGCCGTTGCCGATCGGCAGCACGGCATCGTTGAGCTCGTAGGCAAGGATGGTCTGCGGGTGGTAGGCATCCTCCATATCGATGCTCTCGTAGTATTTCGTGCCGACCTGGTCCATCGGGTCGGCGCAATGAAAAACCACATAGCGCGCCGCCGCGGTCGGCCGCACCAGGCTCAGAACGTCTGCCAGCGGCACTCCCTTCCACTTGCCGATGGCACTCCAGCCTTCGACGCAATCGTGACGGGTAATCTGCACCCGGCTGCGCATGGCGCGCAGTTGCTGCAACGAGAACGCCATCGGCTGCTCAACCAGCCCGTCCACCTGCAATTGCCAGCCGACAAACCCGTCCTGCGCCAGCGCCTGGTAGGCTGCATCGTCCGGATTGGCGGTGCCGTTGCTGCGGAAGCTCGGCGACAGATCGTGCTCGGTGAACTCCTGGGCCATCGACTTGCGGGCGGTCACGGCATGCTGCACGCGGCGACTCAGGTTTTCACCAGTACGCAGTATCCTGGGGAACCATTCGCTGCGCGATAGCGCGTCGCAGCCGCCGAGCAGCATCCCGCCAATGGCGGTCAAGAGGTTACGACGCAGGCGGCGCGGCGAGTCGTCGGCCGCGCTCACGGCGCCTCCCGGGAGCTGTGCTCAGGGGCGATCTGGTAGCGGCCGGTAATCATCGAGCGCAGATTGTTCCATACCCCGCTGATCAGGACCTCGAACACGTGGACCAGCACAAACAGCACCAGCGTCCAGGCCACGACGAAGTGCAGCGTGCGCGCCGCCTGCCGGCCACCGATAAGGTCCACCCAGCCCGCCTGCAGCGAATCAAGCCGCGGCGACATCGCCCAGCCGGTCAATAGCATGAGCGGCAGCAGCACGAAGATGACCGCCAGGTAAGTGAGCTTTTGCAGCACGTTGTAGCGCGCCGCGGCCGCACCGCTAGGATGACGAAAGCGCAGGTGATCGAGTACGGAGCGGCCGATCGAGTGCCAATCCAGCCGTGTCGGCAACAGGTCGTGCGCGATGTGGCGGCTCAAGAATGAAAACGTCAGGTACACGAAGCCGTTGATCACCAGCAGCCATGCAAAGAAGAAGTGCCAGCGCCGCGCCATCGCCAGCCACTGGAAGCTCGGGATCGTGATCCACGACGGAAAGCCCTTCGCGACCGCTCTGCCGCCGTCGGTCGACAGGCCCAGGACACCGGTGGTGTTGAAGGTGTGATTAAAAATGCGCGTGGTGCCGATCGTCCTGCCATCGGGCGCTATCGCGGCTCCGGTCTCGAATATCGGGGCGCGGCCGCTGTAAGACGACTTGCCCCACGACAGGCTTGGGTGGGCATTGAAGATCTGCAGTCCGCTCATGAGCAGGATGGCCAGCGCGATCGCATTGATCCAGTGCGTCAGGCGCACGATCAGTGCGTGGCGATAATAAGAATACCCGGGCGCGGCGGCGTCCGGCTTCGCGCTTGCCTCGGCTCCGGCCTCGAGCATGGTGCCTCCAGGGCCGCGATCATATCAGTCCCCGCAGGTCGGGCAGCGCTCGAAGGTGGACGGTCCATACAGGTCGGTGACCGACGGATCGGTCGGCCGGACGTGCACGAAGCGGCGCACGCCGTCGCGGTTGCAGAAGAATGATCCGTAGCGTCCGTCGTCCTCGATGGTCCATCCTTCGGCCGCCAGCCGATCCATTGCGCGCGCAAGGACGGCATACAGGTCGGTTCCGGTCTCGAGCGGCGTCGAGTCCAGGACCCGACCCTGCATGTCGCTGACGCTGAGCCAGTGAGGGGCGTGGCGGTTGGATAGCGGTTTGCGGTCGTCGCGGCGACGTATCATGCCGACACCGTAGGAGCGCGGTGCAGCCGACGTCCATTCAGTAGTCCGCGCTGCAGCAAGCTGTATAAACTTCGAGTCACCTGTCATGTGCGGCCGCTACATCACGAAAGATCAAAGGGCACTCGAGCGCGAGCTGCCATTTCTGGACGTCAAGGACTGGCCGAAATTCGAGGCCAGCTACAACATCGCGCCCACGCAACTGGCGCCGGTGGTGATTGCAACGCCGACCGGCAATGTATGCCGGCCGATGCGTTTCGGTCTGGTTCCGTTTTTCGCCAAGGGCGTGCCCGGCCCCTACAGCACGATCAACGCGCGCGTCGAGACGATCGAGACCTCGGCGTCGTACCGCGGGCCGTGGAAGCGCGGCCAGCGCTGCCTGGTGCTCGCCAGCGGCTTCTACGAATGGCAGCTGTTGCCCGATGGCAAGAGCAAGCAACCCTATTTCATCAAGCCGGCCGATCAGGAAAGCTTTGCATTCGCCGGCCTGTGGGATTCATCGAAGGCCGAGGACGGCACGATGACCTACAGTTTCACGATCATCACGCTGCCCGCATCGCCGCTGATGGCCCTGATCCACAACACCACGCTGCGTGAGCCGGCGCTGCTGACCCCGCAGGGCTGTCGCGTCTGGCTCGGCGGCAGCGCGCAACAGGGGCGGGCGCTGCTGACACCCTATCCCGACGAGCTGATCGTCGCGTGGCCAGTCAGCAAGCGCGTGAATTCGCCGAAGAGCAATGACGAAAAGCTGATCGAGCCGGTGGAAATCGCATGAGCCGGGACTACTCATCGTGCCGCTGACGATCATCAACACGACCTGGCCGCTGCTTCTGGGCATGGGCGTGCTGATGCTGGGCGCAGGCCTGCAAAGCACACTGCTCGGCCTGCGCGCAACGCTGGAAGGATTTCCCACCCCGGTCACCGGCGCGATCATGTCCTGCTACTACCTGGGGTATCTGCTCGGCACCATCGCCGCGCCGCGCCTGCTGCGGCAAATCGGACACATCCGCGTATTTGCCGCGCTCGCGGCCGTGGCCTCGGCAGCCGCCCTGGTCCAGGCGCTGTTCGTCAACCCGTTTGCCTGGGGCGCGATGCGCGCGACATCCGGCTTGTGCTTCGCCGGCATCTACGTGGTGGCCGAGAGCTGGCTCAACGATCGCGCCAGCCGTGCCAATCGCGGGCGGCTGCTGGCTGTCTATATGCTGGTGCTGTACATCGGGCTCGGCTGCGCGCAGTTCCTGCTGATCCCGTCGAACCCGAGCACTCCGGCACCGTTCATGCTGGTCTCTGCGCTGATCTGCCTGGCGATGGTTCCGATCGTGGTCTCCGCACGACAGGCGCCGGAACCGGCGCTGCCGAGCAAAGTGCGCTATCGCGACCTGTACCGCAATTCGCCGCTGGGCGTGGTGGCGGTCGCCCTGTCGGGGCTGATTTCCGCGATCACCTTTTCAATGGGCCCGGTGTATGCGCGGCTCAGCGGCATGGGGACGTCCGACGTCGCCACGTTCATGGCGCTGAGCATTCTTGCCGCCGTGTTGACCCAGTACCCGGTCGGCAGGCTGTCGGATCGCATCGATCGCCGCACGGTCATCGCCGGGGTCTGTACCGTTGCCACTGCGCTCGCGGGCACCATTGCCGTGTTCGGCGCGATGCCGCGGGTGCTGTTCCTGGCACTCTCGGCGGCGTTCAGCGGCTTCGTGCTGACGCTCTACTCGCTGGCGATCTCACACGTCAACGACAAGCTCGAGCCGGCGCAGACGGTCGCGGCGAGCAGTTCGCTGCTGCGCCTGAATGGTGCCGCCGCCGCCGCCGGACCGGTGCTTGCGGGAAGCCTGATGGCGGCTTTTGGTCCGAGCGCCTATTTCGCCACGCTCGCCTGCCTGACCGGGGCATTGACCGTGTATGACCTGTGGCGCAAGAGCCGGCGCAGACCGGTGCCCAGCGCCCAGAAGGGCCCGTTCATCAATGTGCAGCCGCATGGCATGACCGGCCAGGTTGCGGCCGGCCTCGATCAGCGCCCGGATCGACCCGCGGAAGGCGCTGCCGTTGGCGAAAGGCGCGCTCGGGTACGCGATGTGCAATGAATGGCGCGCCGGCCGTCAGGCACGCATGCGTCGGCCGTCCGGATCGAAGGCGGCTGTGGCCAGCCGTTCGGCGGCGCAGCGCTCGCCGATCAGTTCGACCTCGAAGCCGCCGCTCTGGTCCGCGACCTCACGATTCACGTAACCCATGGCGAGGGATTTCTGCACGCTGTGCCCGTAGCCGCCGGATGTGACCCAGCCGACGACCCGGCCACCGTGCCAGATCGGCTCATCGCCGATCGCGTCGGTGTCGTGCGTGGCCAGGTCGAGCGTGACCAGGCGCCGCTCGCCGCCACTGGCCTGTTCGAGCACCGCCGCATCGCGGCCGATGAACGAGCCCTTGCGCAGATCGACGAATCGGCCAAGACCGGCCTCGAACGGCCCGTAGATCGGCCGATATTCGCGCGCCCAGGTGCCAAAACTCTTCTCCAGGCGCATCGAATTCAGGGCGCGGCCGCCAAAATTACGCAGACCGAGCTGCCGTCCGGCTCGTGTCAGCAGGTCAAACAGCGTGCGCTGATAGTCGCTCGTCACCCAGATTTCGTAGCCGAGGTCGCCGGTGAACGATACGCGTCCGACCAGCGCCGGCACCATGCCGACATCGAGTGCCCGGAAGCTCATGAACGGAAACGCGCGGGTGGAAAGGTCCGCATCGACTAGCGATTGCAGCAGCTCGCGCGAGCGCGGCCCGGCCACCGACAGGCCAACATACTCCATGGCGCACGCCCGCACGCTCACGCCGGATGCGGGCAGGTGGCGCTCGAACCAGCGCAGGTAATAGCGCTCGGCCGCGTAGGTACCGATGAGGAAAAACCGCTCTGCTGCCACCCGGCAGAGCGTGAAGTCGCCGATCAGGCGGCCACGCTGGTTGAGCATCGGCGACAGGGCAATGCGCCCGGTTGCCGGAACGTGATTGGCCATGATGGATGACAACCACCCGGCAGCGGCCGGGCCGCTGACCTCGAACTTGCCGTAGTTGGAGATCTCCAATAGCCCCACCGCTTCGCGCACCGCGCGGCATTCCTCGCCGACCGCGGCGTGCGCATTGGAGCGGCGAAACGTCACCAGCTCGCGCGCCGGCGCGCCGCTGGGTGCAAACCAGAGCGGATGCTCCAGGCCGCAGTAGTCGCCGAACACGGCGTTTTCCGCCTGCAGCCGCTCATAGATCGGCGTGGTGCGCAGCGGCCGGGCCGCATCCAGCTCCTCGTTCGGAAACCGGATGCGAAAGCGTCTGGAATAATTCTCGCGTACCTTGGCATTGGTGTAGGCAGGCGTGGCCCAGTCGCCGTAACGCGCCACGTCCATGCCCCAGATGTCGGCGCCCGGATCGCCTTCGATCATCCAGCGCGAAAGCGCAAGCCCGACACCGCCGCCCTGGCTAAAGCCGGCCATCACACCGCAGGCGACCCAGTAGTTGGCAAGGCCACGCACTGGGCCGACCAGCGGATTGCCATCCGGTGCAAAGGTGAACGGGCCATTGACGACTTTTCGTATGCCGGCCGTCGCCAGGCGCGGGAAGTGCTCAAAGGCGACATCCAGGCTCGGCGCGATGCGCTCCAGATCGTTGGGCAGCAGGTCCTGGCCGAAGTCCCACGGTGTGGTGCGCGGCGACCACGGCACGCCGGCGCGCTCGTAGGTACCGATCAGCATGCCGCCGCGCTCCTGGCGCATGTAGATCTCGCCCTCGAAATCGATGCAGTGCAATTGCTCCTTCTGGCCGGCGAATTCGGGCAGATCCTCGGTGATCAGGTACTGGTGCTCCATCGCCAGTACCGGCAGCTCGAGCCCCACCATGCGGCCAACTTCGCGTGCCCATAGGCCGCCGGCATTCACGACGTGCTCGGCGTGCACGCTGCCGCGTTCGGTGATGACGTCCCAGCTGCCATCCGGGCGCGCCTTCATGTCCACCACCCGAGTCTGGCGCTCGATCTGCGCCCCGGCGAGCTGCGCCGCCCTGGCATAGGCATGCGTCACGCCGTACGGATCGACGTGGCCTTCGATCGGGTCGAAGATCGCGCCGACGAAGTGCGCCTCGTCGAGCAGTGGATAGATCTTCTTCGCCTCCGCAACCGACAGCAGTTCCAGCTGCATGCCCAGGTAGCGGCCGCGGGCCTGCGCCATCTTCAGCCAGTCGAGCCGCTCGGGCGTCCCGGCGAGCAGGATGCCGCCGCTGACATGAACCCCGCAGGACACGCCCGAGATGCGTTCGATCTCCTGGTACAACCCGATGGTGTACTGCTGCAGCTTGGCCACATTCGGATCGCCGTTGACGGTGTGCATGCCGCCCGCCGCGTGCCAGGTCGAGCCCGAGGTCAGTTCCGCGCGCTCGATCAGCAGCACGTCGCGCCAACCGGCTTTGGTCAGGTGATAGAGCACGCTGGCGCCCACCACGCCGCCGCCGATCACCGCCACCCGGGTGTGAGTAATCATCGCGAATGCAGTGCTGGGTCGATGCGAGCCGCGTCGATGCGAGCTGTGTCGATGCGAGCCGGTGGCATGGCTGCGGCGCGTCAGCTTACCGGCGGCGCGCCACCGGCGGCGATGCGGCGTGCCACATAGTCGTCAACCGCTTCGACGATCGCGGGGTCGCGCACCGGCGCTTCGTAATTCCTGAGCGTGTCCTGCCACAGCGTGCTGGCCCGCTCGGTCGCCGTGTGCGAGCCGGCGTCGGTCCACTGTCCGAAGTTGCGCCAGTCGGACACCAGCGGCGTATAAAACGCCGTGCGGTAGCGTGCCATGGTATGAGCACAGCCGAAGAAATGTCCGCCCGGCCCGACCTCGGCAATGGCGTCGACTGCGAAATCATCGCTGCTAGCGCCAAGCGGCTGGAAAATCTCTGCGAACATCTGCAGCATCTCGATATCGAGCATGAACTTCTCGTACGACGTGGTCAGGCCGCTCTCGAGCCAGCCCGCGGCGTGCAGCAGGAAATTGCAGCCACCCATCAGAGCGCCCCAAAGGCTCATCTGTGATTCGTAGGCGGCCTGTGCGTCGGGCGTGTTTGATGCGGTCGCATTCGACGAGCGCCACGGCAGGCCGATGTGGCGCGCCAGCTGGCCGGCTCCAATCGAAGACTTGACGTACTCGGGCGTGCCGAATGCCGGCGAACCGGATTTCATATCGACGTTCGACGTGAAGCTGCCGTACACCACCGGCGCGCCAGGACGCACGATCTGCGACAGCACCGTACCTGCCAGCGCCTCGGCGTGCGCCAGGGTCAGCGCGCCGGCCACGGTCACCGGCGCCATCGCACCTGCCAGTGTGAATGGCGTGATGATGAACACCTGTCCGGCCGCGGCGAACTCGAGGATGCCGTTGCCCATCGGGATATCCAGTTGCAGCGGCGAATTGGTGTTGATGATGGTTGACACGTAGGGGCGGGAGCGAAATTCCTCCGGCGTCAATCCGTAGGCAATCCTGATCAGCTCGAAGTTATCGGCGATCTGCGGCGAGCCGCGCGAGTAGACCTTGGGAATCTTGTCGGTCAGCATCAGCATCGCGCGCGCGGTCTCGAGGTGCCGGAACTGCACCGGCACGTCCTGCGGCTCGACGCCGCCGCCCAGCACGTGGATGACCTCAAAACTCTGGCACAGCTTCATCAGGTTGCAGAAATCCTGTAGGGTGCCGGCGCGCTTGCCGCCCTGGGTATCCATGATGTTCGGCGGACCCGAGGTCGGTGCGAACACGACGTGCCGTCCGGAAATCGGCATGCTGTGTGCCGGATCCCTGGCGTGCAACGTGACCTCGCGCGGTGCCGTGGCGAGCGAGTTCGCGACCAGGCCGCGATCGATGCGCACCATCATGGTCGACTCGTCGACGCTGGCGCCGCCCCTGGCGTAGGTCTGGCGCGCCTCCGGCAGCAGTACCCGCATGCCCTGGTTTTCCAGCACCTGCAGCGCCGCTGCGTGGATCGCCGCGACCTGATCGTCCGAGAACACCCTGAGCGGCTCGAACGGGTTGAGCAGGTGGCGGTAGCTGCGCGAGCGATCAACCACCGGGGCGCTCGCAGCGGCGCTGGCCGGGCGCCGGCGCGGGCGCCGCTCGACTCGCTCGCCGGATTCACTCATGCCGATGACCGCTCGTCCCGGGTGTCAATCATTCGATATGGCCAACCGCATCGCGGACTCTTCGCTCGGCTTGCGCGGACCGAAGTGTTCGATCATCCAGGAGCGAAACAGCGCGATCGCGGTATCGCTGAGCGCGTCGGGGTGGGTAATCAGGTAGTAACCGTAGCCGTCGTCGAGCAACAGGTCGAACGGCCGCACCAGCCGGCCGGAGCGCAATTCCTCGGCGAACAGATTGATGTCCACCAGCGCCAGGCCTTCGCCACTGAGCGCGTATTCGACCGCGAGCAGCGCAGTGTCGAAGATCAGCCCGCGCTCGAAATTGATCTGGCCGAGGCTCGCCTGGCGCGCCAGCTGCGTCCAGACGTGGTGCCGCGGCAGGTCGGCGATACGCACGTGGATGAGTTCGTTGTCGCGGATCCAGCCCGACAGGTCCTTGCCGGCATGACGCCCGGCAAGATCCGGGTGGCACAGGATGGAGAGCTTCACCGGCCACAGCAGGTCGCTGACATACTCGGTTACGGTGGGCCTGGAGTAGACCACGGCCACGTCCACGTCGCTGGGTGGAGGACCCACGCCGTAGGGGCTGACCAGATCGATCTCGATGTCCGGATTGGCACGGCGAAAATCGCGCAGCACCGGTACCGCCAGCCGAACGGCAAAACTGGGCGGCATCTGTACGTGCAGCGTGCGCAGCGTCGGCGCGCCGGCGTTGCGGATTTCATCCAGCGAATATTCAAGGCGGTCGAGGGATTTGATCACCGTCGGTAGCAGATGCTGCCCGGCCTTGGTGAGCACCAGCGAGTGCGGCCGGCGCTCGAACAGCTGTACACCGATGAGCTTTTCGATCGAAATCACGTGGCGCGACAGCGCGCTTTGCGAAATACGCAGCGCATTGGCCGCGCCGGTAAAGCTGGCGTGCTTGGCCACCGCCTCGAAGGCGCGTAGCGCATTGAGCGGCAGCCAGCGCCGGTCGATCCGTCTCCTGTCGATCATTCGCCTTCCTGACCTTCGCCGCTAGCGGCAGGTATTCTAGCGCCAGACGCGCCGGCGGCGGCGCCTGGCCGTGGTGCCAGACCGTGCCGTCCGACTGCCGGCGACCTACTGCCTGCGCGCTGCTATCGGCGCGGGCAGCACAAGAGTGGGGCAACACCTGGCGTGAGGCCAATGCCTTTTGTTGATGCAGCCGATGCCATTTCTCGGTTTGGATTCGGCAGGGCAACTATGGAAGTATCTCAGCTCGCCACGCACCGGATGGAGCATGAACGCTGTTCACCTGGCACGGGTTCCAGAGATTATCCAGGGCGCCGGAGCGCTTGACGGGATCGGCGCAACGCTGGCGGCGCAGCTGCCGCGGGGCAGTGCGATCCTGCTGCTGGTCGATCCGGGGCTGCACGCCTGCGGGCTGATCGACGCGGCGGCCGCCGCACTGTCGGCCGGCGGCTACGGCGTCATAGTCTGTGACGACGTGCAGAGCGATCCGACCATGGCCCAGGCGGATGCCGGCGCGGCGCTGGCCCGGCACGAGCGCGTGGCGGGCGTGGTGGCCATCGGCGGCGGATCGGCGATGGACGTGGGCAAGACCATTGCCGCGATTGCACCGGCCGATCGCGCCGTCAGCCACTATGCGCTGTGCACAAACCCATTTCCGGCCGCACGTCTGCTGTCGGTGTGCGTTCCGACCACCTCCGGTACCGGCTCCGAAGCGACCCGCACGGCGGTATTGTCGGCGCCCGATCATTCCAAGGTCTGGCTCTGGGGCGACGAGCTCAAACCAAGCCTGATCGTGCTCGACCCGGCGCTCACCACCGCCCTGCCGTCATCCCTGACCGCCGCCACCGGCATCGATGCGCTGGTGCACGCGATCGAGGCGTCGACCAACGCCAATGCCAATGCGGCCAATGACCTGTACTGCCATGAAGCGATCCGGCTGGTGGTCGCGCACCTGCTGCGCGCGCTGGAAGCGCCCGCGGATCTGTCGGCGCGCGCCGGCATGCAACGCGCCGCGACACTGGCCGGGATCGGGATCGACAACTGCGGCACCGCCATCGCACACAACATTGGCCATGCGCTGGCCTCGCTGCGCCCGGTGCACCATGGCCGCGCGGTCGGGCTGGCGCTGCGGGCGACCCTGGCGTGGAACGTCGCGGACGACGGCGACGGTAGATTCGCAGCGGTGGCCGCCGCGATGGGCGAGGCGCGCGACGGCGCGCGCGTGCCGAGCGCCTTTGAGCGGCTACTGCGCCAGTCGGGCATCAAGGTATCGCTGGCAGGGGAGGGCTATGACGGCATCCGCCCGGCGGACCTGGCACGGCAGATGGCGCGGCCCGAGAACGACGCGATGCGCCGCTCCAACCGCCGGCCGGTAGCCGATGCCGACCTGCTGACCTTCGCCCATGAAATCCTGGCGGCGAGCTGAAGAGCGGCTGGCAACGTGAATGGCACCTTGAACAGTGACACTCTGACAGCTCGTGACCGGGCAGGCTGGGAACGCAGTGCCGCGGCGCTGAAGATCGAGGGCCGTGCATTCATCAATGGCCGTCATGTGGGCGCGCTGTCGGGCCGCAGCTTCGACGACGTCAGTCCGATCAACGGCAAGGTGATCGGCCAGATCGCGCGCTGCGAGACCGCCGATATCGATACCGCCGTCGCTGCCGCGCGCGCCACGTTCGAGAGCGGCACCTGGCGCCGGATGGAACCACGGCAGCGCAAGCGCGTGCTGCTGCGCTTTGCGGAACTGATCCGTGCCGATGTGGAGCGTCTGGCGTTGCTGGAGACGCTGGATGTCGGCAAGCCGGTGCTCAATTCGATCCAGGTCGATGTCGCATCCTGCGCCGACTGCATCGCCTATTACGCCGAGTTTGCCGACAAGCTGTCCGATGAGATCGCCCCCACCGGTCCGCATGACCTGGCGCTGGTCCGCCGCGAGCCGCTCGGTGTCATCGGTGCGATCGTGCCGTGGAACTATCCGCTGATCATCAGCGCCTGGAAGATCGGACCGGCGCTGCTGGCAGGCAATTCGGTGGTGCTCAAGCCCGCCGAGCAGTCGCCGCTCGGCGGCATCCGGCTGGCGGAGCTGGCGCTCGAGGCGGGCCTGCCGCCCGGTGTGCTCAACGTGGTGCCGGGATTTGGCGAGGAGGCCGGCAAAGCGCTGGCGCTGCACTCCGACGTGGACATGATCAGCTTCACCGGATCCACCGAGGTCGGCAAGCTGATGATGCGCTATGCCGGCGAATCGAACCTCAAGCGCGTGGCGCTGGAACTGGGTGGCAAGAGTCCGCACGTCGTGATGGCGGATGCCGACCTGGCAGAGGCGGCCTCGGCGATTGCCTGGGGTATCTATTACAACGCCGGCGAGACCTGCCACGCCGGTTCGCGCCTGATCGTGCACGAACAGGTGCGCGAACAACTGATCGACATGATCGAGCGGGTCGCGAAGACCATCACGCTGGGTCATCCGTTTGATCCGGTCACCCAGATGGGCGCGCTGATCGACAGCGGCCATCTCAAGCGCGTGCTCGGCTACATCGATTCCGGCGTCGCCGAGGGCGCACGCGTGGCCTTCGGTGGCAAACAGGCGATGCAAGACACCGGCGGCTACTACGTCGAGGCGACGGTGCTCGACGCGGTGCGTCCACAGATGCGGGTCAGCCGCGAGGAGATCTTCGGTCCAGTGCTGACGGTCAGCGGCTTTCGCGACGCTGCCGATGCGCTGCGAGTCGCCAACGATACCGTCTATGGACTGGCCGCCGCGGTCTGGACGCGTGATATGAACGTCGCCCACCGCGTCTCGGGCGCGCTGCGCGCCGGCACCGTCTGGGTCAACAGTTTCGACCGCTCGTCATTGGCGACACCGTTCGGCGGCTTCAAGCAGTCAGGGTTTGGACGCGACCGCTCCGCGCACGCGATCGACAAGTATGTCGATCTGAAAACCATCTGGACCGCGTTTCGATGAGTCGCTTGTTGGTCAAAAACGTCTCATTAAGCTCGAGCTTTATATTGTAATATATTGATTTTAAATAGAACTATATCGTAGGAATGCAACCGTCGCTTATTTCTGACAACCGAATGACGCATATGTTCAATCGTCGGCGCGGCCCGTCGTATTTAATAGCCACGCAGTGACTGTAACCGCCGAACCGCAAGCTTTGGTCTCGGGGCGCGCCGAAGCCCGGTTGGCAGGTGCGTTAAGAAGCTTGAGGTCTCTGCCACTACATCCAGGATCGTTCCAGGGAGCAACAATGATGACGAACAAAATGAATGCGATCAGCGCCGCTATCCTTCCGCGCCGCTCGCTGCTGGTGGATGCTGCGGTGGCCGCCTGCATCATGGCGGGGCGGGTTGCTGCGGCAGATCAGTCCCCCGAATCCAGCGCCGCCGCAGGGCCCAGTACCGAACTGTCGGAGATCACCGTGACCGCACAGCGGCGCACGGAGAACCTGCAGGACGTGCCGATTACGATCCAGGCACTGACGAGCGAGACCCTGACGCAATTGAACGTCACGACCTTTGACGACATCGTCAAGTACACGCCGAACGTCACCACCGCCAGCTGGGGGCCGGGCCAGGACCTGATATTCATGCGCGGCTTGAGCTCCGGCGCCCTCGGCACACAGGGCAGCGGCACCGATGCCAATTTCCCTAACGTTGCGGTGTACCTCGACGAACAGTCGGCGCAGATGCCGTATCGAAACCTCGACGTTTACGCCGCTGACATCGAGCGGGTTGAGATTCTCGAAGGTCCACAGGGCACGCTGTTCGGTGCTGGTGCGGAAGCCGGCGTGGTGCGTTACATCACCAACAAGCCGAAGCTCGACGTCACCGAGGGCACCGTCAACGCCGGCTACGGCTGGACCACGCACGGCGATCAGAACTCCAACGTCGATGCGACCCTCAACGTGCCGCTGATCGCGGACACGCTAGCGGTGCGCGCCGTCATCTACGACGACAACCGCGGCGGCTACATCAACAACGTGCCCGGCACCTTCACCCGCCAGCCCACCGACCTCGGCATCATCCGCTACGTCGGCGGCGCGGTGCCGACCTACCCGGGATCGATCAACAGCATCAACAACGCCAGTCAGGTCGCCAACGCCATCAACCCGGTGACCTACAAAGGCATCCGCGCGTCGGCCCTGTGGAAGATCAACGAGGACTGGAATGTGCTGGTCGCCCAGACTTTCCAGACCATGGACGCCGAAGGGGTGTTCTACCAGGAGCCGTTTTCGACCGACGGCGTGGCGTTGCCGCCACTGTCGGTGACGACATTCAACCCCTCCTACGACAAGGACAAATTCGAGAACACCGCGTGGACCCTCAACGGTCGCATCGGCCTGCTGAAGGCGGTCTACACCGGCGGCTACCTGGTCCGGAAAATCGATGCGCAGCAGGACTACACCGCCTACACCCGCGGCATCTACGCCGACTACTACCAGTGCGTGTCGCCCAAGGAGAGCAAAAAGGATGGCGCCATCAACAGGTGTTATTCGCCCAGCGCCTTCTGGCACAACAACCAGAGGAACACGCACCAGAACCACGAGTTCCGCTTGAGCACGCCGGATGACTGGCGCGCGCGCGCCATCGTGGGAGCGTTCTGGGAGGATTTCGAAGTGGATGATAATACCGACTGGCACTACCGGACGCTGCCGCCGTGCACCGCGGTCGGGCAGGCCGGTTGCATGACGCAGATCATT
Organism: Gammaproteobacteria bacterium; assembly: GCA_013289615.1. GTDB lineage: Bacteria > Pseudomonadota > Gammaproteobacteria > Steroidobacterales > Steroidobacteraceae > FEN-1191. Next base: position 29,073 of record JABCZO010000008.1, read on the forward strand.
CCGCCCGCAGGCTCCACCGCCACCAATCCTAATCTGCGCGACACCAACGAATCGTTCTTCGACGATGTGCAGCGCGGCTACAAGCAGTGGGCCTTCTTTGGCTCGGCCGACTTCGACATCATTCCCAAGACGCTGACCGTCACCGCAGGCACGCGCTACTACCACTTCAGCAACACCGAGACCGGCAGCAACGTCTATTCGTTCGGTACCTACGACTGCGGTCCGGCGCCCTGCGCCGCGCAAGATGCCAACAACATCAATAAACTGAACCTGCATTCGACCTACAGCGGCTTCAAGAGCCGCGCGAACCTGACCTGGCACATCCTGCCGGATGCGATGGTGTACTACACATTCTCGCAGGGCTATCGGCCGGGCGGATTCAATCGATCCTCGAATGGCCCATATCTGGGCGGGACCTTCAAGACGCCGCAGGATTTCGCACCGGATACGCTCACCAATAACGAGGTCGGCTGGAAAACCGAGTGGCTCGAACATCGTCTGCTGTTCAATGGCGCGATCTACCAGGAGCTGTGGGACAATGTGCAGCAGCAGTTTTTCGATCCGGGTGCCACCGGCAACCTGAGCTTCGTCACCAATGGCGCCAACTACCGGGTCAGGGGCCTGGAGATTCAGCTCGTCGGGCGTGTGACGACCGGCCTGACGATATTTGGGGGGGCGTCCTGGAACAGCTCCAGCCTCACGAACTCCCCGTACCTGATTGGCAACGTTCCCGGCAACGCCGAGAACGGCATGTCGCTGCTGAGCGCTCCGAATCCCTTTGGCCTGAAAGGCAGCTCGCTGCCGCAGTCACCGGCTTTCCAGGGCAATATACGCGCACGCTATGAGTGGTTCGTCAACGACTACCGTCCGTTCGTGCAGATCGGCGGTCAGCGTACCGCCCACTCCCGCTCGCTGCCGGGCAACGTGCCGGCGATCGCGGTCGGCGAGATCACGACCCAGGAGTTCGATCAGCCGGCCTACTCGACCTACGACGCCTCGTTCGGCGTTTCCAAGGACAATTGGAACGTGCAGGTGGTGGCACAGAACCTCGGCAATACCAACGGCAAGACGTTCATTTCGGCCTCGGAGGCCATCGAGACTCAGTCGGTGATTCGCCCGCGGGTCATCAGCCTCAGGGGTGGCTATAAGTTCTGAGGGGCCTCTCCCGGGCTGATTGGCGGCCGCGGATAGGCCACCGTCCGGCTGCCAGTCGCGCTGTCTGCAGCGCACCGGGGCGCCTGCAGTAGAATCGAAGGCGGGCAGCAATGCCCGCCTTTTTTTGGTTCATGAACCCCTGATGCATTAAGGATTTCCGATGCAGTTGGCCGCGGCACAGCCACCCAAGTCCAGTGTCGAGACCGAAGTGCTGCGCATCCGCGCGCTGCTCGACAAGAGCCAGTTTGCGCTGGCGCTGGCAGCGGCCGAGGCGCTGCTGGCGCGGGTGCCCGAGAACCGCGACGTCCTGTACATGCTGGCGGTCAGCCAGCGCTACCTGGGCCGCGTCCCGGAGGCGCTGGCGACGCTGGCAGGTCTCGAGACTATGCATCCCGGCTACAGTCGGTTGTTCCAGGAACGTGGTCATTGCTACGTGGCCGCGCGCGATCCGGGCGGCGCGATCGATGCGTATCTGCGAGCTGTGAACCTGAACCCGGCGCTGCCGGCGAGCTGGAAGGCGCTGCAGGTTCTGTTGCGCTCGGCTGGGCGGCCAGAGGATGCCGAAACCGCCGCAGCCCATGTGGCGAAGCTTGCGAGCCTGCCGCCTGCGGTGGTCACCGCCTCGAGCATGTTCGCCGACGGCGAGATCCATGAGGCGGAGCGGGTGGTGCGCCAATTCCTGCAGACCCATGGCGATCACATCGAGGCCATGCGGCTGCTGGCGCAGATCGGCATGCAACTCGACGTGCTCGACGACGCCGAGTTCCTGCTCGAGAGCGTGCTGGTGTTCGCCCCGGACTACCATCTGGCCCGCTTCGACTATGCCAATGTGCTGCTGCGGCTGCACAAGCACGCGCAGGCGCTCGGTGAAATCGGGACGCTGATGAAAGCCGAACCGGACAACCGTGCCTATCGGACCTGCTATGCCAATGCCTGTGCCGGCCTGGGGAACCACGAGGAAGGCCTGCGGGTATTTCGCGAGCTATTGGTAGACGCGCCCAGGGCGGCGGACGTGCATCTGTCGATCGCACATGCGCTCAAGACGCTGGGTCGGCAGCAGCAATCGATCGAGTCCTATCGCGCCGCCGCCGCGGCGAACCCCAGTTTCGGCGACGCCTACTGGAGTCTCGCGAACCTCAAGACCTATCGCTTCAGCGACGAAGAAGTCGCGCATATGAGAGAGCAGGAGGCGGCGCCCGGCACGAAGCTCGTAGATCGATATCATCTGTGCTTCGCGCTCGGTAAAGCGCTCGAGGATGCCGCGCAGTACGCCGAGTCATTCCGGTATTACGAACGCGGCAATGCCTTGCGGAACAGCGAGACCCGCTACCGTCCGGAACCGATCGAGCGCAATGCCCGCCTGCAGGCCGTCGTATGCACAGCGGAATTCTTCACCGCCCGCCAGGGCGTGGGCTGCGAGCGTCCCGATCCGATCTTCATCGTCGGATTGCCACGCGCCGGTTCGACGCTGATCGAGCAGATCCTCGCGTCGCACTCGAAGGTCGAAGGCACGATGGAACTGGCAGATATTCCTCGGCTGGTGGCACGCCTGCAGGGTCGGGAACAGGACGACACCAAGCCGCGCTATCCGGGCGTGCTGGCGGAGCTGGGCGCCGGTCAGTTCCAGCGCTTCGGCGAGAAGTATCTGGCGGACACGCAGGTCTATCGCACCGGCAGACCGTTCTTCATCGACAAGAATCCGAACAATTTCCGCCACATCGGCCTGATTCAGCTGATCCTGCCCAATGCCAGGATCATCGATGCGCGGCGCGAGCCGATGGCCTGCTGCTTCAGCAACTTAAAGCAACTGTTCGCCGCCGGCCAGGAGTTCACATACAGCGTGGAGGACATCGCGCGCTATTACCGCAGCTACATCGAACTGATGGCGCATTGGGACCGGGTGCTGCCCGGCAAGGTGCTGCATGTGCAGCACGAGGACGTGGTCGAGGACCTGCAGGGCAATGTGCGCCGGATCCTGGATTTCTGCGGCCTTGAGTTCGAGCCGCAGTGCGTCGAGTTCTACAAGACCGAAAGGAGCGTGCGCACCGCGAGCTCGGAACAGGTACGCCAGCCCATCTTCAAGGACGGCCTGAACCAGTGGCGCCACTTCGAGCCGTTCCTCGGGCCGCTGAAGGCCGCTCTGGGGCCGCTGGTGGCGGGCTGACTACGGCGCGCTGGCTACCCCGCTGCCTCGTCCTCCAGGATCATCGCTGCGGCGCGCTCAGCCACCATGGTCACCGGCGCGTTGGTGTTGCCGGAGGTGATCGACGGGAACACTGAGGCGTCCGCTACCCGCAGCGCCGCCACCCCGTGTACACGCAGCCGCGCATCGACCACCGCGCGCAGCGGATCGGTCCCCATTGCGCAGGTGCCAACCGGATGAAACACCGAACCGGCGCGCTGCCGGAAGTCGTCTAGCAACTCGGCATCGGACTGCAGTGCGCTGCCCGGCTGCAGTTCGCTGTCAACGAGCGCCGCCAGCGGCGCGGTGGCGGCGAGCCGGCGCAGCAGCCGCGCACCAATCAGCACGTCCTCCAGATCGCGCACAGTCGACAGGTAATTCGGGAAGATGGCCGGTGCGACGTCCGGGTCGGCGGATCGGATCGCCAGATACCCGCGGCTGGTGGGTCGGCAGGAGTTGAAGGAGAGCAGGAAGGCGGGGAACGGATCCGGGTTCATCAGCCGGCGCGTGCGGGTGCGCGTACCGGTGTAGCTGGCCGGATTGAAATACAGCTGCAGGTCCGGGGCGGCCCGCTCCGGGCTGCTGCGGATAAATCCCCCGCCCTGGTTGACGCTCATCGACAGCGGGCCGCTGCGCCTCAACAGGTACTCGATCCCGGCCCTGATCTTACCGGGCAACGGGTATAGCGCGTTGTTGAGCGTCGGAACGCGGCTGCGGTAGACATAGTTGATCCCGAGATGGTCCTGAAGACTACGGCCTACCGCCGTCGCGGCGTGCCGCACCGCAATGCCAAAGCGGCTCAGCAGCGCGGGATCCGCGATGCCCGACAGTTGCAGCAGCTGCGGCGAATTGATGCTGCCGGCACTGAGGATCACGGCGCGCGCCGCCCGTGCACGGCGCAGCGTGCCGCGCCACAGGTAGGCGACCCCCGAAGCGCGCCGGCCCTCGAAGTCGATCTGCCGTACCTGCGCCGAAAGCTTCAATGCCAGGTTCGGCCGCGCGAGTGCGGGCCGCAGGTAGGCGGTGGCGGTGGACACCCGCAGGCCCCCACGCGTCGTGACCGGATAGATGCCGACGCCTTCGGTGTGACCGCCATTGAAGTCCGGTGTATAGCGATAGCCGAGCGCCTCGCAGGTCTGTATGTATGTCCGGCAGAGCGGATGCGCCATCGGGTTCATGTCTGTCACCCGCAGCGTACCGGTGTCGCCGTCGGCATGGCTCTCCAGCGATTCGAACACCGGCCGCACGTCGGCCCAGCTCCAGCCGGGGCTTGCGCACGCCGCCCAGTCGTCATAATCCGACGGCTGTCCGCGCACGTAGACCAGCGCGTTGATCGAACCCGAGCCACCGAGCACCTTGCCGCGCGGCCAGAAGCTGCGGGCGCCGTTGAGGCCCGGATCCGCTTCGGTTTCATACATCCAGTTGACCCGCGGGTCGTTGTAGGTGCGCCCATAACCGATCGGCACGCGGATCCAGAAGCGCCGGTCCGAACCCCCTGCCTCCAGCAGCAGCACCCGGTTGCGGCTGCGCGCCGACAGCCGCCGCGCCAGCACGCAGCCGGCGGTGCCGGCGCCAACAATGACGTAATCGAAGGTCTGGTCGTCGTTCATCGTAGTCAAGTGATATGTCGATGTTTGCGATGCGAAACGGGGCGATGCGAAGCGCGGTGATCCGACGCGGGCTTGCGCCCGGGATCGTCCAAGTCGCAGTATCTGTGATCTGACACGATCTCACCCAACCGCTACGCCGACAACCAGGCCATGACCGACGTCCCGGCAAAGTCGCGTCGACGCGCGTCAACTCGCGCTCCACGTTCCACCGGTCCGTCACTCGCGCCGCTGCCGCGGCTGGCGAATCACTTCCCGCCGCTGGAGATTCTGAACGCCGAGCAGGTCGAGCGCATCCTGGTCGGGGCGTTTCGGATTCTGGAAGAGGCCGGGCTCGAGATCCGCAGCCCCGCTGCGCGCCAGGTGTATCGCAGCGCCGGCGCTCTGGTGGATGACGAGACGCAATTGGTCCGCCTCGGCCGCGACATCGTCGAGGCGCAGCTTGCGCATGCGCCCGAACGCTTTGTGCTCCATGCCCGCAATCCCGAGCGGCACCTGCACGTCGGGGACAACGTGGTCAATTTCGGGCCGGTGCATGGGGCGCCGAATATCAGCGATCGCGAGCACGGACGGCGCTATGGTGATCTCGAGGCGTTTCGCAACATCCTGCGCCTGACGCACACGCTGGGCATCCTGCACTGGCAGGGCGGCATCGTGGTGGAGCCGGTCGATGTGCCGGTCCCGATCCGCCATCTTGCAACTTACCAGGCCCACATCGAGTGCGCCGACATCGTGTGGGCGGCGCGCGGTGTCGGCGGCGTGCAGGCGGAGGATGCGCTGGCGATGTCGGCCATCGAACACGGCTGCACGATCGAGCAGCTGGCGTCGCGTCCGACACTGATGACAGTCACCAACGTCAATTCGCCGCGCCGGGTCGATGCCGAGATCCTCGACAACATCATGGTTATGGCACAGCACGGCCAGTGCGTGGTCATCACGCCCTTTACGCTGATGGGGGCGATGGCGCCGGTCACGCTGGCCGGTGCGCTGGTGCAGCAGACGGCGGAGGCCATGGGCATCGTGGCGCTGTGCCAGATGCTGCGCCCCGGAACCCCGTGCGTCATGGGCGGCTTCACTTCCAACGTCGACATGCGTACCGGATCGCCGGCCTTCGGTACGCCTGAATACGTCAATGCGATCATGGCCAGTGCGCAGATCGGGCGGCGCCTGCGACTGCCGGTGCGCACCAGCGCCGTGAATGCCTCGCCGGTGGTGGATGCGCAATCCACCTACGAGACCGCGTTTTCATTGCAGGCGGCGATTCTCAGTCACAGCCACCTGATCAATCATGCGGCCGGCTGGCTGGAAGGCGGCATGTCGGCGTCGCTGGAGAAGATCGTGGTTGACGCCGAGCTGCTGCGCAACTGGGCGCAGATCCTGAGGCCGGTGAGCTTCAGCGACGACGACCTCGCGGTCGAGGCCATCAAGGGCGTGGCGGCGGGCGGACATTTCTTCGGCGAGGCGCACACGCTGGCGCGTTACGAGGCGGCGTTTTATCGCCCACTGCTGTCCGACTGGTCGAATTTCGAGAACTGGACCGACGCCGGTGCGCGTAACGCGACCGAACGGGCCACCGGCATCTGGAAGAAAACGCTTGCGGACTACGTGCCGCCGCCGCTCGACCCGGCAGTCAAAGAGGCCATCGACGCCTATGTGGCGCGCAGGACCGGTGAGCTGGGCACTGCGGCGTGAGCCGGTGGATCACGAATGCGCGCATGTACGCGGTCACACCCGGGGTCGAAGCCGCGTGGCGGGAGTTGCTCGGGCACATCGCGCGCGAAGCCGGTGTAGAACTCAGCTACCTGTCCTATCCGGCGCCGCAGCCGCTCGAGCAGCTGTGGGCGCGGCCCGATCTGGGGGCGGCGTTCATGTGCGGATTTCCGATTGCGCTGAAGCTCGCATCGGTGGTCCCGGTTGCCGCGCCGATCCCCAGCGCGGTGTGGGCAGGCGGACGCGCCGTGTATCGCTCCGACCTGATCGTGCGCCGGGATTCGCCTTACCTCAGGCTTGAAGATACCTTCGGCGCGCGCGCCGGCTGGACGATTGGGCATTCGCAATCGGGATTCAATGCCTGGCGGCATCATCTGCTCGCTTATCGCACGCCGCAGCGGCCGGCGCTGTACGCGAACATGGTCGGCAATCTGATCACCGCGCGCAACCTGCTCGACAGCGTGCGCGACGGTCGCATCGACGTCGGCCCGCTCGATGCCTACTGGCACATGCTGCTGGCACGCCACGCGCCCGAACTCACGGCGGACATACGGGTATTGAGCTCGACGGCACTGGCACCGATGCCGGCATTCGTTGCCGCCGCCGGCGCTTCATCGCAGACGCTGGCGCGGCTGCGCGCGGCGTTTACCGGCGCCTCGACGCGGCCATGGTTCGAGCCGCTCGGGCAGTTTCTGCTGCTCGAAGGCTTCGCCGAGGTGACCGAGGCATCGTTCGCGGTGCTGCTGGCATGGGACCGGGAAGCGAAGGCGGCCGGATACGACGTGCCGGCCTGATCAACCGCAGCTTCAGGCCGAGCGCGCCGGCACCCGGCCGGTGGGGTGGCGCAGTTCATCGTGCGCCCGGAACAGGAAGCGGCGCGCCACGTCGAAGTAGCCTCGATAGACCAGCCCACCGTTCTCGGCGATCAGCCGGTCACGCACCACACGGTAGTGACGGTTGTAGTGATACCAGGGAATGCGCGGCGCTTCGTGGTGCAGCGAGTGCAGATTGTTGAACAGGTACAGCGGACCGAGGATCCACGAACCCTCGACGATCGCGACCCGCTCGCGCGGCTCGGTCTGCGCACGATGTTCGGCAAACGAGCGAATCAGCTGGATGGCGTGTGCCGGGACCGCCATCGCCAGGAAATAAATCCACAGCGGCATGCCACAAACCACATTGACCCATACCAGCACCGGCACGCACCACGCGACGTGTTCCAGCCAGATGGCGCGCGAGCGATTTTCGTTGCGTAGCAGCGCCTGCCATTCGAAGCGCATGAACCTGCCGATGCTCCAGTAGGGACCGATGATGACCCGCCCGGCCAGCGTCTGCTGGAATCGCAGCAGCGCGCGGCTGATGGCGCCGAGCTGTGCCCACTGCTCCGGCGTCCAGTAGTAGGACTCCGGATCGTCGAGCGGATCGGTAAGCCGCCGATCGTTGTGATGTGCGAGGTGTGTCTGCCGATAGCGCTCGTACGGCAGCCACAACGACAGCGGCAGCATCGCCAGCAGACGGTTGAAGGAATAGCTGCGGGTCGGGTGGCCATGGACGATCTCGTGCTGCAGCGAGCTGTGCAGCGTGATCAGCATCACGGTGATCGGCGCGATGACAATCAGCGGCCAGTGCCCATAGGCAGCGGTGATTTCAAGCCAGCCGCCGTAGACGGCTACGATCAGGAGCAGCGTCGGCAGTTCCACCATCGCGCAACGCTCGCCGCGCGCAAGGGTCGCGCCGGGTGGGTGGCGTGCAATGGACTGATTCATCTGCCTACAGCCAGTGTCGGAAGGCTCCTACTGATGATAATAAGCAAAATCAAAGAGCGGCGCCGTGGATCTCGTCGCAACCTCAGGTGTTTTGGCCGTTATGAGCTTATTCGATCAGTGCCGGGCGAAACAGCCGCCGCTCCACTGCCGCCATCGCCTCGTACAGCAGGATCGCCATCAGGCCGGTCACCAGGCCCCCCTGCAGGATGAAGGCGGTGTTATTTGACAGAAGTCCGGCGATGATCACCTCCCCCAGTCCCTTGGCGCCCACGGTGGAGCCGATCGCCGCGGTGCCGACGTTGATCACCAGGGATAGCCGAATACCCTCTAGAATCAATGGCATGGCAAGCGGCAGTTCCACCCCAAGCAGGCGCTGGGTGGGGCTCATGCCCATGCCGCTGGCGGCCTCGATAACCGCGGGCGGACAGCCGTGCAGTCCGCTGATCGTGTTCTCGAAGATCGGCAGCAGGCCATAGCAGAACAGCGCGATAAGCGTCGGCTTGAGGCCAAAGCCGACCAGCGGCACCGCGATCGCCAGCACCGCCACCGGCGGGAAGGTCTGGCCGATGTTGACCAGCGTGCGCGACAGGGGCAGGAACTGCGCACCGCTGGCGCGCGTGACCAGGATGCCCAACCCGACCGCGACCACGGCACTGGCGGCGGTCGCGCAGCACACGGTGGCGATCTGTGCCAGCGCCAGCGTCAGCAGATTGCCCTGATCGTAGATCGGCGGTGCTCCGTACTGCGTCAACGGCGCGAACAGTGGCGCGAAACTGGCCGGTGTCAGCAGGAATGTAACCAGCAGTGCGAGTGCAGCCAGTCGCAGCACCGTGGCGGCGCGCGACATCAGCCCGGCCGCCCGTGGGCGAGAATCGCGGCGACCGTGAGGCGACCGAGCGGCGCGCCATCGGCGTCGACGACGGCGACGGATTCTGCGCCGCGCCACACCAGTTCGGACAGCGCATCGCGCAACGAGGCCGAGGCCGCGATCACCGGTCCGCCGGCGGCGCCCGGGATTACCGCCTCGCCTGCCGTCGTCAGCGACAGCAGCCGCATCGCCCGGTCCGCAAGTCCGGTCATCTGCGACACGAACGGATCCGCCGGGCGCGTGATCAGCACCGCCGGCCGATCGTACTGCAGTACGCGGCCGCGGCTCATGACTGCGACGCGACTGCCCAGACGGAACGCCTCGTCCATGTCATGGGTTACGAGCACGATGGTCGTGGCAAAGCGGCGCTGGATGTCGAGCAGATCATCCTGGGCCTTCGCACGGATGATCGGATCGAGCGCGCCGAACGGTTCGTCCATCAGCAGCACTGCGGGTTCGGCCGCCAGCGCCCGCGCCACGCCGACGCGCTGCTGCTGGCCGCCCGAGAGCTGATGCGGGAATTTACCCGCGAATTCGGCCGGATCGAGCTGGAACACCGTGAGCAGTTGGAGCACGCGCGCGCGCAGGCGAGTATCGTCCCAGCCGAGCAGGCGCGGCACGGTGGCGATGTTCTCGGCCACCGTGCGGTGCGGGAACAAGCCGTTGCCCTGGATTGCGTAACCGATTCGGCGCCGCAGCAGGTGCGCCGGTTCGCCGGCGGTGTCGTTGCCGTCGATCAGCACGCGGCCGCTGCTGGGCTCGACCAGGCGATTGATCATGCGCAGCAGCGTCGACTTGCCCGAACCGGAAGTCCCCACGATCACGGTGATCGAGTTGCGCTCGATGTCCAGCGACACGCGATCGACCACCGTGGTGCTGCCGTACTGCTTGCTCAGGTTGTCGATGCTGATCATTGCCGCGTCCGATTCATGGTATCGATCAGCGCGTCCAGCAGCACTGCGGCAGAAAAGGCCAGTGCCACCGTCGGAATGGCCCCGAGCAACACCAGGTCGATCGCGGTCTGCCCGATGCCCTGGAACACGAACACGCCGAGGCCGCCGCCGCCGATCAGCGCCGCCACGGTCACCAGGCCGATGTTCTGCACCAGCACGATGCGGATGCCGGTGAGGATCGTCGGCAGTGCAAGCAGCAGTTCGACTCCGGTCAGGATCTGCCAGCGTGTCATTCCCATGCCGCGCGCGGCCTCGACCGCGGCGGGCGAGACGCGCTTGAGGCCGGCGACGGTGTTGGCAACCACCGGCAGCAGCGAATAGAGGAACAGCGCGAGCACGGCGGGGGCTGCGCCGATGCCGCGAATGCCAAGCCGCGCGGCCAGCGGCACCGCTGCTGCCAGGGCGCCGAGCGGCGCCATCAGGATGCCGTACAGCGCGATCGCCGGAATGGTCTGGATCACGTTGAGTCCGCCCAGCACGCTGCCGCGCAGCCGCGGCACCCGGTGGCACAGGATGCCGAGCGGCAGCGCCACGACGATCGCTGCGGCCAGCGAGCCGAGCGCCAGCCACACGTGCTGTCGTGCCTCGTGCGCAAAGCGGCCGGCATTGACTGCGTATTCGCGCATCACCGACAGGTTGTCGAAGGTGCCGTGCGCCAGCGCTGCGCCGGCGACTGCGGCGAACAGCGCCAGCATCAGCACTCGCACCGCTGGCCGCGGCCGTGGCCGCAGTCGTGTGATGGCATCGGTAGCCATCAGCCCCAAAGCCACCAGCAGCACCCAGAAACCGGAGCCGGGAGCGACGCGCACTACCCTGTTGCCTGCGGGCGTGAGCAGGTTGGCGGCCGAGGCCACGGCCGCTGCCACCACGATCACGCCAACGAGCGCCGCTGCCAGGCGCACGCGCGCGTCGGCTATGCCAAGCGCCACCAGGGCGATCAGGATCAGGCTCACCTGGCAGGCCAGGGCCGCCGACGCCGGCAATACCTGCATCAGACTGTGCGCATCGCCCGGCAGGATGCGGTTTAACTTGAACACCACGAACGGCAGCCACAGCAGCGAGGCGGCGCCCACGGCAGAGACCAGCGCGCCGAGCGGGTCGATCCGGTGCAGCCTTGCGACTGTGGTCGTCATCGGTTGCATGCCTACTTCAGCAACCCGAGCGACTTCAGGTAGTCTTCGGCCACCGCCTGCGCGGATTCGCCGTCGATCTGCACGCGCGCGTTGAGCTGCTGCAGTGTCTCGCGGCGGAAACTCTCCATCAGCGGCTTTACCAACTGGGCGATCTGCGGGTTCGCCTTGAGCGCCGCCTCGCGAATGATCGGCACCGGCGCATAGATCGGCTGGTCGTTGCGATCGTCCTCCAGGATCTGCAGCTGCGCCACCTCGATGCCGCCGTCGGTGCCGTACACCATGGCGGTATTGGTGCCGTTGGTGCGCGCCGCTGCCGCACCGATGGTGGCCGAGGTCTCCCCGCCGGCGAGCACGATCAGCTGATCGGATTGCATCCTGAAACCATAGGTCTTCTCGAGCGAGCGCAGCGTGCCGGCATTGGCGAACTCGGCCGAACAGGCGAGCACGACCTTGCCGCCGCCCGACACCCAGCGGCCGAAATCCGTCATGGTGTTAAGCTTATTGGCGCTGGCCACGTCGCGGCGCACGGCCAGCGCCCAGGAGTTACTGGCATTGGCAGGCGTGAGCCAGACGATCCGATTGGCCGCGTAGTCGAGCCTTGCGCCCAGCTCGTAGCCCTTCTGCAGATCCTTCCAGGCCGGGTCGGATGCGACGTTGAAAAAGAACCCCGCGTTGCCGGTGTACTCCACGTAGATATCGATCTCGCCCGTCAGCAGGGCCTTGCGCACCACCGGCGTCGCACCGAGCGTCATTCGATCCACCGTGGCGATCCCATCCGCGTTCAGCAGCAGGCGAATCATCTGGCCGATCATCGCTGACTCGCTCGAGAGCTTCGAGGAGACCACCACCGCCGCCTGCAACTGCGGCGACGCGCCGAGCGCCAGTGCCGCGGCCACGCACAGCGACTTCAGAATATTCGCCACCGGCCACCTCCATGCCGACCCCCACGGTGTCGGTTGTTGTTGTGCGCGTCAAGGGCGCTGTGGATGACGGAAATGTACTCGTGGTCGCGCCGGCGCTTTATGATGGCCAGCGAACATGACTGCCGTGCCTAACCCTAAGCCGATGCCGGCGAGCACTGAACGCGAATCCAGCGGCCGCTATTCGGGCTGGAGACTGCTGCTCGAGGGTCTGGCCGGTCAGCGCGGCTGGTCGCGCGCCTGGGCGAAGGCGCTGCCGCGCCCGCGCTACCGGGTGGTGATCGTCGGCGGCGGCGGACACGGACTGGCGACGGCATATTACCTGGCGAGCGAGTACGGCATCAGCGATGTGGCGGTGCTGGAGAAGGGTCCGATCGGCCTCGGTAACGTCGGGCGCAACACCACCATCATCCGCTCGAACTATTTCCTGCCCGACAATATCCGCTTCTACGAGTACTCGTTAAAGCTGTGGGAGGGGCTCGAGCGGCGGCTGAACTTCAACGCGATGGTCAGCCAGCGCGGCACGCTCAACCTGTTCCACACCGAGGCACAGCGCGATCTGTTTACCCGGCGCGCCAACCTGATGCGGCTGCTCGGCGTGGACGCCGTGGCGCTGAGTCGCGAGGCAGTGCAGGCGCTGGTGCCGCTGGTTGATCTGGACAATGGCCGCTACCCGGTGCTGGGCGGCTTTCTGCAGCCTCGGGGCGGTACCGTGCGCCACGATGCGGTGGCGTGGGGCTACGCGCGCGCGGCATCGGACGCCGGTGTGGACATCATCGAGCACTGCGAGGTCACCGGCATGCGGCGCGACGGGCGGCGCGTGACCGGCGTCGACACCACGCGCGGCCTGATCGAGGCCGATACGATCTGCCTCGCCGTGGCCGGCCATTCCTCGCAACTGGCCGCAATGGCCGGACTTACCCTGCCGATCGAGAGTCACGTGCTGCAGGCGTTCGTCAGCGAAGCCATCAAGCCGGTGCTTGACGTAGTGGTCACATACGGCGCCGGACACTTCTACATCAGCCAGTCGGATAAAGGTGGTCTGGTGTTCGGCGGCGCGATCGACGGCTACAACACCTACGGCCAGCGCGGTACGCTGCCGGTGGCAGAAGAGGTGGCGATGGAGGCGGTGACGCTGATGCCGGCACTGGCACGCGTCAAGGTGCTGCGCCAATGGGGCGGGGTCATGGATATGAGCATGGACGGCTCGCCGATTATCTCGAAGACGCCGGTCGACGGCCTGATCCTTAACGGCGGCTGGTGTTATGGCGGCTTCAAGGCCATTCCGGCCGGCGGCATGACCACCGCGCACCTGATCGCCTGCAATGCTCCCCACCCGCTCGCGGCGCATCTGGATCTCGGGCGCTTCGCGGCCGGCCGAACGCTGGACGAGCGCGGCGCCGGCCCGTTTCCGTACGCGCACTGATAAAGATTCTCGATGCTGCGAATCCGATGTCCGTGGTGTGGTGAGCGCGACGAAACCGAGTTTCGCTATCGCGGCGACGCCAGCCAGTCGCGGCCCGCCGCTGATGCCGGACTGGCCGCGTTCAGCGCCTATGTCTACGAGCGCAAAAATCCGCGCGGCTGGCATCTGGAATGGTGGCTACATGTCGGCGGCTGCCGCCGGCTGCTGAAACTCGTCCGTCACACCCTGACTCACGAGATCCGCGTTGTCGGCACTGCGCAGGATCAGCCATCACTGCCGCAGGAACCGGGGCGCTGATGCAAGGACCTGGCCGTATCGCCCACGGTCTTCTAACCGACGCCGAGCGGCCGCTCGGCTTCCGCTTCGACGGGCAGCCGATGCAGGGCCTGGCAGGCGACACGCTGGCTTCGGCGCTGCTTGCCAACGGCACGCGGCTGGTCGCGCGCAGCTTCAAGTACCACCGGCCGCGCGGCATCGTCACCGCGGGACCGGAAGAGCCGTGTGCATTGGTCGATGTGATCGGCGCCAGCGGGCGCGAGCCCAACCATCTCGCCACCACGCTCATGCTGTACGAGGGCCTGGTGGCCGAAAGCCAGAACCGCTGGCCGTCGCTCGGATTCGACCTGATGGCGCTCAACGACCGCTTCGCCCGGTTTCTGCCCGCGGGCTTTTATTACAAGACTTTTATGGCGCCGGGCTGGGCCTGGGAGCGACTCTACGAGCCGCTGATCCGCAATGCCGCGGGACTTGGTCGGCTCAAGGCGATTGTGGGCGAGCACGCGGCGCCCGCCGAGACGGTGCACGATCATGCCGACGTACTGGTGGTCGGTGCCGGTGTTGCGGGCCTCACCGCCGCGCATCGACTGGGGGCGAGCGGCCTGCGTGTGGTGCTGGCTGATCAGGACGCGGTGCTGGGCGGCGGTTCGCTGCTCGATGCGCGCTGGACCGCCTGGCGCGAGACCACGTGCGCCGCGCTGGTCGGCCTCGGCACGGTGCGCTGCCTGTCGCGCACCACGGTACTCGGGGCCTACGGCCACGGTGTCTTCGCTGCACTGCAAAGCCTGGCCGGCGCTGACGCGGCCAGCTCCGGCGCCCTGCGCGAGCGGCTGCGGATCATCCGCGCCCGGCGCGTGCTATTCGCCACCGGGGCGCTCGAGCGATTGATCGCCTTCCCCGGCAACGACCTGCCCGGTGTGATGCTGGCAGGGGCAGCGCTGGGTTACCTGCGCCGTTACGGTGTCGCCGTCGGCCGCCGGCCGGCTTTTTTCCTCAACACCGACCAGGCCTACGAGACGGTGTTTGCGTTAGCCAGCGCGGGCATCGAGCGCGCCGGCGTGATCGACGTGCGCACCAGTTCGCTGGCAGCCGAGCGCGCCCGGGGGCTGGGCATCGAAGTGCATGCAGGCGCGGTGGTGGAGGCGGTCGCCGGACGCGGCGGGGTAGCTACCGTGAGGGTCGCGAACCGGGATGGTAGCCAACGGCGCGAGTTCGAGGCCGACAGCCTGCTGATGTCCGGAGGGTATTGCCCGACCACTGCACTCGCAAGCCAGCTCGGCGCAGTGCTCAAGTGGCAGGAAGCGATCGCGGCCTTCACGCCGGAACTTTTGCCGACGGTCGGACGGGTAGCGGGCGCGGCGCGCGGCGTGTTTGGGCTCGCGGCCGCGGCCCGCAACGGCGAGGCGGCGGCCCGCGTCATCGCAGCCGAACTCGGTCACCCGGCACTCGCCGCGGGCCTGGGCCTGGAGCTGCCGGTCGATGCGAACGCAACACCGATCGGTGCGCTGTGGGAAGTGCGCGCCGGCGGCAAGGCGTTCGTCGATCTGCAGAACGATGTGACCGCCGCGGATGTACGGCTCGCGCAGCGTGAGGGCTACGAGCACGTCGAGCACATGAAACGCTACACCACCCATGGCATGGCCAGCGACCAGGGCCGCATCGGCGGTCTGGTCGGCAGCGCCGTGCTGGCGCAGGCGCGCGGACTGGCGCTGTCGGAGGTCGGGCAGCCCAAGCCGCGCCCGTATGCGCAGCCCGTGCCGTTCGCCGCGCTCGCAGGCGGCGAAGTCCGGCAGCACCTGAAGCCCAAGCGCCGTGGGCCGTTGCACGACTGGCATGAGGCCGCCGGCGCGACCTTTGTGGCTACCGGCCTGTGGATGAGGCCGTTGGTTTATTCGCAGCAATCCGGCTGGGAAGCGGTGCTGCGCGAAGCGCGTGCGGTGCGCCGTTCGGTCGGCATCACGGATGTGTCGACCCTGGGCAAGATCGACGTGCAGGGACCGGATGCCGCGAAGTTCCTGGACTTCATTTATGCGAATACCTTCTCGACCCTAGCCGTCGGACGCTCGCGCTACGGCATCATGCTGCGCGAGGACGGCATGCTGCTCGATGACGGCACCACCTCGCGGCTCGCACAGCAGCACTTCGTGGTGACGACCACCACCGCCAACGCGGCCGTTGTGCTCGAGCACATGGAATTTCACTTGCAGGCGGTGTGCCCGCAGTTCGATGTGCTGCTGACCGATGTCGGCGACCAGTGGGCGCAGTTCGCGGTCGCCGGTCCGCGCTCACGCGAGGTGGTGGCGGCGGTGGTCGCGGATCTTGATCTGTCGAGTCAGGCATTTCCGTTCATGGCGGCGAGCGCAGCGACGATCGCGGGCGTCGCGGGACGGCTGTTTCGCATCTCGTTTTCCGGCGAGCTGGCCTATGAGCTGGCCGTGCCGGCGCGTCACGCACTGCAGGCGTGGCTGGCGCTGCTCGAGGCCGGTCGGCCGTTTGGCATCGAGCCTTACGGTCTCGATGCGCTTAACACCCTGCGCATCGAGAAGGGCCACGTGACCGCAGCCGAGCTCAATGGCAACACCAGCGCCGAGGATCTCGGCTTCCAGCGCATGCCCAAGCAGCACGGTGACTTCATCGGCCGCGCGCTGTCGCAGCGTGGCGGCCTCACCGCGCCCGATCGGCTGCAGCTGGTTGGCGTACGGCCAGTGGATCGCGCGCGCCGCCTGCGCAACGGCGCACAACTGGTCGCGCCAAAGGCGCGCACCACCAGCCTGGGTTACGTGACCTCCTCGACACCTTCGGTCGAGCTTGCGGGCTGGGTGGGGCTCGCCTTGCTCGCGGGCGGCAGGCAGCGCACCGGCGAGCGCCTCATCGCCAGCTCGCCGATCCACGATGAGGCCACCGAGATCGAGATTGTCAGCCCGCACATGCTTGATCCGGAGAACCTTCGTGTCCGCGCCTGAGGCGCAGGCGATGCCTGGCAAAGCTCTCAGCCTGCGGCTCGAGACGAGCGCGAGTGATATCGTCGAGATCGCGGCGCTGCGCGGGCGCGCGCGCGAGCTTGAGAGGGTCGCGCTCGGCCGGGGGGTACAGCTTCCGGCGCTCGGCCGCGCGCTGGCCGCGACTGATCATCTGGCGCTGTGCGTGCGTCCGGAGCGCTGGCTGATCCTGACACCGCCGGCAGCGGCGGGGGCAAGCGCGGCAGTGTGGCAGGCCGTGTGTGCCGGCCTCGGTGCCGCGCTCGACCTGTCATCGGGCCTGAACGCGCTGGAACTCACCGGTTCCGTCGCCCGCGAGGTTCTCGTCAGGTCCTGCCGCATCGATCTTGATCCGGACGCATTCCCGGTGGGCGCGGCGTGCGCCACGATCATGGTGCAGGTGCCGGTGATCCTCGTGGCGCTGGCATCGGGTGTGCTGCTGCTGACGCCGGCGAGTACGGCGCGGCATTTTCACGAATGGCTCATGTCCAGCGCGAAGACCTTCGGGTTCATGCCGCCATCGCACCTGAATGGCGCCGCCGTGTCTGACGATCAACTGTCATGAAGGCTGCCGCGCAGGCCGTCATCATCGGTGGCGGCGTGGTCGGCGCCAGCGTGCTCTATCACCTGACGAAGATCGGCTGGAGCGACGTGCTGCTGATCGAGCAGAGCGAACTGGCCGCGGGCTCGACCTGGCATGCCGCCGGCGGCATGCATACCTTCAACGGCGAGGCCAACATCTCGCGGCTGCAGAAATACACCATCGACCTGTATCGCGAGATAGAGGCGCTGTCGGGCCAGTCCTGCGGTCTGCATCCAAACGGCGGCCTGATGCTGGCGGCGAGCCAGGGCGAGCTCGACAGTCTCAGGCTGATCTGCTCGCGTGCGCGCTACCTCGGCATGGAAACCGAGATGATCTCGCTCGAGGAGGCGCGGCGGCTCAATCCACTGATCGATACCAGCCACTTCATCGGCGCGCTATGGCGCGCCGACGGTGGCCATTGCGATCCGTCCGGCACCACGCATGCCTACGTCAAGGCGGCGCGCCAGCTCGGCACATCGGTGGAGCGCTTTACGCGCGTGCTGTCGCTCGGGCAGCGCGCCGACGGCTCCTGGGACGTGGTGACCGACAAGGGCACGGTGCACGCGGAGCACGTCGTCAACTGCGCGGGGCTGTGGGCGCGTGAGATCGGCCACATGGTCGGCATCGAGCTGCCGGTGCTGGCGATGGAGCACCACTACCTGATCACCGAGGACCTGCCCGAGCTCGCCGGCCGCGACCGCGAGATCGTCAACACCACCGACTACGCCGGCGAAATCTACATGCGCCAGGAGCGCGGCGGCGCATTGATCGGCACCTACGAACCGCACGGCGTGGTCTGGTCGCCGGTGAGCACACCGCAGGACTTTTCGATGCAGCTGCTGCCGGACGATTTCGAGCGACTGGCGCCGTACTTCGAGGTCGGATTCCAGCATTTCCCGGCGCTCGGGCGCGTCGGCATCAGGAAGGCGATCAACGGGCCATTTACTTTTGCCCCTGATGGCAATCCGCTGGTCGGGCCGGTGCGCGGCCTGAGGAATTACTGGGTGGCCTGCGCGGTGATGGCCGGATTCAGCCAGGGCGGGGGCATCGGGCTGGTGCTGTCGCGCTGGATGGCCCACAACGATCCGGGCCAGGACATCTTGTCGATGGACGTCGCGCGCTTCGGTGCGTTCGCGACGCCGAAATACACCTCGCTCAAGGTTCCGGAAAATTATTCGCGACGCTTTCGGCTGGCGTACCCGAACGAGGAGTTGCCCGCCGCGCGGCCGGTACGCCGCTCCCCGATCTACGATCGGCTGCAGGCGGCCGGCGCGGTCATGGGCGCGAACTTCGGGCTCGAGCATGCGCTGTGGTTTGCGCCTCCCGGCGTCGCGCCCACCGAGACCCCGACCTATCGCCGCTCGGAGGCCTTTGCGTTCGTGCGCGCCGAATGCCACGCGGTGCGTGCTGCGGTCGGCCTCTACGAGACCACCAACTACGGCAAGTACGAGGTCACCGGTCGCGGCGCGCGTTCATGGCTCGATCGGGTATTTGCCTGCCGTCTGCCCAGGCCCGGCCGGCTGGCGCTCGCGCCGATGCTCAGCGCGGCGGGTCGCATCGTTGGTGACCTGTCGATTGCCTGCCTTGCGGAGGATCACTACCTGATCGTGGGCTCGGGCTTTGCCGAGGAATTCCACCTGCGCTGGTTCTGGGCCTCGGCACCGCCGGCCGACGTGTTGGTGCGCTCGGCATCCTCGACACTGTGCGGCGTGTCGATCGCAGGTCCCCAATCGCGCGCGCTGCTGCAGCGGCTGGTGCGCGAAGACCTGTCGCCTGGCGCGTTCAAGCTGTTCCAGCTCAGGCAGACGGCGGTGGGCTTTGCGCCGGCGATCCTGACGCGGGCCGGTTTCACCGGCGAACTCGGCTACGAGGTCTGGACCACGCCCGACTACTTCGCCTCGCTCTACGATGACCTGTGGGATGCCGGGCGGCCGCTGGGCCTCAGGCATTTCGGCGGCCGCGCGCTGTCATCGCTGCGGCTGGAAAAGGGCTATGGGTCGTTCAACAAGGACTTCCGCCCCGACTACACCGCCGCTGAAACCGGGCTCGACCGCTACATCGACTTCGGCAAGGCCGACTTCACCGGTCGCGTCGCTGCCATCGCCGAGCGCGCGGCCGGACCGGCGCGCCGGTTCGTGGTGATGGAGGTCGCGGCCGCCGATGCCGACGTGATCGGCTACGAATCGATCATCAAGGGCGGCGCGGCGGTGGGCTATGTAACCTCGGGTGCCTATGGCCATTGCATCGGCAGCAGCCTTGCCGCCGGCTATGTGCCCGCCGCACTGGCGCGCGAGGGCGAGCGCTTCGAGATCGACATCCTCGGTGAGATGCGACCGGCCACGGTGCGTCTGGCGCCGATGTACGATCCGCAGGGACTTCGACTGCGCGGGTAAATTGACGCCGCCCGGATGAACAGGGAAGCTTGGCGTGTCGTGCAGCGTCACGCGCCAGCCCTATCATTAGAACGCGCGCACTTCGGTACGGAGATGACCATGAAAGTCCTGCTCGGCAATGTGCTGCTGCTAGCCATCGTGGTCCACGGCACCGCCGCCGCCGACGATCCCAAGAAGCTACGGCTGATCACCTGGGCCGACTACGCGCCGGCGGAGGTGGTGGCGCAGTTCAAGCAGGAAACCGGCATCCAGGTCGAAGTCACGCTGTCGAACAACGAGGAAATCATCTCCAAGCTGCGCGCCACCGGCGGGGCCGGCTTCGATCTCGCCCAGCCGTCGCAGGATCGCATCACCGGCGTGCAGCGCGAATTCGGCGTCTACAAGCCGATCGACCTGAGCCAGGTCAAGGTCGAACAATTTAGCCCGGAAATACTCGAGGTCACGCGCAAGAACGCCACGCTCGACGGCAAGCTGTACGGACTGCCCTACCTGTGGGGTGCCGACGGCCTGGTGGTCAACACCAAGTACGCCAAGGTGGCCGACTATCCGGACCTGTGCCGGGCGGACCTGAAGGGCAAGACCTCGCTGCGACTGCGCCGCCCGGTGTTGATGGCGTTCGCGTTTGCCGCCGGCAAGGACCCGTTTGCGCTCTATGGCGATCCCAAAGCCTACGCGGCGCTGATGGAGAGCGTCGGCGCGACACTGTCGGCCTGCAAGTCGAATGTCCGGTTTTTCTACGACAACAAGGACCAGCTGCTCAACGGCATGCGCTCGGGCGAGATCGTTGCCGCGATGATGTGGGATACCGGCGGCTGGACGCTCAATCGCCAGGATCCGAACATCCAGTTCATCGTGCCTAAATCCGGCGCCATGGGCTGGCTGGATACTTTCGCGCTGCCCGCGCGCGGCCGCAACGACGCCGCCGCCTATGCCTGGATCAATTTTACCATGCGGCCGGATGTCGCGGCCAAGATCACCAATGCCGTGGGCAACTGGACCGCGGCGCGCGCTACTGAAAACCTGGTTAACCCGAAATTCCGGGCGCAATTCAACGCCAGCTTCCCGGGCGGTGCGTTCAAGGACATTCACTGGTATCCGGCGATTCCATCGGGCGTGGAGGAAACGGAAGGGCGGATCCTGGATCGCATCAAGGCCGCCAATTGAGCACCCCGGATCTCAGCGTCGACGCGCTCGACAAGCGCTTCGCCGACCACGTGGCCGTCGACCGGCTGTCGTTCGCGGTCGAGCGCGGCAGCTTCTTCTCGATACTCGGGCCGTCCGGCTGCGGCAAGACCACGCTGCTGCGCATGATCGCCGGCTTCACGCACCCGGACAGCGGCGACATCCGCATCGGCGGGCGCAGCATGCGCGAGGTGGCGCCCAATCGCCGGCCGGTCAACATGGTGTTCCAGCACCTGGCGCTGTTTCCGATGATGTCGGTCGGCGACAACGTCGGCTTCGGACTCGCGCGTCGCGGGGTGAACAGGACCGAGCGCACGCGCCGCGCGGCCGCCATGCTCGAGCGCGTGGGCCTGGCCGGCGCGGCCCACAAGCGCGTCGACGAGCTGTCGGGCGGGCAGCGCCAGCGGGTCGCGATCGCCCGCAGCCTGGTGCTTGAACCCACGCTGCTGCTGCTCGATGAACCGCTCGGCGCGCTCGATCTGAAGCTGCGCGAGCACATGAAGATCGAGCTCAAGCAGCTGCAGGCGGCCTTCGGAACCACCTTCGTCTACATCACGCATGACCAGTCCGAGGCGCTGGTGCTCTCCGATCACGTCGCGGTCATGAACCGCGGGCGCTTCGAGCAGATCGGCACGCCGCAACAGCTGTACTACGAGCCGGCCACGGCATTTGTCGCCGGCTTCGTCGGCGCCAACAATCGCATCGCCGGGCGCGCCGTGAGCGTCGACGGGGAACTGGTCGAGCTGCTCACGCCGCAGGGCTGGACGGTACGCGCACGTCGCAGCGGAGCCATCGCGGCCGGCGATGAGGTCGCGGCATTCGTGCGCCCGGAAGTCGCGAGCATCGAGCTTGACGCCGGGCAGCTGCGGCCGCAGATGGCGCGCTTTACCGGTGAGGTCCAGAGCCTGCTGTTCGACGGCGCCAACTCCGCGGTGCTGATCGTGGAGCAGCAATCACGCTTCGAATTTCGCGTCGCGCTACCGCAGACCGGGCGGCTGGCGGATCTGAAAACGGGTGCGCGGGTGTCCTTTGGCTTCGATCCGCAGCGCGCGATCTGTTTCGCCGCAGCCGCAGCCGCAGCCGCAGCCGCAGTCACAGCCGCAGTCACGGCTGCCGGGGCCGGCAGCGCGCATGTCTGAGCCTTCCGGCCATGCGCTGTGGCAGCGCCGCATGATGCTGGCAGTGCTGCTGACGCCGGCGCTGCTGTGGCTGTTCGCGCTGATCATCCTGCCGCACGTGCAGCTTGCACTGCTGTCGTTTCGCGAGCGCATCGCCCCGCGCACCTATGCGGCGAGCCTGATGCAGTACCGCACCTTCTTTGCCGAACCGCTGTACTGGGGGGTATTCGTCCGAACCGCGATCATGTCGGCGCTCGCCACCGCGATGACGCTGCTGGTGGCCTTTCCGGTGGCGTGGATCATTGCCAAGGTTGCGCGTGGCCGCGCCAGCTCGCTGCTGTTCGTGCTGTGCCTGATTCCGTTCTGGGTCAGCGAGACGGTGCGTGCGCTCGGCTGGCTGATCCTGCTGCGCGAATCCGGAGTCCTGCCGACGCTACTGGTGCGCCTCGGCATTACAGCGGTGCCGGTCGAGCTGCTCTACCACAACGCCACGATTCTGATCGGGCTGGTCTATACCTCGCTGCTGTTCATGGTGGTGCCGCTGGTGAGCAGCCTGGAGAGCCTGGACAACTCGCTGATCGAGGCGGCCTATAACCTTGGTGCCAAGGGACCGGCGATCCTGCGGCAGATCGTCATACCGCACGCGGCGCCGGGAATCACCTCAGGCTGCATCGTCGTGTTCATGCTCACGCTCGGCAACTACCTGACGCCGAACCTGCTCGGCGGCAAGAACTCGCAGTGGTTCACCGAGCTCATCTATACGCAGTTCATCGTGCGCTTCAACTGGGAGCAGGGTGCGGCTTTCGGCTTTCTGCTGCTGGCGCTGTCCACCGCCATGGTGGCGCTCGGGCTGAGAGTCAGCGGCCAGCGCTTCGTCGACGTGATGCGCCGCGCATGATCGCCTCGCTGCCACGTCCGGCCTGGCTGCGTGCCGCCACGGCGCTCTATCTTGGCGCGTTCCTGCTGTTCCTATTCGTGCCGCTGGTGGTGGTGGCGGTGTTCGCGTTCAACAATGCGCCCTATCCGGCCCCGCCGTGGCACGGATTCACGCTCGACTGGTTCGTCGGTAACGCAGCCGCCGGCCGCGTCGGCCTGTTTCGCGATTCGGAGCTGCTCGGCAGCATCTGGACCAGCGTCGTGGTTGCGAGCTGGGTGACTGGGCTATCGGTGATCGTGGGCACGGCGAACGCATTCCTGATGGAGCGCTATCGTTTTCCAGGTAAGCAGTTGCTGTCGGTACTGATGCTGGTGCCGCTGGTGATTCCGGGCGTCATTCTCGGCATCTCGATTCTTGCGTTCTGCAGTCGACTGGCTGAACTTGCCGACAGCCTATGGGGGCTCGATCTGGATTTCCTGCGGCCCGGACTGGTGCTGGTGGTGCTCGGCCAGTTCTCGTTCGTGGCGACCATTGCGACGCTGATGGTCAGTGCACGGCTGAAGCGCTTCGACCGTACGCTGGAGGAAGCCGCGCTCAATCTGGGCGCCTCGCATGCGGCGGTGCTGCGCACCATCACCTTCCCCTATTTGCGGCCGGCGCTGATCGGCTCGGCGGCGATTTCATTTCTGATGTCGTTCGAGAACTTCAATACCACGCTGATGCTGGTCGGCGAGGATGCGCCACTCACAGTGCTGATGTACGGCCGCATGCGCGAGGGTGCGAGCCCGGTGCTGAACGCGGTGAGCCTGTTTCTGATGCTGGCCTCGGCGTTGCTGGCGCTGTCCCTCATGCGCGCTGGCCGGCGCGGCGCCGAAAGGACCGTGAACGCGGCGGCGGATGCGGCTTAGGTTGCTCCGTCAGGCCGCCATGACCTTGATGCCGGTGGCACGCTCCTGATCCTGCACCAGGCGCCGGGCCGACCAGAAGAAGTGAAAGGTGGCCCAGAAACCGGTCGGCGCCAGGCACAGCAGCGCAAGGCGCAGCGAGGCGGCGTTGGCGATGTGGCCGGGCGCGAACCAGTCACTCAGGAACCCGACTGCCTGCGGCGCGACCACCAGGTTGGTCACGTTGGCGGCAAACAGCACGACGGCGCAGAACATGGCTCGCATGCGCGGCTCAGCCAGGTTATTCAGTAGTCCAAAGCCGGGTCCCAGATAGAAATAGATCGAGGGAATAAACACCCAGAACAGCGCCGTGCTCAGTCTCAGAGAGTGCGTCCAGTAAATCACGATGGATATCACCGTCGAGCCACCGATGACGCTACCGAGCAGCCACACGATGCGTTTGGGGTTGGCCATCCATGGCTGCGCCAGCAGCCAGGCGGTCAGCAGCGTGGCGGCGATGCCGCCGTACAGGTGAATCGGTGCGGTGATTGCCCCGGCTTGGCCTGCGCTCAGGGAGTAGGTGCGCATCAAGTAGGTCGGTGTCCACCAAATCAGGCCCCAGCCCCAGAGCGCAGTGACGGCATTGGCCAGCACCACATGCACCGCCGAGTGCTGGCTCCACAGGTATTTCATTGTGGCCTTAAACGACGGCGAATCTGCACGCAGCTTGTGATCGAGGCAGCCACGGCGTGGTTCGCGCACGCTGGCGTACAGCCACACGCCAAATACCAGCCCGGCGGCGCCGAGCCACAGAAATACCGTGCGCCAGCCGTACAGGTCGGCTATCCGGCCGGTGAAATCCGCGGCGATCCAGGCGCCGATCGGTGCGCCGAGGGCGAAGATTGTCAAAGCCATCGGTCGGCGCGTGCACGGGAAGTAATCCGACAGGATCGAGTTGGCGGCCGGCGTGCCACCGGCCTCGCCGACACCCACCCCGAGTCGCGACAGCTGCAGTTGGCGATAATTGTGCGCCAGGCCGGTGCACATCGTCATCGCCGACCAGGCCAGTACCGAGCAGGTGAGGATGATGCGACGGCTGTAGCGGTCGGTGAGCCAGGACAGCGGGAAGCCGAACAGCACATAGAACAGCGCCAGCGAGGTGCCGGTAAGGAACGCAATTCCGGAGTCCGTGAGGTGCAACTCCAGTCGGATCGGTTCCAGCACCGTGGAGATCGCATAGCGGTCGGCGATGCTGAAGCTATAGACCGCCACCATCATCAGCAGCACGTACCAGCGCGCGATGAACGATGCCTGAGCGGCTTCAACGGGGACCGGCGGGATTGCGGCAGAGACTGAGATCCTGATTGCCCCCATGGATGTTTTCGGGATCGGGCTGCTGGCGCGACCCCATACACGGGGCCGTGCTCAAAGCATGGTACTGGTTTTGCGCCGAATACGCAGTGCCGCGCTGGGCCTGCGGCTAAAGGCCTTGCAGGGCGGCGTGCCAAATGCCTTTGTTTGCTGGGCTGTGGCCTAATTCAGCATGCAGGTTGGCGCCTACCGGCACCGGTTTGCGTCTATGCTTCAGGTCAAACCGGCCGCCGCTGACGAGCCGGAGCGAGTCCATGCTGCTAAAGGACATCAAGACCTTTGTGGTCGGCAATCCGCCGCCGCATTTCGGCGGCCAGTGGTTCGTGTTCGTCAAACTGACGACCAACGACAATGTCTCGGGAATCGGCGAATCCTATGGCGTGCCGTTTCACCCCGACCTGGTGGCCGCACTGCTCGAGGATGTGTTCGGCCGTTATCTTGCGGGCCAGGACCCGCACGATATCGAGGCGCTGACCAGGCGCGTGTATTCCAGTGGCTTCACGCAGCATCCGGACCTGACGACGATGGGCGTGTTCAGCGCACTGGAGATGGCCTGCTGGGACATCATCGGCAAGGCCGCCGGTGAGCCGGTGTATCGGCTGCTCGGCGGGCAGGTGCACGAGCGTCTGCGTTCGTATACCTACATCTACCCGCGCCCGGATCAGGGCAGCGAGATCTATCACGATGCCGCGCTGTCCGCCGAACGGGCGCACGATTACCTGCGGCAGGGCTTTACCGCGCTCAAATTCGATCCGGTAGGTCCGTACAGCGCCTTCGATGGACGCCAGCTCTCGCTCGAAGCGCTGGATCGCTCCGAGCAGTTCGTGCGCGTGCTGCGCGAGGCGGTCGGATCCAGGGCCGATCTGCTGTTCGGCACCCATGGGCAGATGACCGCGGCCGGCGCCATTCGCCTGGCTCGCCGGCTCGAGCGTTACGATCCGCTGTGGTTCGAGGAGCCGGTGCCGCCCGACAGTCCGGAGGAAATGGCCAGGGTTGCGCGCGCGACCACGATTCCGATTGCAACCGGGGAGCGGCTGGCAACCAAGTACGATTTTGCGCGCCTGCTGCGCGCCGGCGCGGCCGCGATCTGGCAAATGAACCTGGGCCGCGTCGGCGGGCTGCTGGAGGCGAAAAAGATCGCCGGAATGGCCGAGACCCACCATGTGCAGCTCGCGCCGCACCTGTATTGCGGACCGGTGGTCGGTGCTGCCAATGTCCAACTCGCCACCTGCAGCCCGAATTTTCTGATCCTGGAGAGCATCGAGCGCTGGCAGGGCTTTCACAGCGACATCCTGAAGAAGCCGATCCGATGGCAGGACGGCTACGTGATTCCGCCCACCGAAGCCGGACTTGGCGTCGAACTCAATGAAGAGTTCGCGCTGCGCCATCCGTACCACGGCAACCGCTTGCACCTGGAGATGGATGGGCGACCGGGCGCGTGATGCCGCTGTGCCGATAAGCTCAGCCGGCCGACTCGCCGCTGCGCGCGACGACTTCGTAGCCGCGCTGTTCGGGCTCATGGTCAGTGATTTGCGCCGGGAAACCCTGCCCCAGGACCCGGATCCGGCAGGCATCCTCGAGACGGCGGATGATATTGGGCGACGACTCGCGCGACCCGTAGCGCTGTTCCCCATCCCTGAAGATGTCGAGCACCAGCGGCGAGAGTTCCAGCGGCACGTGATGTTCGCTCGCCAGCTTGTCGAACAGGCTGACATCCTTGACGACCAGGTCCATGGTGAAATTGATGTCGCGGCTGCCGTTCAGGATGACCTGCGATTCGGTCTCGTGCACGAACGAGTTGCCCGAGGAGATGCGGATCGCCTCGTAGGCGGTGTTCATGTCGAGACCTGCGACCGCGCACACGGTCAGCGCCTCCGCCAATGCGGCAAGGTGCACGCTGCACAGATAATTGGTGATCACCTTCAGACGCGATGCGCTGCCGAGCGTGCCGGTATGCAGGATGTGGCGCCCCATCGTCGTCAGCACCGGCAGCACGCGCTCAAAGGTCTCGCGCCGGCCTCCGGCAAAGATCGCGATGTTGCCGGTGGCGGCGCGGTGGCAGCCGCCCGAGACCGGGCAGTCCATTACCAGACCGCCGCGCGCTTCAACCAGCGCGCCGAGCCGAAGCACTTCGGCGTCATCGGTGGTACTCATCTCGAGCCAGATCTGGCCGGATCGCAGCGGCGCGAGAAATCCGTCCTCGCCTTCCACGACCGCAGCCGATGCAGCCGGAGTGGGCAGACAGGTGATGATCAGGTCTACCGATCCGGCCATTTCCCGCGGCGAGGCGGCGCTGGCAGCCCCGCGCTGCACGAAGCTGTCCACCAGCAGCGGGTTCAGATCCCGGACCACCAGCGCATGGCCGTTGCGAAGCAGAGTGCCGGCGAGTTTTCCGCCAACGTTGCCCAGCCCGATGAAGCCGATTTTCATGACCGATCACTCCGGATAGCAGCTCGCCATAGCGCCGGCGCAATGCCGGCGGCAGGCAGCGCTGATTCTGTCAAAGGTCGCAGTCGTTCCAAACAACTCTTTAAGGATCAATCAGTTACTGTACGATCGACGATGACTTGCGACGTCAGAAGTACTGCGTCACGGCCTGCATCGCAGTGACGGGTGCGCGCCGCAGGGCATGTCGCCTTCAGACACGTGCCGGTCGCTATAACGGCATTGCGCCGTATCGCGTGCCTGTACGATGGCAATCAGGGACCTTCCGTGCAATAGCCGGGGAGAACATCGATGGCCGACGGCCAGGACGAGGAATTCGATCTTGACAGCCTGAACGATCAGGAATTGACCGAGCAGGTTCACGACGATCTCTACAACGGCCTCAAGGAAGAGGTCGAGCACGCGACCCGGATCTTTCTCGGCCGTGGCTGGTCCCCCGAGAAGGTGCTGAACGATGCGCTGGTCGAAGGCATGCGCATCGTCGGCATCGATTTTCGCGACGGCATCCTGTTCGTTCCCGAGGTGCTGCTGGCTGCAAACGCGATGAAGGGCGGCATGGAAATCCTGCGGCCACTGCTGGCCGAAACCGGCGTCGAACCGATCGGCAAGATCGTCATCGGCACCGTGAAGGGTGACATCCACGACATCGGCAAAAACCTGGTGTCGATGATGCTCGAGGGCGCTGGCTTCGAGGTCATCGATCTCGGCATCAACAATGCGGTGGAGAAGTATCTGGCGGCGATCGAGCTGCACAAGCCGGACATACTCGGGCTGTCGGCGCTGCTGACAACGACGATGCCATACATGAAGGTGGTCATCGATACGCTCAAGGAAAAGGGCATCCGTGACAAGTTCATCGTGCTGGTCGGCGGCGCACCGCTGAATGAGGAATTCGGCAAAGCGATCGGTGCCGACGCCTATTGCCGTGACGCCGCGATCGCGGTCGAGACCGCCAAGTCGATGGTGGCGGCGCGCCGGGCGGCGCGCTGAGCGGCACGTGTCCGCCGTAACATCCCCGGGCCGGGTGCTGGTGATCGCCTGCGGGGCGTTGGCGCGCGAGATCACCGCGCTGAAGCGCGCCAGCGGCTGGTCGACGCTCGATGTGACCTGCCTGGCGCCTGAACTGCACAACCGGCCGGAGCGCATTACCCCGGCGGTACGCGCGGCGATCGGCGCGGCGCGCGCGCACTATGAGCGCATCTTCGTGGCGTACGCCGACTGCGGCACCGGTGGAGCGCTCGACCGGATGCTGGCCGAGGAAGGAGTCGAGCGGCTGCCGGGCGCGCACTGCTACGAAGTCTTCGCGACCTCCGGCGTGTTCGCAGCACTGGCGGAGGCGGAACCGGGCACCTTCTACCTGACCGATTTCCTGGTGCGTCATTTCGAGCGCCTGGTCGCCGCCAGCCTCGGGATCGATCGCTATCCGGAGCTGGCGCGCGAGTATTTTCGCCATTACCGCCGAGTGGTGTATCTGGCGCAGGTCGCCGATGCGCAGCTGGACGAGCGGGCGCGCGCCATCGCGGCGCGACTCGGGCTTGCCTACGAGCGGCGTCTGACCGGCTATGGCGATCTGGCGAGCGCTCTGGCGCGGCTGGCGCACCGCGCCGCGATAGCCGTGGTCGTCGAGCCACCGCGCGCGCAGCCGCTGTCCGGCTAGAGAAACCCGCGTGGGTCAGCTGATCATCATCTCGTGGCGTGACATCCCGGCCCAGGTCATCGTCAAGCGCGGCCGAGAGACCGCGAAGGTGGCGCTGTCGGCGCGATTCCAGGAGGCGGTCGACCGCGCCGCGATGCGCGCCGGCAAGGGTAGCTCCGACGCCTACCTCGCCGACTGGAAGCGCAGCCCGCCACGCCTGTGCGGCGATGACCTCAAGGCGGTAGCGGCTGCCGAGGCCGCGATTCTCGAGGCGCGTTACAGCGACGAGGATCTCGAGCGCATGATCCGTGCCAAGGGAGTCGACCAGCGCCTGAGCGGCGAGGGTAGCGCGGCCGACGGCGCCGAGGCGGGCTGATGTACCGCGTGCGCCTGTGGTCGGTCGGCCATGCACGCGGGCTGAATCGCCTCTATACCGGATTCGAGCGTCTGCTGGTGCGGCTCGCTCCGCTGTTCAGGACCATCGGCTATCAACGCCTGGAGCGCCCGTTCGCGGCAGTCGAGCGCGGCGTCAAGGGACTGCTGTTCGATTGCAAGATGTGCGGCCAGTGCGTGCTGGGTTCCACCGGCATGTCCTGCCCGATGAACTGCCCGAAGAACCTGCGCAACGGCCCGTGCGGCGGCGTGCGCGCGGATGGTGCCTGCGAGGTCAATGCCAACATGCGCTGCGTCTGGCTGCTGGCATTCGCCGGCGCCGAGCGCATGCCGGGCGGTATCGACAAGATCCGGGCGATCCAGGCTCCGGTCGACCGGCGCCTCGAGGGGCACTCCTCGTGGCTGCAGGTAGTGCGCGAGCGCACCGCGCCTGCGAGCACGCGAGCGGCGCCATGAAGTTCGAGGACGAACCGGTACCCGGCTATCCATTGCCGATCCTGCCGGGTCACGTCTCGCCGGGCCGCTTTGAGCGCGTGCTGCGCGCCGGCGTGTTCGCCGTGACGACCGAGCTGGCACCGCCGGATTCCGCCGATCCGCAGGACGTGTATGCACGCGCGCGCGTGCTCGATGGCTACGTTGACGCGATCAACGCCACCGACGGCTCCGGCGCCAACTGCCACATGTCGAGCCTGGCAGTGTGCGCACTGCTGACGCGCGTCGGCTATGCGCCGGTGATGCAGATCTCCTGCCGCGACAGGAATCGGATCGCGATCCAGGGCGACATCCTCGGCGGCGCCGCCATGGGCGTGTGCAACATGCTGTGCCTGACCGGCGACGGCGTACAGGCGGGCGATCACCCGCAAGCCAAGCCGGTGTTCGACCTGGATTCGGTGTCGCTGCTGGAAATCGGACGCATGCTGCGTGATGAGCATCGTTTCCAGAGCGGGCGCAAGATCAGCTTCTCGCCGCGCGTGCTGTTCGGTGCCGGCGAGAACCCGATGGTGCCGCCGCTCGAGCACCGCGCGCTGCGCCTGGCCAAAAAAGTAGCGGCCGGCGCGCAGTTCATCCAGACGCAGTATGTCTATGACCTGCAGCGGCTGCGCTCGTTCATGCGCGGCGTGGAGGACCTGGGGCTGCTCGATCGCTTATTCCTGCTGGTCGGGGTGGGTCCGATCAAGAGCGCCAGGGGCGCCGAGTGGATGCGCAGGCAGGTGCCTGGGGTACACATTCCCGATACCGTGGTCGAGCGGCTTGCGGGTGCGCAGGATCAGGCGCGCGAAGGACGCAATATCTGTGTCGAACTGATACAGGAGATCCGCGCCATCCGCGGCGTACACGGGGTGCATGTCATGGCGTACCGCCAGGAAGAGGCGGTCGCCGAGATCATTACCAGGTCCGGCGTGCTCGAAGGGCGTACGCCCTGGCACCCGGCAAGGGACCAGAATTCTGCCGACAGGAAAGCATCATGACCGATACCGTGCTCAGTTCCGCCACCAGAGAGGTGGTCATCGGGTTTGACCGCCCGTTCGTCATCATCGGCGAGCGCATCAATCCGACCGGGCGCAAGATCCTCGCGGCCGAGATGTCGGCCGGCGACTTCAGCCGTGTGGAGGCCGACGCCCGCGCCCAGGTGGAAGCCGGCGCCCACATGCTCGACGTCAACGCCGGGATTCCACTCGCGGATGAACCGGCGATCCTGGCGAAGGCCATCCAGCTGGTGCAGTCGATCACCGATGTGCCGCTATCGATCGATTCATCGATCGTCGCCGCGCTCGAGGCGGGGCTGGCGGTCTACAAGGGCAAGGCGCTGGTAAATTCAGTCACCGGCGAGGAGGAGCGGCTCGAGAGCGTGCTGCCGCTGATAAAGAAATACGGCGCAGCGGTGGTCGCGATCTCGAATGACGAGACCGGCATCTCCGAGGATCCTGACGTACGTTTCGAGGTAGCGAAGCGCATCGTGCATCGCGCGCGCGATCACGGCATTCCGGTGTCGGACATCGTGGTCGATCCGCTGGTGATGCCGATCGGCGCTATCAACCGTGCCGCGGTGCAGGTGATGCGGCTGCTGCATCGGTTGAAGACCGAGCTCAAGGTCAACACCACCTGCGGTGCCTCCAACATCAGCTTCGGCCTGCCGCGCCGTAACGGCATCAATGCCGCGTTCCTGACGATGGCGATTGGATCCGGCATGACCTCGGCGATCACCAATCCACTGCATCCCGAGGTGGTAGAGGCGGTGCTCGGTGCCGACGTCATGATGGGCCATGATCCGGACTGTGCGCGCTGGATCCGTAAATTCCGCGAACCGCCACCGACAGGTGCCGCGGGCGAGGCGGGTCGCGGCCGCCGCGAGGGCGGTCACCGCCGCCGGCCCACGCCCGCGGCTTAGGGCGCATCCGTGAGCGCAGCCGACGCCCTGGTCGTATTCATGCCATCCGGCAAGCGCGGACGCTTCGAGATGGGAACACCACTGCTCGCGGCCGCGCGCACCCTAGGCGTCGACATCGATTCGGTGTGCGGCGGCCGGGCACTGTGCACGCGCTGCCAGGTGCTGATCGCCGAAGGTGAATTCGCCAAACACAATGTCCGCTCGTCGGCCCAGAACCTGTCGGCGATGTCGGCGGCCGAGCAGAAGCTGGCCGACCGCAAAGTGCTCGCCGCCGGACGCCGGCTTTCCTGCCAGGCGCGCGTGCAAGGCGATGTGGTGGTGGATGTACCGGCCGGCAGCCAGGTGCACCGGCAGGTGGTGCGCAAGGCCGCCGAGGTGCTCGACATCGAGCTCTACCCGATCGTCACGCTGCACTACGTCGAAGTCGCCGAGCCGGACATGCACGACCCAAGCGGCGATCTGCAGCGACTCGCCGATGCGCTGGCGAGAGAATGGCAACTTACTGCGCTGGCGTGCGATCTCAAGGTGCTGCAAGGCCTGCAGTCGGCGCTGCGCAGCGGCCACTGGAAGGTCACGGTCGCGGTCCACGACCGCTCGCGCATCGTGTCGGTCTGGCCGGGTCTGCACGAGAAGGTGTACGGACTGGCGGTTGACGTGGGCTCGACCACGATTGCCGCGCACCTGTGCGACCTGACCAGTGGCGATATCGTGGCCGCCGCCGGCCTGATGAACCCGCAGATCCGCTTCGGCGAGGATTTGATGAGCCGCGTGTCATACGCAATGATGAATCCGGGTGGCGCGGCGCAGATGACCGCGGCGGTCAGGGAAGCGCTCAGCGAACTGGCGACCGAGGTCGCCCGCTCAGCCGGTATCGGCTGTGACGCGATCCTCGAGATGACGCTGGTAGGCAACCCGATCATGCACCACCTGGTGCTCGGACTGGATCCGGTGGAGCTTGGCGGCGCGCCATTCGCGCTCGCGGTCGACAGCTCGGTTACAGTGACTGCCGCCGAGCTCGGCATCGCGGTGAATCCCAATGCGCGCATCTACGTGCTGCCGTGCATTGCCGGTCATGTCGGTGCCGACGCTGCTGGCATGATCCTGGCGGAGCGGCCCGACCTTTCGGACCGGCTGACGCTGCTGGTGGACGTCGGCACCAACGCGGAAATCGTGCTCGGCAACCGCGACCGGCTGCTGGCATGCTCGAGCCCGACCGGTCCGGCATTCGAGGGCGCGCAGATCAGTTGCGGGCAACGCGCGGCGCCGGGCGCGATCGAACGCGTGCGCATCGATCGCGACACGCTCGAGCCGCGCTATCGCGTGATCGGCTCCGAGCTGTGGTCGGATGAGCCGGGATTCGCCGAGGTTATCAGCAAAACCGGGGTTACCGGCGTATGCGGATCGGGCATCATCGAGGTGCTGGCTGAACTGTATCTGGCCGGCGTCATCAACCAGGACGGCGTCATCGACGGTTCGCTGGCCGCCAGGACCCCGCGCGTGTTCGCCAACGGCAGGACGTTTTCCTACCTGCTGGCCGACGGCCAACAGCGGCTCGCCATCACGCAGAACGACGTGCGTGCGATCCAGCTGGCGAAAGCCGCACTGTACGCGGGCATCCGGCTGCTGATGGAGCGGCTCGGTGTCGACAGCGTCGAGCGCATCCGGCTGGCGGGCGCGTTCGGCAGTCACATCGACGTCAAATACGCCATGGTGCTCGGCATGATCCCCGACTGCGAACTCTCGCAGGTCGCCTCGGCCGGCAACGCTGCGGGCACCGGCGCCCGGATTGCGCTGCTCGACTCGCGTTCGCGGCCGATCATCGAAGCGATGGTACGGCGCGTGGAGAAAATCGAGACGGCGCTCGAGCCGCGCTTCCAGGCGCATTTCGTCGAGGCGATGGCCATTCCGCACAAGACCGCGCAATACACCCACCTGCGCGCCGCGGTCGCGCTGCCGGCGCCGAAGGCGGTGGCGCAGGCCGATGGGCGCGAGCGACGCAATCGCCGCGCGCTGCATCCGGACTAGCTAGCCGGGCGGGTAGGCCGCACGTCGGCGTGCGGGCGCTATCAGACGTTCGAGTCGGGGAACGAGGACTTGCGCCGCTGCATGAAGTCGATCAGCGCCTCGTCGATTGCGGGATCCAGAGGCGGCGCCTGGTACTCGGCCAGCTGCTTCTTCCACAGCAGGTTCGCGCGCTTGGCCATGTCGCTTGCGCCCTCGGCCTCCCACTGCTCGTAACTGTTGTTGTCGGCCAACGCAGAGCGGTAGAACGCGGTCTCGAAGTTGGCCTGGGTGTGCGCACAACCGAGAAAATGCTTGCCAGGACCTACTTCGCGAATCGCGTCCATCGCCTGGCCGTTGTCGGACATGTCCACGCCCGCCAGGAAGGTCTGCATCATGCCGGCCTGGTCCACGTCCATCACGAACTTTTCATAGCCCATCGCCAGGCCACCCTCGAGCCAGCCGGCGACGTGCAGCACGAAGTTGACGCCTGCCAGGCAGGTCGGCAGCAGCGTATTGGCCGATTCGAACGCCGCCTGCGCATCGGGGATCTTCGACGCACACAGTCCACCGCCGGAGCGAAACGGCACGCCGAGGCGGCGCGCCAGCGCAGCCATGATGTACAGCACCAGTGCCGGCTCGGGCGTTCCAAATGTGGGGGCCCCCGACTGCATCGAGATCGACGAGGCGAAGCTGCCAAAAATCACCGGCGCGCCAGGATTCACCAGTTGCGTGAACGCCATGCCGGCCAGCGCTTCGGCCAGGGTCTGTGCCGCGGTACCGGCGACCGTCACCGGCGACATCGCGCCGGCGAGGATGAACGGGGTAACGATCGTGGCCTGATTCGCGCGTGCGTACACTTTCAGCGCGCCCAGCATGGTCGAGTCGAAAGTCATCGGCGAGTTGGCGTTGATCAGGCTGACGAGCACGGTCCTCGGACGCCCGCTGACCGGGTCGAGGAAGTCCGCTCCGAACAGGATCTTCGCCATCTCGACCGTGTCGGCGGCGCGTTGCGGGTGCGTGACCGAGCCCATGAACGGCTTGTCGCTGTACTTGATGTGGCTGTAGACCATGTCGAAATGCCGCTTGTTGACCGGCAGGTCGACCGGTTCGCAGATGGTGCCGCCCGAGTGATGCAACGACGGCGCCATGTAGGCCAGCTTGACGAAATTCCTGAAGTCATCGATACGCGCGTAGCGCCGCCCCTCGTCGAGATTGCGGATGAACGGCGAGCCGTACGCCGGCGCAAACACGGTGTGCTTGCCCCCGATCGGGACGTTGTGCGCGGGATTGCGCGCGTACTGGATGAACTCGCGCGGCGCACTGTTGCGGATCAGCGAGCGGCACAGGTCGCGCGGCAAGTGCACGCGCTCGCCCTTGACGTCGGCGCCGGCTGCCTTCCACAGCGTGAGCGCCTCGGCGTCGTCGCGAAAGTCGATGCCGATCTCCTCGAGGATCGTGTCGGCATTGCGCTCGATGGTGGCGAGCCCCTGCTCATCGAGCACTTCGTAGTACGGCAGCGCGCGCGTGATGTAGGGAATCGTGACAGCCGAGCGCGCCGCACGCGCGGCCCGCTTTGCCTCGCGTCCGCCGCCGCGGTTGCGTCGCGTCGATAGGGCTTGTTGGTCATCCATCGGGACCCGACCTCCTGCCGCAATATACAAGTATCGTCAGGCGCCGGGTCAGCGGCTGATCAATTTACGGCATCGACTTGCTCCGGCGCGACATTCCCGGGCCGGATCGAAAATGCGGTCCGGCAGGACATTGAACCGCCGGTAGGGATAGATCAGTCACAGCCGGAGTTCGCGCCGCTGCTGCGGCCGCAGCTGGCCGAGATCGACCACGATCAGTGGCCGAGCCAGGGCAGCTGCGACCCATGGCCGATGAGGAGCCACTCCTTGGCATTCTATGCAAGGCACGCGCCAGCCCCGGCGGACGGTGCCGTGTAGG
Source organism: Gammaproteobacteria bacterium (assembly GCA_013289615.1). Taxonomy (GTDB): domain Bacteria; phylum Pseudomonadota; class Gammaproteobacteria; order Steroidobacterales; family Steroidobacteraceae; genus FEN-1191. The sequence goes on from JABCZO010000008.1 coordinate 65,269, forward strand.
ACAAACACTGACAGAAAATTTTTCATGGTCCCACGCTAGGTTAGTCCGGGACTGGTTCAGCCAAGCGGCGCCAGTGGTTAAAAGTAGCTGCTTGGATTTTCCCAATCGTCGCCCGACGAACTTCTGGAGACGGGAATGAGCGATATGGCAATGGCAAATTGGATGGTTGGCCGCTCATCGGCTATTCAGGCGGTGCGCGATCTGGTGGATAAGGTGGCGCCGACCGATGCCACAGTGCTCATCTCCGGCGAGAGCGGCTCCGGAAAAGAACTGGTCGCGCAGGCGATACATGCACGCAGCGCCCGCGGTGCCGGACCTTTCCTCGGCATCAACTGCGGTGCTCTGCCGCCAACGTTGATCGAGTCGGAGCTGTTTGGCTTTGAGCGCGGCAGCTTTACCGGCGCGGCACGCAGTCATGCCGGTATGGTCGAGCGCGCCTCGGGCGGCACGTTGTTTCTCGACGAAGTGACAGAGATGAGCGCCGATATGCAGACGCGGTTGCTGCGCTTCCTGGAGACCCGATGCTTTTTTCGGGTCGGTGGAACGCAGGAGATCAAGACCGACGTGCGCGTGGTTGCGGCGACCAATCGCTCGCCGGTGCAGGCGGTACGCGACGGCAGCCTGCGCGAGGACCTGCTGTATCGGCTGGCGGTGTTTCCGATCACCCTGGCACCGCTGCGCGAGCGCGGCGACGATGTGGTGCTGCTCGCCGAGCACTTTCTGGGCGAGATCAATGCGCGCAAAGACACCTCCAAGGTATTCAGCGGCAGCGCCAAGCAGACACTGTGCTCCTACCGCTGGCCCGGCAACGTGCGTGAACTGAAGAACGCCGTTGAGCGCGCGTACATCATGAGCGAGCACGAGCTGCAGCTGCAGCCGATGAATCTTCATGCCACGGGAAGCGATGGCGAGGCGGCGCATGTCGATGCCGATGGCATCAGCGTACCGATCGGATCGTCGCTGGCGGAGGCGGAACAATGGCTGATCGAAGCGACCCTGGCGCATTGGGCTGGCAACAAGAACCGCGCGGCCAAGACGCTGGGATGCAGCCTGAAAACCTTGTATAACAAGCTTGCGATTTACGGACAACAACATCAGGGAATGGAAACCCACGCATAATTGCGTGAGCATCCATAGGGATGGTGACTCCAATGACAAGGGTATTGCTGGCGGATGACCACGCCATGGTGCGGGCCGGCCTGCGCCAGTTCCTGGTGGAGGATCGAAGCATCACCGAGATCGGCGAGGCCGCCTCGGGAAACGAGACGCTCGATAAGCTGCGTGCCGGCAGCTGGGACCTGGTGATCCTCGACATCAACATGCCGGATCGAAGCGGACTCGACATCCTGCGCTACATACGCGCGAGCTATCCGGATACCAAGGTGCTCGTGCTGAGCGGCTTTCCGGAGCGTCAATATGCCATCAACGTGCTGAAGGCGGGCGCCGGCGGCTATCTGCCCAAGGAGTGCGCCCCGGAGGAGCTGTTGAAGGCGACGCGTACCGTCATGCAGGGACGGCGCTACGTCAGTGCCAACCTGGCGGAGCTGCTGCTGTCCGATCTGGACGGCGACAGCGACCAGCCGCTGCACCGGCGCCTGTCGGAACGCGAATTCCAGATATTCTGCAAGCTCGCCACCGGTCGGGCGGTGTCATCGATAGCCGACGAGCTGTGCCTGTCGGTCAAGACGGTGAGTACCTATCGCACCCGAATCCTGGAAAAGATGAGCTTGGCCACCAACGCCGACATCACCACCTACGCCCTGAGGAACGGAATCATCCAATAGGAGGGCCGCTGTAGGCCATCTCCGATGGCGCTGGCCTGGTGACGCGCTTTTAATCGGCGCGGACCGGCCACTACTTCTCAAGTCAGGGATGCGAATGTTGTGTTGCTCAATGTCGCTGAAATGAGTTCCCGCAATCTCTCGGTACTGCTGGTGGAAGACTCCCGAGTCCTTGCCGAGCGGCTGCGCGAGACCTTGCTGAGTGTTCCTGGAGTGCAGCTGGCGGGCACGGTGGACAGTGAAGCCGACGCCGTTGCGGCGCTGCAGCGCCATCCGGTCGATGTGCTGCTGCTGGACCTGCATCTGCGTCAGGGGACTGGATTCGGGGTGCTGCGCGCTATTCCGGGCAGCCCCGCCCGGAAGGTGGTCGTCATCGTGCTGACCAACTACGACCTGGCGGAATATCGCCGCGCCGCAGCAGCACTCGGCGCACGACATTTTCTCGACAAACTGCGCGACTTCGACCGCCTGCCGACGCTACTGCAGCAGATCGGAGATGACATCAACGACGCCACCGCTGAGCAGCAGCAGCCGAACTGACGGCTTCCGAAGACCGCTGGCGTTCAGTTGGAGGCGCGGGCAGAGCTGGCCTGGATCGCCCGCAGTGAGCCCGGATCGCGCACAATCGCCGCCAGCGGGATGCGCGCGCGCACTCGCGTCCCCCCCTGAGGCGGCGACTCGATATCGAGCGTACCGCCGAAACTGCGCACCCGGTGACGCATCGTGGCAAGGCCATGCGAGCCGACCGCATCGCGCCGATCGGCATCGATGCCACTGCCGTTGTCCTCCACCAGGATCATCAGCTCATCGTTCTGCACGACAACCTGGACGTGCACCTGGGTGGCGCGCGCGTGCTTGACGACATTGACCAGTGACTCCTGTACCAGCCGAAACGACATGATGGCCGCGTCGTCCACCAGCAGCGGTTCATGCTCAGGATAGATCTCCGTGTACTGCAGCCCGGCGCGCGAGCAGGTCTCCTGCGTAATCCAGCGCACCGCCGGCAGCAGTCCCATGTTGTCGAGCAGCGTGGGGCGCAGGTTCTCGACGATGCGGCGCTTGAAGTCGACGCCGTCGTCGAGCACCTTGAGGACCCGGCTCCAGCGCGACTGGATGTCCGGGTTGGCATTGGGCAGGCGCTTCTGCAGCCAGGAGACATCCATCTTGACCGCGATCAGCAGGCCGCCGAGCTCATCGTGCAGTTCGCGCGCCAGCGCCGCTTTTTCCTTCTCCGATAGCTGCTGCAAGTGGCTCGAGAGGGCCGACAGTTCGGTGGTCCGGCGCCTGACACGCCGCTCCAGGTCCTCGTTTTCGGTTGCCAGCTGTTCGGTGAGCTCGGCGCGGCGGCGCGCCTGGCGCGCCCATAGCGCAGCCGCGAGTATCAGCAGCACAAAATTGAGCACCGCCACACCGCCCATGAGTGCGCGTGACACCAGTTGCAGCCGCCCGGCGCGGGCCAGCGCAACGCCGACCGCGTCGCGTTCCATATCGCGCAGCGTCAGGGCTTCATCGCGAATCTCGCCCAGGGTGCGGCTTCCAAGATCGGTGCGCATCAGCGCCAGCGCCTGTTCGGTTCCGTTCGCGCCGTGGAGCGCCAACGAAGCCGCCAGCTCGCCCAGCTTGGCGCCGACCAGCACGCGCAGATGACGCAGCATGTCGCGCTGATCGATGCTCACCAGTAGCCGGTCATTGTCGCGAAACAGGTCGTTAAGCCCGTTGAGCGTCGGCTCCACCCGGTCGCGCGCCGCCTGATAGGCCTGCAGGTACTTGTCGTCGTCGGTCAGCAGAAATCCGCGTTGTCCGGCCTCGGCGTCCGACAGTTCGCTCAGTAGCTCCGCCAGCATCACCTGGCGCTGCTGCGACAGACTGATGACGCGGTTGATCTGCCGCTGTCCGCTCTGGTTGATCTCAGCGATCACCACCAGCGCCACCAGCAGCACGAATGCCACGCTCAGTGCGATCGCTCGCGACACACGACCGGTAACAATCATGGTTTATACGCTGTGAGCTGGTTCCTACAGCGCATGGCGCGCGCTGCCGACAATATAGCCGAATGCACGCTGCCATGCTTTAGCACGCCCCGGTCCGATCGGTGTCCACCGCAAACGAGAACACGCAGCCATGTCAGCATATCTGGCCGAGCCTCGCCGAGATCAGATTCATCCGTTCCTGAGCGATGTCGCCGAGATTCGTCGCCGGGCGCGCGGCCATATGGGCGAGGCCGGCGCGACGTCCGGCCAGAGCGCCGATCGCAATGTCATATTGCGCCTGCTGAATGCCGGCCTCACCACCGAGCTGGTTTGCGCGCTGCGGTATCGGCGTTATTGCAGCATGAGCGCGCAAGCGCTCGCCGACTGCGCCAGGAACGAGTTCAACAAGCGCGCGCAGGAAGAGCAAAGTCACGCCGACCAGATCGCGGCGCGCATCGTCGAGCTCGGCGGCGAGCCGACTGCCGATCCGCCGAGCGCCGCGACTGGTGGCGACGGCGAGGGCGCGGATGGCGAGGATCTGGCTGACATGCTGGCCGAGGACCTGATTGCGGAGCGCATTGCCATCGACACCTATCGCGAGATCATCCGCTATGTGGGGGAGAGCGACGCTGCGACGCGACAGTTGTTCGAATCGATCGTCGCCGTCGAACAGCAGCACGCCGAAGAACTGGCGAGCATGCGCGAGCACATACGGCGCCAGGGTCGCGCCGCCGTCGGCGCAAATCACGCTGGCCATCCAGTGGAGGAATTGCGCTGACCGGGGCGGCGGGCCGACCCGCACGAGCACTTGATCAGCGGTGCGCGTCTGGCTTGCGTCCCGGATACATGAGCCCCGCGTCGGCCGCATCATCCCCCCTGGAGCGCTCCCGACCGCGGTCGGCAGCCAGCGCCAGATCGCGCGCCTCCTTTGCCGATGACGGTGCCGCCTGGTGCGCGAGCGCGTCCACATCCGCGCGGGCTACGAAGTCCTCGACATCGTGCCGATAGCGCTTTGCCGCCCGGTAATCGCCTTCGCCCTGGACACTATCGTGTGCCCGTGATTTGCGATCCTTGCGCGACCGCCTGTCGTTGTGCTCGCTCATGCTGCCACCGCCCGTCTGTGTATGTGGGAGCGCAGAGCATAGGGTGTGGAGCGCGGCGGCCGATCGCCGTGCTCGTCGCTATCTGCTGTCGGCGCCCGCCGACCATGGTTTGGCGCAGCGCGACTTGGATTCCCCGCAATGGTGCACCGGCGGCACAGCTTGCGCCGTCGAGGTTCAAGCGCCGGCATATCCCCAGGCGCCGCCGAGAAGCTCGGCTGCAGCGCCGCCAGGCGCCGCAAATCCTTACAAAACATAGAAAAACCGGCTCGCTCAGCGCTGCCTCGCGGGCCCTGGTCGCGGCCCATGGCGGGTTGGCATATCGGTTGCATTGATGAACTCAACAGGCGATTTCGTCTGCTGCAAGTGCGGCCTTATTAGGCCAACGGCAACGCTGCCGGCAATAGCGCTCATCTCACACCCCCCGCGGTGAGCGCCGAATGTCGGCAGCGTTTTTTTTGCCGGGACGGCCGCGCCTGGCCGGTACAGCTTGCAGCCGCCTGGCGGATGCTAAAGTGAAGGTCCTATCCAAGGACTTCCCGGGGATGCCTCGGCCTCGCCTGCCCAGCGCACACGCCAGCGCGCGTTTCATCAGTGTCGATCTCCAGAATGTGCGCCTCTCACTGGGCGATAAGCCGGTGCTGCGCGGCATCGAATGGCACATCCGACCCGGACAGCGCTGGGTGCTGATGGGCCCGAACGGTGCCGGCAAGACGCAGTTGCTGAAGCTGCTGGCCGGTGACGTGTGGCCGAACCCGGCGCGCGATCAGGTACGCCGGTACCGCTATCGCGGCGAGACCTTCGAGGATCCCTACGGGATCAAGCAGGAGATTGCCTATCTGGGCGCGGAACGCCAGGACCGCTATGAGCACTATGACTGGAATCATCGCGTCGAGGCGGTCGTCGGCACCGGTGTGAATCGCACCGACATCGCGCTGGAGCCGCTGACCCCGCGCGCCCGACTGCGCATCGCGCGGCTACTGCGCCGACTGCGCATCGACGGGCTCGCGCAGCGTCGCTTTCTGACATTGTCCTACGGGGAACGCCGCCTGGTGCTGCTGGCCCGTGCGCTGGCATGGGCGCCGAAGCTGCTGTTGCTCGACGAGCTGTTCAACGGTCTGGATGGCCGCAATCGCGAGCGCGTGCAGCATTGCCTGCGCGCGCTCAGTCGTTCGTCGCTGCCATGGGTGCTGAGCGCGCATCGTAGCGAGGATATCCCGGCGCCGGCGACCCACCTGTGCCGGCTCGAGGCCGGGCGTATCACCTTGCAGTCGCGTCTCGGCGCGCACGCGCGCCGAGCGTTGGCGGCCGCCGCCGGCGGAGCGTCGTTGGCGGCCGCGCCCGAAGCTGCCACGGCGCCAGCCGCCGCCGGCGCCGCCGATGTGCTGTTTGCGCTGAACCAGGTCTCGGTGTGGCGCGAGGGCGTGGCGGTACTGCGAGACCTTACGCTGCGGATTCGCAGTGGCGAGTGCTGGGTGGTGCACGGCGCTAACGGCAGCGGCAAGTCGAGCTTCATTCAGCTGTTGTACGGTGAGCTGGGTGCGGCCAGCGGTGGCTCGATAACACGCGCCGGGATCGAGAGCGGCGTGCCGCTCGAGCTGTTCAAGCGCCGGGTCGGATTAGTCAGTCCGGAGCTGCAGGTGCTGCAGCCGCGCTATCTGCGGGTCGAGGAGGTCGTCGCCTCGGGGCTGCACGCCAGCGTGGGGCTTAACGCGCCGCTGACCGGCGCGCAGCGAACGCGGGCCAGGCGGGCGCTGCGCCGCGTAGCGGCAATCACGCTGGCCACGTGCGCGGTACGCGAGCTGTCATACGGGCAGCTGCGGCGGGTGCTGTTCGCGCGTGCGCTGGTACGCGAGCCTGCTATGCTGCTGCTCGATGAGCCCCATGCCGGAGTGGATGCAAGTACGCGCACCGGCCTGCGCTCGCTGGTGCAGCAGGCCCTGGCATCCGGCGTCACGGTGGTGATAGCGACGCATCATCGCGACGAATGGCCGCGAGGGGCGACCCACGAACTGGAACTGGCCGCCTCCCGGGTCACGTACTGCGGACCGCTGCGGGCGCCGCGCTCCGGCCACGCAAAGTCCCGGGCATGAGATTCAAGGCCGCGCTCATCGGCGCCGCCGGCGTTGTGCTGGTTGCGGCAGTGTGGCTGCTGTGGCCGGCTTGCCCCGGGCGGCAGGCCTGCGGCGCGCGCGTGGCAGTCAACGGCGGGGATGCCGGCGGGCTGCCGCGCGTGACGCCGCAGGAACAGCATCTGGATGCCGCAGCGCTCGAGAATGCCACTGGCGACGCGGCCGCTGCCGGCCTTCAGGCCCTGATCGTCGTGCGTCACGGATATATCGTGTACGAACGCTACGGTCATGGTCTCGATGCCGAGAGCATGATCGACTCCGGCGCATTCGCCCAGGCACTGCTGGCACTGGCCACCGGCATCGCGGCTCACGATGACAGCCTGCCGCTGCAATCGCTGCGCAGCTTTGATGCGGGGCGACTGCGTGCCGCGATCGAAGCGGGCGCACATCTGAGTTATCCGGACTACCTGTCACTGCGCCTGTGGCGTCGTCTGAATGCCGCAGCCGCATGGATTGCCCTACCCACCGCAGGTGCCGCGGCGCCGGCCGACTGCTGCTTTCATGCGCGCGTGCTGGATTGGTTGCGTGTCGCCTGCGTGCTGCTGGATGACGGCCATTTTGAAGGCAAGGCAGTGGTGCCGCCGGGCTGGGTGGAACGCATGCGCCGTCCGGTGTCCGCCAGCGGCACCGAGGGGTTCGGTATCGAACTCGCGTCCGCGGCGCGCGGCGCCGAGCCGTTTGCCGACGACGATGTATTCTTTCTTCGCGGTCCGGGACGCTGGCGGCTGTGGTTGGTGCCGACACTCGGGCTCGGCGTGCTGTTCGGCGCGAATGCCGACGCATCGGCAGCCTGGGACGAGACGCGCCTGCCGAACCTGGTGATACGCGCAGTGGCGGAGCATCTGCAGCAGCGCAGCGCGGGCTCGCAACTGCAGCAGCTGGTTCCCGGTCATTGACGAGCCGAGAGCACATGGCGCATAGAAGGCTGAAGCCGTTGCAGGCGCTGTTTATCGTCGTTGTAATCGACGTGCTCGGCTTCGGCATCGTGATCCCGCTGATTCCATACATGGCGGCGCAGTTCGGGGCGTCGCCCGCTGTGAATACGTGGATTCTGGGTAGCTATTCGGCCTGTCAACTGCTGGCCGCACCGCTGTGGGGACGGCTGAGTGATCGCTTCGGCCGGCGGCCGATATTGCTGAGCAGCATGATCGGCGCCTGCGCCTCCTACGTGATGCTGGCATTTGCGCATTCGGTCGCGGCGCTGTTCGTGGCACGTGCGCTGGCCGGCTTCATGGCCGGGAATCTGTCCGCCGCGATGGCCTACGCATCCGATATCAGCCAGCCGGCGGCTCGCACCCGCACCATGGGCGCCGTGGGAGCGGCCATCGGCATCGGATTCATGCTCGGGCCGGGCATTGGCGGCCTGCTGGCCGGAGAGCGGCTGCAGAGTGCGAACTTTCTGCGCCCGGCGCTGGTCTCGGCCGCGGCGAGCGTGCTGGCCATGCTGCTGGTGCTGTTGCTGCTGCCTGAGAGCCACACGGCGCAACTTCGGCGTGCGCATGCCGCCGCGGCTGCTCCCCGGGCGCACGCCTGGCAGCTGCTGCGGCTGCTGCCGGCATTGCGCTGGCTGACACTGGCCACGCTGCTGGTGACATTCGCTCAGTCGACGCTGGAATCGATCTTCGCGATCTGGGCCATGAACCGCTATCAGGTCGGCCCGCGAACCGTCGGCATGGCGCTGTTCGCGCTGGCCATCGTCGCGGTCGGCATGCAGGGCGGGCTGATGCGCAGACTCGCGCCGCGCTATGGAGAAACGCGCCTCGCGCTCGCCGGCATCGTCTGCATCGCCGTCGGCGTTGCAAGCGTCGGGTTCGCTGCGGCGCTGCCGCTCGCGATCATCGGCCTGATGGCGTGCGGGCTCGGTGCCGGCATGTTCAACCCCAGCGGTCTGGCGCTCGCCTCGCGCGAGGCGCAGCCGCACAACCGCGGCGCGATCATGGGTACTTATCAGTCGGGCACGTCGCTGGCACGTGTAATCGCGCCGTTCGCCTCCGGTCCGACCTACATGCACATCGGGCCCAGCGCACCGTTTCTGCTGGCCGGTGTGGTGACCGTGCAGGCGCTGTGGTGCATTCTCGGTGTGCGCCGGGTGCACGCCAGTGAACAACCGGCCGCTGACGCGGTTGGCCGTCAACGGAGGATTCAATGAGCGCCGGGATTTACACACTGGGCGAGAGGCGTCTGGTGACCGCGGGAGATGATTTCTTCATCGCGCCGGGAGCGCAGGTGATCGGATCGGTGGTGCTTGGTGCCGGTGCCAGCCTTTGGTTCAACTGCGTGCTGCGTGCCGATGACGAGCGCATCGAGATCGGCAGCGGCAGCAACGTGCAGGACGGCAGCGTCATTCACGCGGATCCGGGGGCACCGACGCTGATCGGGGGCGAGGTGACCGTGGGTCACATGGCGCTGCTGCACAGCTGCGTGATTGGCGATGAGTCGCTGATCGGAAACGGCGCCATCGTGCTCGATCGTGCGCGCATCGGCAGGCACTGCATCATCGCCGCCGGCTCGCTGGTGCCGCCGGATCGTGAAGTCCCGGATGGCTCAGTCGTGATGGGCTCACCGGTCAGGCTGGTGCGCCGGGCGAACGCCCAGGATCTGGCCATGATTGCCCAGGGTGCGGCGCATTACCGGGCGCGCATGCGAAGCTACCGCGAGCTGCTGCGGCTACAGCCGCCGCGTTGAGGCGATCGGACCTAATGCCGCAGCGGTTTTTTCAGAAAGTCGTCGCGATTGGCCGATTGCACCAGCGCATGGAACGCATCCCCGCCACGCATGAGTTTCAGCGCCACTTCGACTCCGGCGGCGCCGGTACTCCACACGTTGCGGAAGAACTGCGGCAATGACGTTACCCGATGGCCGGCGACTTCGACGATGACATCGCCGAGCCGCACGCCGGCGCGGTGAGCGGGTCCATCGCGTGTCAGGCCTGCCACCATGATGTGATCGGACTGTTCGGCTGTATAAAGACCCAGCCAGGGACGCGCAGTGCGCCGCGGCCGACCGAGTTCGATCATGTCTTCGAGCACCGGCTCGAGCAGGTCGATCGGCACGAACATGTTGGCATCGAAGCCTTCCTGCGCCAGGGATTCCTGCACGAACAGCGAACCGATCCCAAGCAACAGGCCGTCGGTGCCGATCAGCGCGGTGCCGCCCCACTGCGGGTGCGGCGGCGCGGTGAACAGCGCCTCATCGAGCAGGTATTCCCAGTAGCCGGCGAACTCGCGGCGCGCGATCAATTGCGCTTCCAGTGAATGGCGCTCGCCGCCTTGCCCGACCACCAGGACCCGATCGCCGAGCGCCAGCGTTGCGGCCGAGCCGCGTTCGATGGCCGGGGCATCGAGCATCCCGAGAGGCTGCACCAGACCGAAACCGCTGGCCTGGTCGTAAGCCATTGGGGCGGCCTCGGCTACCTTGCCGTCGAGGCTGGTCAACCAGATGGATTCGGCCTCGGTGATCAGGTAGCCGATCGTCAGCACCAGCTTGCGTTCGGCACTGTGGATGACTACACCCGAGCCGAGGCGTTCGGTGCCGAGAAACGCCGCGGTATAGCCGTCCTCGCTGGCCTCGGTATGCACCAGCACCACCGAGCGGTACAGCGCCGCCAGGTCGAATTCGAAGCGACTCTGCTGCGGTCGCAGCGCCTCGGGTAACTCCCAGTGTTCGCTGTTGGCCATCGTCCAATGCTAATCCAATGCCGCATAGATTTGCCGGCGTGATCGAGCCGGGGCAGCTGGGCATCAGAATTCAAGCGTGGTGTCGAACACCACCACGGCCTCACCCAGGATACTCACCGATTCGAGCCGGTCGCGTTGCAGGTTCAGCACCACGGTTATCCGGCCGGGGCGGCCCATGTGATGCCCCTGAGCGCCGCTGAACTCGAGCGTAGTGCCGGCCACCGCCGCCGTTGCCGGGCCGATCAGCCGATGCTGCAGCAGATAGGCGCCGAGCAGCGCGTGGGCGTTGCCGCTCACCGGGTCTTCGGGAAACCCCAGCGCCGGGCAGAACATTCGCGCCTCGCTGGACACGTCCGGCAGCGAGGGCTGGCGCGAGAACAGGAAAAACCCCGGCGCTCCGAGTTCCCCGGACAGCACCGTCAGGCGCGCCAGGTCGGGCCGCAGCCGCGCCAAAGTCGTGCCGTGCTGCACGCCGAGCATCACGCGCGTGCTGCTGTCGCCGCCGAGCATCGCCGGACATTGCGCATCGAGGTCGGCGCGCGTCAGCGTCAGTGCTTCGAGCACGGCCGACAATTCACGTTCATCGAGCAGGCGCTGCAACTTCGGCGCTGGCAGGTGGATGGCGATACGCGGCGGCCAGGCACCGCTGATCGAGTCGACTTCAACGATGCCGCTGCTTTGCTTCTGGCGGCGGCGCGGTTCGAGCTTCAATGCGGCCAGCACGGCGTGGGCGGCGAGCGTTGCGTGGCCGACGAAAGCTGCCTCGCGGCGCGGCGTGAAGAATCGCACCCGCAGGTCGTGATCGTTCGCATCCGGCTGCAGCAGGAACGCCGTATCCCCATTGTTCAGCTCGCGCGCCAGGGCCTGCATGTCGGCGGCGGTCAACCGGTCGGCGTCGAGCACCACGCCGGCCGGATTGCCGCTGAAGCGCCGCGACGTGAACGCATCGACCTGAAATACGCGAACGCTGTTGCCCATGATCCCTGCTCCTGCCGAGCCAATTGTAACGGCAGCAGCATCGGCCGCTTGCAATCGCCGGTCGTTTCCTCGATAGTTTGTGCCGCAAACCTTGGGGTGGTCCGGAACGGACCTGAGATGCCGCTGATCGGCGAACCCGTTGAACCTGATCCGGTTAGTACCGGCGTAGGGAGCAGGAATGAAATTTCATCGCACTGGCCTGTGGCCGCTCGCGGCTGTCTGCTCGGCCCTGTCGTGCAGCGCAGCGGCCGACGAGGTGCTGCAGGAAATAGTCGTCACCGCAAGCCTGCGTGGCAGCAATGCTGCTGATTTGCCGCAGAGCGTGAGCGTGCTGGATGCTGCCACGCTGCAGGCCGCGGGCGTGCAGCATTTCGAGGATGTGCTGGCGATGATCCCGAATCTGAGCTGGGCCAGCGGCAGCTCACGGCCGCGCTTCTTCCAGCTGCGCGGCATCGGCGAGGTGGAGCAGTATCAGGGCGCGCCCAATCCGTCGGTCGGATTCCTGATCGACGATATCGACTTCTCGGGAGTCGGTATGCCGGCGACGCTGTTCGACACCGCGCAAATCGAAGTGCTGCGTGGTCCGCAGAGCACGGTCTACGGCGCCAACGCGCTGGCCGGTCTGATCAATGTGCGTACCGAGGAGCCGACGCCGGGCTTCGCGCTGCATGCGGAGGCCACGGTCGGGGATTTTGAAACCCGCGCGGCCGGCGTGGCGCTGAGCGACAGTGCCGACAACGGCCTGGCCGGTTGGCGCATGGCCGCACAGCAGTACCGCAGCGACGGCTATCGCGACAATGCATACCTGCAGCGCTCGGACACCAACGGCTACGATGAGGGCACGCTGCGGGCCAAACTGTTCTGGCAGCTGACGCCGGCGCTGCGCGCCGATCTGGCGCTGATGGATGTGGACCTGAACAATGGCTATGACGCCTGGTCGATCGACAACAGTTTCACCACGCAGTCGAACCAGCCCGGGCGCGATTCGCAGCAGTCGCTGGGCGCATCGCTGCGGCTGACTCTGAACACCGGCAGCTTCGGCGAGCTGCGCAGTGTGACCAGCGCGGCCGATTCACACATCGTCTATTCGTTCGATGCCGATTGGGGCAACGATGCGTTCTGGGCGGCCTGCTGCGGCTACACGCCGTACGATTACTTCGAACAGGACAGGCGCCTGCGCAGCACCGTGGCCGAGGATCTGCGTTTCATCGGCGACACCGATCACATGCTGCTGGGCCGGGTGCGGTGGCTGGCAGGGGCCTATTTTCTGCGGCTCACCGAGTCCGACGACCTGCTCAACACCTGGAATGACGCGAATCCGTCAATCGGCGCGGGCTCCAGCCTGCTGCACAGCGACTACCGCGCCAGCAATGCTGCCCTCTACAGCTCGTTCGACGCCGCCCTGGGGCCGCGCGCGAGCCTGACGCTGGGGCTGCGCGCCGAGCAGCGCCAGGCGCACTACCAGGACAGCGCCGACGTGCAGCGGCCGTTTCCCGACGGGCGCGACAGCATGTACGGCGGCAACCTGTCCTGGTCACTGCGCACCAGCCCGCTACAGAACCTGTACGCGACCCTGGCGCGCGGCTTCAAGGCCGGCGGTTTCAACATCGGCAGCCAGATCCCGCCGGAGCAACGCCGCTTCGCGCCCGAGTACCTGTGGAGCCTGGAGAGCGGCGTCAAGCGCCAGTCGGCCGGAGCCGCGCTGCAGTGGCAGGCCGACGTGTTCTACATGCGCCGTGAGAACATGCAGGTCTACAGCTCCTGCCAGCTCGAGCAGGACAATCCGTCCACGTTCGTGTTCTTCACCCGGAACGCCTCGCACGGCGAGAACTACGGGCTTGAGAGCCAGGCACAATGGCGCATCAGCCCGCGCTGGCAGCTGTCCGGCAGCGCCGGGTTGCTGCATACCCGTTACCTCGGCTATGACTCGCAGGCGATCGCCTGCCCAGGCCAGGCGCCGCTGTCGTTGGACGGTCGCGCGCAATCGTTCGCGCCCGAGTATCAATTCTCGGCGGCGCTGTCCTACGCCCACCCGAGCGGCCTGTTCGCGCGCCTCGACACCTCGGCCACTGATGGGTTCTATTTCGCGGCCGGCCAGAACCAGGTCGCCCAGGCCTATCAGCTGGTGAATTTGCGCTTCGGCTACCAGCGCGGCGGTTGGCAAACCAGTGCCTGGTCGCGCAATCTGCTGGACCAGCGCTATGCCGTGCAGGGCTTCTACTTCGGCGACGTGCCGCCTAACTTTCCGAACCAGCGTTTCATCCAGAACGGCGATCCGCGCACTGTCGGGGTGACCGTTCGCTACCTGCTTGAACACAACGAGGACTGAGCATGGACATTGGCGTCGAGATCAGCCTGTACCCGCTGCACCAGCAATACATTGCGCCGATCCAGGATTTTATCGACCGGCTGAATGCCGAACCGCGGTTGCGCGTCGTCACCAACAGCATGAGCACGCAAGTGTTCGGCGACTACGAGGTCGTGATGCCGACGCTGGTGCGCGAGCTGCGTGCCACCTTTGAAAGCAACGACAAGGCGGTGTTCGTCATGAAAGTGCTTGGGCCGTTGAGCGCGTGATCGCCGCGCTGCGGCGCGGGCTCGCCCTGACCAGCCCGCCCGAGGCCCTGGCGGTGCTGCTGGGCGTGGTCTACGTGCTCCTGATCCTCAGGCGCAAGCGGTTGGGATGGATAGCCGGTGGTCTGAGCGCATCGATCTACGTCTACCTGGCCGCGCGCGCGCGGCTGCCGATGCAGTCGCTGCTGCAGGCGTATTACGTCGTAATGTCTTTCTATGGCTGGTACCACTGGACTCACGCCGGACACAACGAGCAGCCTCGCATAACGCGCTGGCCGCCGCGCTACCACCTCGCGGCACTGGCAGCGATCGTACTGCTGAGTTTCATTAGCGCGCACTGGCTCGCGCTGGAGACCCATGCGGCGTGGCCGTATATGGACTCGTTGACCACCTGGACCAGCCTGCTGGCCACCTGGATGGTCGCGCGTATGAAACTCGAGAACTGGCTGTACTGGATGAGCGCCGATGCGATCATGGCCTATCTGTTCGCGGTCCAGGGTTACCCGGTCACGACCGGATTGTTTCTGACCTACCTCGCGATCGCGCTGATTGGATTTCGGCAATGGCTGCGCCAGTACCGCCAACAGGCTCGCTGAGCGCTCCGCCCGGCTGGGCACTGGCGCGCGTGCCGGGCCTCACGCACGGCGAGACCGCCCGGCGCATCGAGCGGCTGGGCGGCGGTACCGTCAATGAGGTTTATCGGATCGACAGCGCGGCCGGACGTTTCGTGCTGCGGCTCGACGGCGCTGCCTGGCGCCGGCCGGGCGTCGATCGGGGGCGCGAATTGGTCCTGCATCGCGCCGCAGCGGCGGGTGGCCTTGCGCCTTTGCTGGTGGATGCCGCGCCCGAGGCACAGGGTCTGCTGATCATGGAATTTCTTCCGGGCCGCCTCTGGGACAGCGCCGACTACGCCGACATCGACGCGTTGCGGCGCCTGGGGGAACGGCTGTACGCGTTGCATCGGCTGCCGGTCCCCGCCATCGAGCGCTTCGATCCCTGGCAGGTGGCGCTGGCGTATGTACGGCAGATCGGCGCCGTGGCGGATGGCGCAGGCAGCGCCGCGCTGCAGCGTCTTGAAGCGGTGTGCGCCGGGCTGCGCTCGGACGCTGCCGCCGCGAGCATCGTGCACGGCGATCTTTGGCAGGGCAACCTGTTGCAGGGATCGCGGCTCTGGCTGCTGGACTGGGAATATGCCCAGCTCGCCGATCCGCTGATGGACGTGGCCTGCGTGCTCGCCTATTACCCGGTCGCCGAGCGCTACCGCACTGAACTCGCGGCGGCGGCGGGCTTCGACGCGCACGCGCTCGAGCCGGCCCTGTCGGCCCGCGTTTACGTCTATCGGGCGCTGGCCTGGCTATGGCATCTGGCACGCGGCGAGCCGGCCGAGCCGCCATGAAGGCGATCCGGGACTGGCTTCCCGATGGCGTGGCCGGCAAACTAGCGCGCCCCGCAAATCTTCAGGAGTGGCCATGCCGCTGGTGCGAGTGATCGATCGCGATGGATCCGAGCGCGAGCTGGATGCGCCAAACGGCGCGACGCTGATGGAACCGCTCAGGGACATGGATGACGGCGTGGCCGCGATCTGCGGGGGCATGTGCTCATGTGCGACCTGCCACGTCTACGTCGATGCCGAGTGGGTGGCGAAGTTGCCCGCGCCGATGTCCGATGAGCGCGATATGCTCGGCGATCTGACCAGCCGCCGCGAGAATTCGCGCCTGTCATGCCAGGTGCTGCTCAATGACGCGCTCTCCGGCGTCAGGGTCACGATCGCGCCCGAAGAGTAAGCGTTCGCCATGCAGTGGATATACGTCGTACTGGTGCTGATAGCGTTGCTGGCGGTGGTGCGCGTGGTGCTGGCGCTGCGCAAGGCGCGCGCGCAGTCCACGCATGACGATTGGGACGAGCGCCTGGTGAAGAACCTGCGCGCGGCCGGCGGCAATTCCTTCACCCCCTATGAAGTGGATTTCTTCTTCGGTGTGCCGGATGAGGCGGCCGTCGCATCGCTGCGCGTGGAGCTTGAATCCGAAGGCTTCGCGATCGATACGCGCATCATGAGCGGTGAGGGCGCGAGCGGCTATTCGCTGCATGCGCGCAAGCACCTGCGGATATCGGTGACCGAGATGCAGGGACTGTCGCAGCGCTTTCGTGCGCTGGCGCTGCGCTACGGCGGCTACTACGACGGCTGGATGACCGACCCGTCGCGTAAATAGCCGCGCTAGCGCTGCTTCTCGGTCTGCCGCCTGACCGCCTCGGCGGCCGCGCGGATCGCTTCCGCGTCTCCCAGGTAGCGACTGGCGAGCGGCCGCAGTGCATGGTCAAATTCGTACAGCAGCGGCACCCCGGTCGGAATGTTGAGGTCGACCACCGCCTGCTCGGACAGGTCATCGAGCATCTTGACCAGCGCACGCAGGCTGTTGCCGTGCGCGACTACCAGCACCTGCCGGCCGAGCTTGAGTTCCGGCACGATGCATTGCTGCCAGTAGGGCAGCACCCGGGCGAGGGTGTCCTTGAGCGATTCGGTCGCCGGCAGGTCGCGGGCGGCGACGTCGGCGTAGCGGCGGTCGAAGCGCGGGTGGCGCTGATCGTCCAGCCCAAGTGGTGGGGGCGGAATGTCGTAGCTGCGCCGCCAGATCTTGACCTGCGCCTCGCCGTGGCGCTCGACCGTCTGCGCCTTGTTCAGGCCCTGCAGCGCGCCGTAGTGACGCTCGTTCAGCCGCCAGCTGCGTGCCACCGGCAGCCACAGCAGGTCGAGCTCATCGAGCATCAGCCACTGGGTGCGAATTGCGCGCTTGAGCACCGACGTAAAGACGATGTCCGGCACCACGGCCTCGCGCGCGAGCTCGCGGCCAGCCTGCCGGGCTTCTTCGCAGCCCTGTGTCGACAGGTCCACATCGGTCCAGCCGGTGAAAAGGTTGTCGACATTCCAGATGCTCTGGCCATGGCGCACCAGCACGAGTCTTATGGGTACAGGCACGGTTTGCTCCGACGGTGTCCGCGACGACCGACTGTCGCCGCCTTATAGCAGACGGGCCAGATCATGCGCGCGGCTGGCGGCCAGATTCTCCAGTGCCTCGACCGCGACGGTGAGGGCAGCCAGGTCCGGCGCAGCCAGTGCGCGCAGGTCGCGCTGTAGCTGCTGCCAGCGTTCGAGCGCGGGATCGCCCGCGCCGGCCGAGGGCGCCCGCCGCTTCGATTCGTGCCTGAGCGCGGCGGCACTGATGCGCAGATGCGCCGCCAGCGCGTTGTCGAGCAGGCGCTGCTGCGCAGCGCGCTGCCAGCTGCCGCCGGCCGGCAGCTGTTCGATTGCGCCGTGCAGCCAGTCGAGACCGAGCCGGGCGCCGAGGCCGAAATGCGCACGCGCCACCGCCCGGGCGCTGGCACGCGAACTTGCCATCAGTGTCACCATGTCGGGCGCCACACCCAGCGGCTCGAGGGCGGCGATGCTTTCGGCCAGCCGCGCCGGCAATCCCTGGCCGGCGTAGCGGCGGCAACGCGCCAGGTAGCGCTCGCGGTCCAGACCCTCGAGCGCGGCCGGCGTCACCTGAGCAAATTCGCGCAGCGCCGGCTGCAGCCGCGACACCGCAGCCCCCACCGCGCCGTAGTCACGCCGGTGCTGCAGCAGCCACAGCGTGTAGTGCGTCAGATAGCGGCTGGTCTCGAGCAGCGCGTCGTACTGGTCGGCCGGCTTGATGCGGCCGTCGAGGGCTTCGATCTGCGCCCACAGCGTGCGCAGGTCGGCGCTGTCGCGCGCGATGGTGTATGCGCGTGCGATCGCGGCGGCATTGGCGTTGCCGGCTTCGCTGCAATGGATCAGCAGTGTCGGGCCAACGCGATTGACGATGCTGTTGGTGGTCGCGGTGATGATGATCTGCTTGCGCAGGCGATGGCGTTTGATGCGCTCGGGGAAGCGGCGCTGCATCGCCCGCGGAAAGTAGCGCTCGAGCTCGCGCGCCAGGTACGGATCCGCGGCGCTGCCGGTCTCGGTCAGCGCGTGGTTGAGCGCGATCTTGCCGTAGGCGAACAGCAGCGCCAGTTCGGGCCGCGTGAGGCCGCGCCCCTGGCGCCGGCGCTGCTCCATCTCGTCGTCGGTCGGCAGGAATTCCACCGCGCGATCGATTTCGCCGTGGCGCTCGAGCCAGCGCAGCAGCTGCTGGTGCTCGCCAAGATCCTCGACCGCGCGCCGTTCCATCAGGCTCAGGGCTTCGCTCTGCAGATAATTGTTGCGCACTACCAGCGCGGCGACCTCGTCGGTGGCGTTTGCGAGCAGGCGATTGCGCCGGGCCGGCGTCACCGGCGCGCGCCCCGGAGCATCCAGCAGAATCTTCAGATTGACTTCGACGTCCGAGGTGTTGACGCCGGCAGAATTGTCGATGAAATCGGTGTTGATGCGACCGCCGGTGGCGGCATATTCGATGCGCCCGCGCTGCGAGAATCCGAGATTGCCGCCCTCGCCGACCACCCGCGCACGCACCTGCAGGCCGTCCACGCGCACCGCGTCGTTGGCACGATCGCCGATCTCGCCGTGGCGCTCGTCCGCGGCCTTGACGTAGGTGCCGATGCCGCCATTCCATAGCAGATCGACCCGCATGCACAGGATGGCGCGGATGATCTCCACCGGGCTGGCGCGCCGCTGCGGCAGTTCCAGCAGCGCCTGCGCTTCGCGCGACAGCGTCACGCTCTTGGCGCTGCGCTCGAAGATGGCACCGCCACGCGACAGCAGCCGCGCGCTGTAATCATTCCAGCCCGAGCGCGGTAGCCGGAACAGCCGTTCGCGCTCGCGGAAGCTGCGCGCCGCATCGGGTTTCGGATCGAGAAACACGTGCTGATGATTGAAGGCGGCTACCAGCCGTATCTGGCGTGACAGCAGCATGCCGTTGCCGAACACGTCGCCGGACATGTCGCCGATACCGGCCACGGTGAAGGGTTCGCGCTGGATGTCGCTGCCGAGTTCGCGGCAATGGCGCTTGATGCACTCCCAGGCACCGCGGGCCGTGATCGCCATTTTCTTGTGGTCGTATCCGGCCGAACCGCCGGAGGCAAACGCGTCGCCGAGCCAGAAGCCATATTCGGCCGATACGGCGTTGGCAAGGTCGGAGAAAGTCGCCGTGCCCTTGTCGGCCGCGACCACCAGGTAGGGATCATCGCCGTCCAGTCGTCGTACCTCGGGCGGCGGCACTACCCGGCCGGCGACGATGTTGTCGGTGAGGTCGAGCAGGCCGCGAATGAAGCTTCGGTAGCATTCGACCACTTCCTGCTGCTGCGCCAGCGGTGCGGTGCGTGGCGGCAGGCGGCGCACCACGAAGCCGCCCTTGGCGCCCACCGGCACGATCAGCGTGTTCTTGACGTGCTGGGCCTTCATCAGGCCGAGAACCTCGGTGCGGAAATCCTCGGGACGCTCCGACCAGCGTATGCCGCCGCGGGCGATCGGCCCCGCCCGCAGGTGCACGCCCTCGACCCGCGGGCTGTGCAGGAAAATCTCGAACGCCGGACGCGGCTGCGGCAGACCGGGAATCCGGGCCGGATCGAATTTCAGTGACAGCCATGGACGCGGATTGCCGGCGCCATCGCGACGAAAGTAATTGGTGCGCAGCGTCGCCAGGATCACCGCGAGAAAGGCGCGCAGGATGCGGTCCTCGTCCGGGCTGACAACCGCGCTGATCGCGCGGCGCAGGCGTCGTTCGAGCACGACTGAGCGGGCGCGCGCGCCGCGGGTGGAGTGCGGGGCCAGGCGCTGCTGGAACAATTCGCACAGGTCGCGCGCCGCGGCCGAGTGCGTGCCCAGCACGCGCTCCATGTAGCTCTGGCTGAACGGAATGCCGGTCTGCAGCAGGTAGCGGCAGCAGGCGCGCAGCACCGTCACCTGGCGCATGCTGAGCTCGGCCGCGATCAGCAGGCGGTTGAAGCCGTCGTCATCCAGCTCACCGGCGCGTATCGCACGAAACGCCGCGATCAGCTCAGGCGCCACCCGTGGCACGGCGATGCCCTGCAGGTTGTAATGCTCGAGCTCGAAGTCCTGCAGCCATGCCCAGCTGCCATCCGGCCAGTCCAGTCGATAGGGACGCTCGGCGATGACCCGCAGGCCAAAGTGCTCGAATGTTGGCAGCACGTCGGATATCGATAGCGCTTCGCCGCGGCGAATGATGCGCAGATGCACGCGCTGGTGCGGTTGCCGCGGCGGCCGATAGAGGCGCAGCTGCATGCTATCCACCGCGCTGTCCAGGCCTTCCAGATCGATGATGTCGTCGACCGCCTGCGCCGCGTCCACGTCCTGCTGGTAGGACGCCGGGAATGCAACCGCGTAGCGCCGATCGAGCGCAAGCCCGTGCGATTCGCCGAATCTGGCCAGCAATGCTGCACGCAGCCGATCGCGCCAGGAGACGATCGCCGCGGCAATATCGCGCTCGAGGCGCTCGGTGTCGACGCGGGTGTTGGCCGTCGGATCGACCCGCACCACGATGTGCAGCTGCGCCAGCGGCGCGTCACCGATCGACAGGTTGGATTCCAGCTCCAGCCCGTGGCACGCCGCCCGCAATAATCCCTCGACTCTGATCTGTGCGGCGGTGTCGCAACGCTCGCGCGGCATGTACACCAGGCAGGACCAGAAGCGCCGGAATTCGTCCCGGCGCATGATCAATCGCACCCGCGCGCGATCCTGCAGTACCAGCACCGCGCGTGCGCAGCGGATCAGGTCCGGCACGCTGGCCTGGAACAGCTCATCGCGCGGCAGCCTCTGCACGATCTGCGACAGGCGCTTGCCATCGTGGCTATTGACCGCAAACGGGAAGTGCTCGAGCACCTGCTTGAGCTTGTGCCGCAGCCATGGCACCTGGCGCGGATCGGCGGCGTAGGCGTAGAAGGTCCACAGCCCGAGGATGCGGGCCTCGCCGATGACGCGGCCACGCGCGTCGTAGCGCTTGACGCCGATGTAGTCGAGATAGCCGGGCCGATGCACCGTCGAGCGGTGGTTGGCCTTGGTAATGATGAGCATCCCCGGCGTGCGCAGCGCGCGACGAATGTTGGCTGTGGCGATGCCGTCGCGGGTACCGGAGAGGCGGCGGCGCAGCAGGCCAAGGGCGGTGCCCGGCAGCGGCTTGAGCAGCGGCCCACCGCGCCCGCGGCGCAGGCGGCTCTCGCGAAAGCCGAGGAACGTGAAGTGATGCGCCTCCATGTACTGCAGCAGCGCCCGGCTCTCGGCGATCACATCGGCGAACAGCGGCGGCGGGTGGCGGCTGATATCGGCACACAGCTTGAGCACCGAATTGCGCATGCGCATCCAGTCGCTGCAGGCGCGCCGCACATCGGCCAGGGGCGCCAGCAGCCGCCGCCGCAGCTGCTCGCATTCGGCCGCATCGCCGACCCGATCGATGCGCCAGTACTGCCAGGATTCGCGCACTCCGCCCTCGGCGCCGGGGCCGGTTTCGATCTCCGCGTCGAGCGATCTGAGCACACCCGCGCGATCGCGCCAAACCCGAAGAATGGGATGGATGATCAGCTGTGCCGACAGCCCCAGCCTTGCCAGCGTCATGCTCAGCGTGTCCACCAGGAACGGCATGTCGTCGATGATGAGTTCGACCACCGTATAGGAGGCCGCGCCCGGGCCGGGCGCGGCTAGCGCGACCGGCGCACTGCTCACGCGCAGCAGTGTCTGGTGGCGGCGGCGGCGCGCTCCGAATTCAATGTGTGCGGCGCAGCCGCGGCGCAGCGCCGCCTCGTCGAAGCCGCGCCATTCCTCGACCGGAACGGACGTGCGCCAGGCCCGCAGCAGCGTTGCGGTCAGTTGCAGGCGCGCAGAGCCGCCCTGCGAGCCGCGCTTGCTCACTCGGGCAGTTCCAGATCCGCCATCACGGCGCCGAGAAACCGCACCGCCTCTCCGCCGGTGATGACCCGATGATCGAAAGTCAGCGACAGCGGCATACGGGTGTGAATTTCAATGCGTTCTCCAGCCGCGATAACATCACGCCGCACGCGGCCGGTGCCTAGAATCGCGACCGCAGGCGGCACCACGATCGGCGTGGCATAGCGCCCGGCCATGCTGCCAAAGTTGGAAAGCATGAAGGTGAAATTGCGCAGCTCCTCGCCGCCTACGGTGCGATCGCGCGCGGCGCGCTTGAGCCGGTCGAGTTCGACGCGCAGCTGCGCCGGACTGCGCTTCTCGACATGACGGATCACCGGCACCAGCAGGCCGTCGATGGTGTCCACCGCGATGCCGACATCGATCTGTTCGAACAGCGTGCGGCTCTGCGATTTCCCGTCGAACCAGGCGTTCAGGCCCGGCTCGGTGCGCACGCCCGCGGTGATGGCGCGCAGCACCCGCGTGGTGTAGTCGCGGCCGGCACCCCAGGCGTGCAGATCGGCGTCGTCGAACACCGAGCATGCCATCACCGAGTCGCGCGACAGCGACATGCTCTGCGCCATGGCGCGGCGCAGGCTGCGCAGCACCTCGACATCGCCGCCAGCGGCGGGGGCACGCGCCGACTGGGCGGGGTGCATCTTGCTGGCGGCGTTGGAGCCCGGTAGTCCTACCGCCATCACATCATCGAGCGTGATCAGACCGCCGCGCCCGGTGCCGGTGAGGGTAGCGACCTCGACGCCGAGGCTGCGCGCCAGGGCGCGCGCGGCCGGTACTGCGCGCACCCGCGGCCCGGTAACCGCATTGGCTGCCTCGAGCGCCGCGGCGGTTGCGTCGTCGTCGGCCAGGCCCGGCATGTGTCCGACCACGGTCCCGGAATCGTCACTGGCAGCCGCGAGCGTGGCGCGCGCGGCTGC
Organism: Gammaproteobacteria bacterium; assembly: GCA_013289615.1. Taxonomy (GTDB): domain Bacteria; phylum Pseudomonadota; class Gammaproteobacteria; order Steroidobacterales; family Steroidobacteraceae; genus FEN-1191. The sequence goes on from JABCZO010000008.1 coordinate 88,247, forward strand.
CTGCGACGCCGCGGCGTCCGCGGCGAATTCGATCAATGGCGCGCCGATCTCGATGCGATCTCCAGGCTGCGCGTGCAGCGCGGTGATCGTGCCGCTGACCGGGGATGGCACTTCGACTACTGCCTTGGCGGTCTCCACCGATAGCATCGGGGCATCGACCTCGATCTGATCGCCAACCTTGACGTGCCAGCGCAGGATCTCGGCCTCGGACAGACCTTCGCCAAGATCGGGAAGTTTAAACACTGTCATGCCTGCACCCCCTGATCCGCGTCTATTCGGCCAGCGTGGCACGGATCGCATCGACGATGCGCGCCACGCCGGGAATGTAATCGTGTTCCAGCCGGTACAGCGGCATGACGGTGTCGTAGCCCGCCACACGCCGGATCGGCGCCAGCAGATCGTACAGCGCCCGCTCGTTCACAGTCGCGGCGATCTCGGCGCCCAGGCCGCAGGTGCGCGGTGCTTCATGCACGATCAGCAGTCGCCCGGTCTTGACCACCGAGTCGAGGATGGTATCGAAGTCGAGCGGAGCCAGCGTTCCGGCATCGATGACCTCGCAGCTCACGCCGTCGGCCGCCAGTTGTTCGGCGGCCTTGAGACTGTCGACCGTCATTGCTCCCCAGGTCACGATCGTCAGGTCGCTGCCTTCGCGCAACACGAAGCTACAGCCGATGGCCAGCGCCTGACCGTCATCCTGCACCTCCTGCCTGGCAAATCGATACAGCCGTACCGGCTCGAGAAACATCACCGGATCGGGATCACGGATCGCCGCCAGCAACAACCCGTAGGCGCGCGCCGGAGACGATGGGCAAACGACCCGCAGGCCGGGGTGATGGCACAGCAGCGCCTCGAGGCTCTCCGAGTGGTGCTCGGGTGCGTGTATGCCGCCGCCATGCGGCATGCGCAGCACCACCGGGCAGCTCAGCCGCCCGCGGGTGCGGTTGCGCAGGCGTGCCATGTGACTGGCGATCTGGTCCAGTGCCGGATAGATGAAACCCATGAACTGGATCTCGGCCACCGGCTTCAGGCCCTGTGCCGCCATGCCGATCGCCGTGCCTGCAATCAGGCCTTCGGCCAGCGGCGTATCCTGCACGCGCGCCTTGCCGAAGCGCTGCTGCAGCCCGACCGTTGCGCGAAACACGCCGCCATTGGTGCCGACGTCTTCCCCCAACACGACGACCGACGGGTCGTGCGCCATCTCCCAGGCGTGCGCCATGTTGATGGCTTCGACCATCGTCATCTTCGCCATCGAAACTATCCTTTGTTCTAATCCGATTGCGAAAGTGCGTTGCTGCCTAGTGGCCCGACGCCGCAAAGCGACGCGCCTCATCGCGCTGGGCGCGCAGCGCCGGCGTCAGCTGCGCGTAAAGATAATCGAACATTGCGTCGGTAGACTGCTTCGGCGTCGCCAGGTACTGCTTGACCGCGGCGTCTACTTCCTCGCTGCATGCGGCCTTGAGCGCCTGCTCGTCGGCCTCATCCCACAGTGCACGCGATTGCAGGAAGTTGCGGGTGCGTGCGATCGGTTCGAGCCGCCGCGCGTCGGCAACTTCCTCGGCACTGCGGTAGCGCGTGGCATCATCCGACGTGGTGTGATCGCTCAGGCGGTAGGTGAGGGCTTCGATGACCGTCGGGCCGCCGCCGCCGCGGGCACGCTCGATCGCGTCGCCGACCGCATCGCGCACCACCAGCAGGTCGTTGCCGTCGATCTGCAGCGCCGGAATGCCGGCGGCGATCGCCTTCTGCGCCAGTGTCGTCGCCGCGGTCTGCGCCGCCACCGGGACCGATATCGCCCAGCGGTTGTTGACGATGACACACACCAGCGGCAGCGACTTGACGCCGGCGAAGTTGATGGCCTCGTAGAACGCGCCCTGGGAGGTACCGCCGTCGCCGATGAACGCGAGGGCACAGCGCCGCTCAGCGCGGATCTGAATCGCCAGCGCCGCCCCGGCCGCGTGCGGCATCTGCGAGCCAATCGGTACGCAAAACGGAAAGTCCTGCGGCGAGTGCCGGTACATCGTGCCGCGCTCATCCCCGCCCCAATACAGCAGCACGTCGAGCATGTCGACACCGCGCCAGAACTTGGTGCCGATCTCGCGATACACCGTGAACAGCACGTCGTCTGCTCGCATGGCGGCACCGACGCCAACGTGCGTGGCTTCGTGGCCCAGGCAGGAGGGGTAGGTGCCGAGCTTGCCGGTACGCTGCAGATTGACCGCCTTGGTGTCGAAGGCGCGGGCACGGACCATCATCCGGTACATGCGCCGCAGCAGTTCGCCGTCCTCGACCCAGGCTGGAAGCGCACCCAGCGGCGCGCCGTCGCCATCGAGGCAGGCACGGTACGGAATCTCGAATTGTGCAACGATTCGCTGTTCGCTCATGGAGAGAATCGTAGCACTTCGTCCAGTTCGGGAGTGCTACCGGCGCGCCGGCACCACGCCGGCGGCGTTACCGGCCTCATCCGGCCTGGTCCACGGCTGCTGCACGTGCTGCCGGTTCGGCTGCGCGGTAGCCGGCGGCGCTGATGTGTATGACGGCTTCGATTTGGGCGGCGCGCAGTTCCAGGGGCCGGCACTAAGTGGTGCGTTCGACGTCATGGCGATACTTTACCTAGGAAACTTTCATCGGCAAATATTTCCGCGGCGCAGAATTATTCCCGACCTGCCGCGGTAGTTTGCGACTCCGGCATCGGTTGGTTGCGAAGCGGGCGCGCCAGGTAGAATTCGGTCTGCATTTCAACCAGGCGGCTGGCGGTGCGGCGGAACTCGAGTTGCAGCAGCTCGCCGCGGTACAGATCTGCCGGCGCCGCCGCTGCAGACGCCACCAGCTTGATGCCCTGATCGTAGAACTCATCGATCAGCGCAATGAAACGGCGCGCTTCATTGTCCTGGTGCGCTTCGGTGAAGGCGGGCACGTCGGACAGCAGCACGGTGTGAAATTCGCACGCGATTTCCACATAGTCGTTTGGGCTGCGCGGCTGTTCGCACAGCGTGGCGAAGCTGAACCACACGACACCGCCGCGCCGGCGCACTGCGCGCAACCTGCGGCCGGCAATGCGCAGATCGGTTGCGCTCTCGCCATGCTCGCCGGCCAGAGCGTCGAACAGGACCTGCAATTGCGCGGCGCTGTCGACCGCACCGCTGTCCAGATAGATCGGGCGGCGCTGCAGCTGGCGCAAGCGGTAGTCGATCCCGCCATCGACCGCCAGCACCTCGAGCTCGCGCTCCAGCAGCCCGATCGCGGGCAGAAAGCGCTCGCGCTGCAGACCGTTCCAATACAGCGCGGCCGGCGGCAGGTTCGAGGTGATAACCAGCTGTACCCCACGACGGACCAGTGCCTCGAGCAGCCCGCCGAGCAGCATCGCATCGACAATGTCGCTGACATACAGTTCATCCAGACACAGCAGGCGTGTCTGGCGGGCAATGCGGCGTGCCAGCAGCTGCAGCGGATCCCGGCGCGCGCCAATGTGCCGCAACTGCAGGTGCATGTCGCGCATGAAATGATGAAAATGACTGCGCTGGCGCGTGCCTGCCGGCAGGCTGTCATAGAACAGATCCATCAACCAGGTCTTGCCGCGACCGACGCCGCCCCACAGATACACGCCGCGGCGCTGCCCGGGCCGATCGCCGGTCGGCCGATCCTTGCGCAGCCGCTGCCAGAATCCGCCGCCGCCTTCAGCCAGCAGACGCGTGCGAAGCAGCTCCAGCTGCTCGATCGCCGCGCTCTGGGCTGCGTCGGCCTGGTAGCCGTGCGCGGCCAGTTCGCGCTGGTAGCGCTGGCGCAGGTTCGTCTGCGCGATCAATGGCGCGCGCTCTTTTCCAGATCCGGTTCCCCGAGCGCGGCCAGCAGCGCATCGCGAGCCGCATCGCGCAGGCGCAGTGCCCGATCGCGGCTGTCCTGCTCGCCGCCGGATGCAAGGGCCGGCAGCGCCGCGAGCGCTTCGATCCGGATGACGCCGGGGCGCGGCCAGGGGCTTCCCGGCGGCAGGCAATGGCGGGTGCCGCGGATCGCCACCGGCAGCAGCGGCAGATTGGCGCGCACTGCCGCGGCGAATGCGCCAATATGAAAGTGGCGCAGCCCGACGTCCGGGCCGAAAGTTCCCTCGGGAAAAAACACCAACCCCTGCCCGATCCCGGCCTGGCGCATCAGCCGGCGCGCATCGCGCGCGCCGCGCACGCGGTTGCCGCGCTCGACGAACTCGGCACCGATACGGCGCAGCAATGTGCCGGCCAGCGGTACGGCGGCCATTTCGCGCTTGATTACGAAACTGAACTGCGCCGGCAAGGTCGCGCACAACACCACGCCATCTAGGTAGCTGCTGTGATTTGCGACTACGATACACGGCTGCGGCAGGCGGTCGAGGCCGTGCACCTGAAGCCGCATGCCGGCCAGGCGCAGGGCCGCGCGCGCCAGAGCGCGCACCAGCGCGCGCCGGCGTGACAGCCGAGGCGTGAGCAGCAAAACCGGCAGCATCAGTGTGGCCAGCAGCAGGAACTGAAGCCAGGTGCCGATGCCGTAGGCCAGGCCCAGCGCGCTCAGGCGCGCAGGCGCCGGGCAGGCACCGGCGGCGGCGTCTGAGCTGGCGCGACGGGCCGATTTAACGGCACGGGTCTCATTACCCATCTTTTTGCATGTGATGCAGTTCTCTTTATGTTAACGGCTGCGCGCGGCTGTGAGGGTGATCACATCGAAGCGCGGCCCCGCCTCAGCATACTTCGACGGCGAGAACAACCCACATCAAGGTACTGCATTGACAATTCAGGCTACAGCCAAAGTGGAGAAATCCGGACCCGACCCGACCGATCCGATCATCGCGCGTTTTCTCGACGCGGTCTGGATGGAGCGGGGCCTGTCGTCGAACACACTGGCGGCCTACCGCGCCGACCTGGTGGCGCTGCATCGCTGGCTGGGTGCGCGCAATCTCAGCCTGGCGCAGACCGGACGTGCCGATTTGATGGATTTCATTGCCGCCCGTGTGCAGGCGGGCGCGCGCCCGCGCTCCACGGCGCGTCAGCTCTCGTCTTTCCGCCGCTTCTTTCGCTACCTGCTGCGCGACGGCGGTCTGCGCGAAGATCCCACGGCCCAGATCGCGATGCCGAAGATCGGCCGCTCGCTGCCACGCTCGCTGTCCGAGGCGGAGGTCGAATCGCTGCTGGGCGCACCCGCGGTGGCCGACCCACTCGGCTACCGTGACCGCACCATGCTGGAAGTGCTGTATGCGACCGGGCTGCGGGTATCGGAGCTGGTGAGCCTCAAGCTCGGCCAGATCAACATGAACCAGGGGGTGACCCGGGTGCTCGGCAAGGGCAATCGGGAGCGCCTGATTCCACTGGGCGAGGAGGCGGTGCGCTGGCTCAAGGCCTTCATCGCCGGTGCGCGCAACGACATCCTGCTGGATCGCAGTACCGACTACCTGTTTCCGACCCGCCGCGGCGATCGCATGACGCGCCAGGCGTTCTGGCACATCATTAAAAGATACGCGCGCAAGGCGGGCGTGGATCGGGAACTCTCACCGCACACCCTGCGCCATGCCTTTGCGACCCATCTGCTTAACCACGGTGCCGACCTGCGTGTAGTCCAGATGCTGCTCGGCCATAGCGACCTGTCGACCACCCAGATCTATACCCACGTGGCCCGGGAACGCATGAAAGAGCTGCACTCCCAGCACCATCCGCGCGGCTGATCGAGCCGCCAGTGGTCCGGTGCCGCCGCCGCCCGCGGCTATCGCGCATGCTATGCTCGGGCGCATGAAATACTTCGGTTTACCGCATCTGGCACTGGCATCGCTCGGCCTGATGACCGGTGCACTCTGGGCGGCTAATACTGCACCGCAGCAAGAGCCTGCAGCCCCCACCAGCGCGGCCGCAGCGGCCCCGACGCCCGACGCGGGGGCACCTGCCGCGAGCCATATACCGGCCCCGCAGCTGGTGCCGGCGCCGCCTGAGACGCTGCGTGCCGTTGCCACTCTGGCCGGGGTCAAGCCCGAAAACGTTCAGCCAACCCCGGTGGCCGGTATCTTCGAGGTGTTGCGCGGTTCAGACATCCTCTACATGACGCGCGATGGCCAATACGCCTTCGCCGGCGACCTGTATCAGGTTCCCAGTCGCGCCAACCTGACCGAAGTACACCGGCGCGAGTTGCGGCGCAAACTGATCGATGCGGTCCCGGAATCCAGAATGGTGGTGTTCTCGCCGCCCGATCCCAAATACACCGTCACCGTGTTCACGGATGTCGATTGCAGTTACTGCCGCGCGCTGCACCGCCAGATCGCTGAATACAACCGTCTGGGCGTGCGGGTGCGCTACGTTTTTTACCCGCGCACCGGGCCGGACACCGACTCCTGGCGCAAGGCGGAGCAGGTGTGGTGCTCTGCCGATCGCAAGGCCGCGCTGACCCATGCGAAACTTGGCGAGGCGCTCGACGCACCGGTGTGTGCCAACACGCCGGTGGCCCAGGAGTATGAACTCGGCCAGGCCATCGGGCTTGAGGGTACCCCGGGTATCGTGGCCGCGAATGGCGCGCTGGTGGGAGGCTACGTGCCGCCCGATGCGCTGATCGAACTGCTCAGGAAGCAGCAGCCCTAACCCTGGCCCTGGCGATCGAGCCTGCAGGCGCCAGCGGCGCGACCTGCTCAGCGTTCCAGCAGGGAACGCTTGTTGGGTTTGTCCTCCCACGCCTTCGCATCGGCCGGCGCCTCGCCCTTTTCCGTGATCACCGGCCACTGCTTGGCCAGCTCGGCGTTGATCTGCTTGAACGCTTCCTGTCCCGCCGGCAACTCCTCCTCGGAAAAGATCGCCTCCACCGGGCACTCGGGCTCGCACAGCGTGCAGTCGATACATTCGTCCGGATCGATCACAAGAAAATTCGGGCCGACGTGGAAACAGTCAACCGGGCACACTTCCACGCAGTCCATGTACTTGCACTTGATACAGTTTTCCGTCACGACGAAGGTCATTGCTGCTCCGATCGATACCGGCCAAAGGCGGGGGCCGGGGTAGCCACTGGTTGTCCGGCGCTGGCGCGGGGGGCGCGTATTGTGCCAAAGCCGCACCAAGCCTGAAAGCGACGCGCACGCCCGCACCTCCGGCCGCCCGACGGGCAGGGCAGCGCGGCGCCGCCTTATCTTTGCAGCGGCCGGTTGACGTCGCTGAAATGCAGCCGTTCGAGCGCCAGCCGCCGATCCTCGAAATAACTGCGCAGCGCGAACTCGATGCTCGGGAAGGCGATCTGCTCCCAGGGAATCTCGGCCTCCAGGTACAGGCCGACCTGCAGACTCTCGGCGCCGATACCGAATTTACCTTCCAGCAGCGCGGCACGAAAGCTCACGTGTACCTGCGAGGCATGCAGCACGTGGGTGATCGCCAGCAGTGAGCCGACCTCGACCCGGGCCTCGGCTTCCTCCAGCGCTTCACGCGCCGCGCCGGCCTGCAGGGTTTCACCGTTTTCCATGAATCCGGCCGGCGTGGTCCAGTAGCCGCGCCGCGGTGTAATGGCGCGCTGGCACAGCAGGATGCGGCCCTGCCATTCCGCTACGCAGCCCACGACGATGCGCGGGTTCTCGTAGTGGATGCTGCCGCAGGCCGTGCATACCGCGCGCGGCAGGTTGTCGCCGGGTGGAATGCGCATCTCCACCGGTTGACCGCAAGCTGGACAGAATTTCATAAACGATTGAGGTATCGTACTCGCACCGAGGGACGCTCTGCATCGCGAAACGCGCCCATCAAGCCGGTGGTGGGGAGCATGCGTGCAGGCAAGCCCGACGGCCTCGTGGCGGAACTGGTAGACGCAGTCGACTCAAAATCGACCGGGCTTGCCCATCTCGGTTCGACTCCGAGCGAGGCCACCATTGCCATTGCCACGACACTGGGCGGCCGTATCAAACGCAGCGACTTCGACTTCGATCTGCCGGCGCAGCTGATCGCACAGACACCGCTGCCGCGGCGTTCGGCCAGCCGCCTGCTGCTGCTCGACGGCGCGCGCGACGGCTGCCAGGACCGTCGCGTCGAGGAGTTGCCGGAGCTGCTGCAGCCCGGGGACCTGCTGGTGTTCAACGACACACGCGTGGTGCCGGCGCGCGTGCCGGCGCGCAAGCTCAGCGGCGGCCGCATCGAGCTGTTTCTCGAGCGGGCGCTCGAGGGCGCACGGGCGCTGGTGCAGCTGCGCGACAGCAAGTCGCTGCGGCCGGGGATGTCGCTGCACACCGGCGGCGGCCTGGTGCGGCTACTCGCGCGGCGCGCACCGTTCTGGGAAGTCGAGCTGCCGGCCGAGGCGGTGGCGTTCTTCGACGCGCACGGCCTGGTGCCGTTGCCGCCTTACATCGGCCGGCCCGCGCAAGCCGCCGACCGCGAACGCTACCAGAGCCTGCTGGCGCGCGTACCGGGTGCGGTGGCGGCGCCGACCGCGAGCCTGCATTTCGATGAAGCGCTGCTGGCGGCGCTGGCGGCGCGCGGAATCGAGCGCAGTCTGATTACGTTGCACGTGGGAGCGGGCACGTTCCAGCCGCTGCGCAGCGAGTCGCTCGAGACGCATGTCATGCACGCCGAGCGCTACGAGGTGAGCGCCGCGACAGTGGCGGCGATCGGGCGCGCACGCGCGGCTGGCCGGCGCGTGGTGGCGGTCGGTACCACGGTGGTGCGCGCGCTGGAATCAGCAGCGCTCGCATCGGGCCCGGAGCTTGCGCCCGGACGCGGGGATACCACGCTGTTCATCGTGCCGGGCTATCGTTTCCAGGTGATCGATGCCCTGCTGACCAACTTCCACCTGCCGCAGTCGACCCTGCTGATGCTGGTCGCGGCATTCGCCGGCCGGCAGCGCGTGCTGGCGGCGTACGCGCACGCAGTGCGCCAGCGCTACCGGTTCTTCAGTTACGGCGATGCCATGCTGGTCGTTGCGCCCAGCGGCCAGCTGCCGATCTGCGGCGCCGCATGAGCGGCGGTCCGCTCGCCCCGGCAGGGCTGGGTTTCGAACTGCTGGCGCAGGACGGCGCGGCACGGCTGGGGCGTCTGACGCTACCGCACGGCAGCGTTGATACGCCGGCGTTCATGCCGGTCGGCACCTACGGCACCGTCAAAGCGATGACTCCTGAGGAACTCGAGGGGCTCGGCGCACAGATCGTGCTGGGCAACACGTTCCACCTGATGCTGCGCCCCGGGGCTGAGATCGTCGGGCTGCATCGCGACGGCCTGCATGGATTCATGGGTTGGAACCGGCCGATCCTGACCGATTCCGGCGGCTTTCAGGTGTTCAGTCTCGCCGCCCTGCGGCGCATCGACGAGGACGGGGTCAGCTTCCGCTCGCCTGTGGACGGTGCCCAGGTACGCATGCGTCCCGAGGACGCGATGGATGTACAGCGCGTGCTGGCGTCGGACATCGCGATGGCCTTCGACGACTGCACCGCCTATCCGGCTACGGCCCAGCAGGCGCGTGAATCGATGCAGCGCTCGATGCGCTGGGCGATGCGCAGCTACGACCACTATTACCGCAGCGCGGCCGGCGCACCTGGCCACCTGTTTGGCATCGTGCAGGGCGGTATGTTCGAGGATTTGCGTCTCGAGTCGATCGAGGCGCTGTTGCAGCGCGAGTTTGCCGGTTACGCGATCGGTGGCCTGGCGGTCGGCGAATCCGAACAGCAGCGGCTGCGGATGCTCGAGGTCGTCACGCCACGGTTGCCTGTGCTGCGGCCGCGCTACCTGATGGGCGTGGGGTATCCGCACGACATCGTTGCCGCGGTGGCGCGCGGGGTCGACATGTTCGATTGCGTGATGCCGACCCGGCATGCCCGCAACGGTCATCTGTTCACTTCCGCCGGCATCATCAATATCCGCAACGCCGTGCATCAACGCGATACCGGGCCGATCGATCCGGCCTGCGGCTGCTCGACCTGCCGCCGCTTTTCGCGCGCCTATCTGCGCCACCTGGATCACTGCAATGAAGTTCTCGGGCTGCGGCTGGCGACGTTGCATAACCTGCATTTCTACCTGGATCAGATGCGCCAGATCCGCGCCGCCATCGCTGCCGGGCGGTTTGCGCAATTCGCGGCAGGCATTTTGGGTCTGCCACGGCGGCCGGGGACGCCTGTGGCATAATGCCGGCCCTTTGCGGCGCTAGCTTAGGTTCCGGCCCTGCGGGGCGAGGGCCCTGACGGCACCCCTGCAGGCAGCTCGAGTCGAAATAAAGAGGCAAGCATGAGCTTATTGATCAGCGACGCGTACGCGCAATCCGCCGGCGGCGGCATGGGCGGCGGCGGCATGAGTCAGATCGTCATCCTGGTGGTGTTCGTGGGGGTGTTCTATTTCCTGCTGATCCGCCCGCAGCAGAAGCGCGCCAAAGAACAGCAGGCGATGCTCTCACGCCTGGCCAGCGGCGATGAAGTGGTGACCACCGGCGGCATCCTTGGACGCATCACCGAGGTCAGCGATCCTTTCGTGACCCTGGAAATCGCCGACGGGGTACGCATCAAGGTGCAGAAGACCCAGATCACCCAGCTCATGCCCAAGGGTACGCTGAAGAGCGCCTGAACCCCGGCTGCCATCGCTCCAAGCCCGCCCCTAGAGTCCTAAAGCTCATGTTGGAATTCCCGCGCTGGAAATACGTGCTGGTCACGCTGGCGGTGCTGATCGGCGTGCTGTTTGCGCTGCCGAACCTGTTTGGCGAGGACCCGGCGTTGCAGGTGGAGCGCAAGAACCGTGCCCCGATGGATGATTTTGCACGGCAGTCGATCGAGGAGCTGCTGCACAAGCAGGGCATCCTGATCAAGCGTGACTTCATCGACAGCGGCCGGCTGATACTGGCGTTCAGCGACGTCGCCTCGCAGCTCAAGGCGCGTGACACGGTCGACGCGACGCTGTCGGACGTCGATCGCGCGGCGCTGGCCAACGCGTCGCGGGCGCCGGCCTGGATGCGCAAGATCGGCCTGAAGGCCATGCCGCTCGGCCTGGACCTGCGCGGCGGGCTGTATCTGCTCTACCAGGTGGATCTGCAGGGCGCGGTGAGCCAGCTGCTCGAGAGCTATGAGCAGAGTTTCCGGCGTGCGCTCAATGAAGCCAAGCTGCCGTTCACCGACATCACAACGCTGGGCAGCGCCGGCGGCGGCATCGCCAACGGCCTGCATGTGACGCTGCCGCCCGGCGCCGACAGCGCAGCGACCGAGGCGGCACTGAGAAAGGTCGACGTCAATCTCAAATTCACCACCAGCGCCAGCGCCTCTGGCGCCTCGATCGACATGGTGCTGAGCCCGGCGCAGATCAAGGCGCGCGAGGACTATGCGCTGGAACAGAATCGCACCACACTCACCAATCGCGTCAACGAGCTCGGCGTGTCGGAACCGATCGTGCAGCGCCAGGGCCTCGACCGCATCAACGTGCAGCTGCCCGGGGTGCAGAATTCGGCCGAGGTCAAGGATCTGCTTGGCAAGGTGGCGACGCTCGAGTTGCGCCTGGCCGATACGCAGAACAACGCGCTGCAGGCCGAGCAGAGCGGGCACGCGCCGCTGGGCACCAAGCTGTACAAGCGCGAGGACGGCTCGCCGATACTGCTCAAGCGCGAAGTGATCGTGACCGGTGATGAACTCACCAGCGCGACCTCGGCCACCTCGACCGAAGGACCCGCCGTCTCGATCAAGCTCGATGCCCGCGGCGCCGAATCGATGCTGCGCACCACACGGCTGAATGTCGGCAAGCCGATGGCGGTGGTCTACATTGAGAAAAGTCGCCGCCAGGTCGAGGTCAACGGCCAGAAGGTCGACCGCGATTCCACCAGCGAGAAGGTCATCAATGTGGCCACGATCCGCGGCGTATTCGGGCCGCAGTTCCAGGTTACCGGATTGACCAGTGGCGAGGCGCGCGACCTGTCGCTGATGCTGCGCTCCGGCTCGCTGGCGGCGCCGATCGAAGTGGTGGAGGAGCGGGCCATCGGTCCGAGCCTCGGTCAGGACAACATCGACAAGGGCGTGCGCGCGCTCGAGATCGGCATGCTGGCCGTGTTCGTGTTCATGGCGCTCTACTACCATGCCTTCGGTCTGGTCGCGGATGCGGTGCTGCTCGCCAACGTGATCCTGCTGACCGCGCTGCTGTCGATGCTGCGTGCGTCGCTGTCGCTGCCGGGCATTGCCGGCATTATTCTCACTGTCGGCATCGCGGTCGATGCCAATGTGCTGATCTACGAGCGCATCCGCGAGGAGCTGCGCAACGGCGTGTCGCCGCAGGCGGCGATCCGCGCCGGCTTCGACAAGGCGTTCTCGGCAATCGCCGACTCGAACGTGACCGCGTTGATCGCCGGCCTGGCGCTCTGGGTGATCGGCACCGGCGCGATCCGCGGCTTTGCCATCGTTCTGACGCTCGGCATCGCCACCTCGATGTTCACCTCGCTGCTGGGCAGCCGCGCGCTGATCACGCTGATCTACGGCGGCCGGCGCAAGGTGGCGCGGCTGTCGATCGGATAGCAACCTTAAGAACTCAAGGACGATCGTGGAATTCTTTCATCGCGCGACCAGTTTCCCGTTCATGTCCACGCGCAAGCTGTGGTACGGCTTGTCGATCGTTCTGATCGTGATTTCGCTGCTGTCGCTGGCGACCCGCGGGCTGAACCTGGGCGTGGACTTCACCGGCGGAGTGACCGTTCAGGCGACATTCCCGGCTGCGGTCAATCGCGATGCGGTGATTGCGGCGCTGACCGGCGCCGGTTACGCCGACCCGCAGGTCACGATCTTCGGTACCTCGCGCGAGATCGCCATCAGGCTGCCGCCGACCAAGCAGAGCACCGAGGAGGTTCGCGGCAAGATCGAGCAGATCCTGCACGCGGTCGATGCGGGCGCCCAGATCCAGCAGGTCGAGGTGGTCGGCCCGCAGATCGGCGGCGAACTGCAGCGCAGTGCGGCGCAGGCGCTGGTCGCGACGCTGCTGCTGATCTTCGGCTACATCGCGGTGCGCTTCCACACCTGGCGGCTGTCGCTGGGTGCCATCCTGGCGGTGCTGCACGACCCGATACTGGTGCTCGGTACCTTCTCGCTAACGCGCACCACCTTCGACCTGACGGTGGTCGCGGCCATGCTGGCCGTGATCGGCTACTCGCTCAACGACACAGTGGTGGTGTTCGATCGCATCCGGGAGCGTTTCCATACCGGCCGGCGCCTGGATCCGGTCGCCGTGCTCGATCAGTCGATCAACCAGACCCTCTCGCGCACCATCATGACCAAGGTGGTGACGCTGATCGTGGTGGTGGCGCTGTACGTACTGGGTGGCCCGGTGCTGCGGGGATTTTCCGAGGCGCTGATCATCGGTATCGTCGCCGGCACCTATTCTTCCATCTACATCTCGAGCGCGGTGGCGCTGGATTGCGGCCTCAGGGCCGAGCATCTGCTGGCGACCGCGGCCAAGAAGCCGCTCGACGACCTGCCCTAGAGGCGCCGGCGGCCTGAAAGGCCGGCCGCCGCCGCCGGTCCGGAGCGGATGACGATCGATGCTGGCACTGCTCGAATCACCGGAAAGCTGGGTCGCGTTCCTGACGCTGTCGCTGCTCGAGACCGTACTCGGCATCGACAACGTGATCTTCCTGTCGATCCTGGTGGCTCGCCTGGCGCCGGCGCGCCAGCCGAGTGCCCGCATCGTCGGACTGCTGCTGGCGATGCTGACGCGCCTGGCGCTGCTGGTCTCGGTGGTGTGGCTGACGCGGCTGACCACGCCACTGTTCAGCCTGCTGCAGCGCTCATTTTCCGTACGCGATCTGATCCTCGGCGCCGGTGGGCTGTTCCTGCTGGGCAAGAGCGCGACGGAGATTCATCGCACGCTCGAAGGCGCGGCAGCTTCGCGCCGCAGCTCGGTGTTCGGCGCTTTCCATGTCGTCGTCATCCAGATCGCGCTGATCGATGTGGTGTTTTCGCTCGACTCGGTGTTCACGGCCGTCGGGCTGGCGCGGCCGGAGCAGCTGCCGATCATGGCGGCGGCCATCGTCGTGTCGATCGCGGTGATGATGTGGTTGTCGGGCCCGATCGCCGCCTTCGTCGCACGCCACCCGAGCATGAAGGTGCTGGCGCTGTCGTTTCTGGTGCTGATCGGCGCGGCGCTGGTGTGCGAGGCGCTGGAGTTCGAAGTACCGAAGGGCTATCTGTACTTCGCGATGGCGTTCTCGGTCGCGGTCGAGCTGGTGAACATCCGGCTGCGTCGGCTGCTCGGCGGCCCGCCGCGCTAGATTGTCCGGCTGCAATTGCCCGTGGGCTTATCCGTCGGAAGGGTCCGGCGGCCGACCGGCGCGCAAGCGGCTGTGCTTGTGGCCGTAGAAGAAATAGAGCGCAAAGCCGATCAGGCTCCAGATGAGCAGCCGCCACCAGGTGGCGTTCGGCAGCGAATACGCCATCATGCCGCAGAACGCGACCCCGCCGCCGGCGATCAGCCACACGGCCTTGACCCTGAACGGCCGCACCAGGTCGGGCCGCGTATAGCGCAGCACGACCACACCGATGCACACCACGATGAAGGCCACCAGGGTGCCGATCGACACCAGCTCGCCGAGAATGCCGATCGGCAACAGGCCGGCAAAGGTCGCGGCCAGCACGCCGGTGATCGCGGTGGAAATATGCGGGGTGCGGAAGCGCGGGTGCACCTTGCCGAAGAATTTCGGCATCAGGCCATCGCGCGACATGGTCAGCCAGATGCGCGCCTGCGGGATGATCATCGTGATGATCACCGAGGTCAGGCCGGCCAGGGCGCCGATGATGACCCAGGTTTTCAGCCACGACAGCTGCGGATGCGGCTTCAGGGCTGCGACCACCGGCGCCGCGTCATTGAGGTCGTGGAACGGCGCCAGGCCGGTCATCACGCTGGACATCAGGATGTACAGCAGGGTGCAGATCCCTAAGCTGCCGAGCATGCCGATCGGCATGCCGCGTGCGGGATCCTTGGCTTCCTGCGCGACCGTGGAGACGCCGTCGAAGCCGATGTAGGCAAAGAAGATGATCGCCGAGGCCTGCCAGATGCCGCTCCAGCCGAACTGGCCGAAGGTGCCGGTATTGGGCGGGATATAGGGAAACCAGTTGGCCGTGTTGACGAAGAACGCGCCGAAGATGATCACCGCGACCACAATGCTGACCTTGATCAGCACGATGATGGTGTTGACGATCGCCGATTCCTTGATGCCCTTGTAGCACAGGGCCGCGGCAGCGGCGACGATCAGCACCGCCGGCAAATTGAAAATCGCCCCGGTGCGGAAGATCTCATTGCCGGTTTCGCCGGCCGCGAATGGCGCGCTGGTCAGCGCCGCGGGCAGGTGCACGTGAAACAGCTCGAGAAAAGCCACGAAATAGCGGCTCCAGCCCACCGCGACCGTGGAGCAGGCCATCATGTACTCGAGCACCAGGTTCCAGCCGACGAACCAGGCGACGATCTCGCCCAGCGTCGCATAGCTGTAGGCGTAGGCACTGCCGCACACCGGTACCATCGCTGCGAATTCCGAGTAGCACAGGCCGGCGAACATGCAGCCGGTGCCGGCAATGATGAATGAAATGACGATCGCCGGGCCGGCATGTTGTGCTGCCGCGAGTCCGGTGAGCACGAAGATGCCGGTGCCGATGATGCCGCCGATGCCAAAGGCGATCAGGGCCGGGATGCCGAGCGCGCGTACCAGGTGCCTGCCGGCCGCCTCCTCCTGGTAGTCGGCGATCGACTTGGTCGCGAACAGTCCCTTCTTCTGTATAGGCATGTCCATTGAGGGTTCCTGGAAAGGCCGCCTGACGTAGCCGCACTCTACACGTTGCGCAGTTCCTCCGGTACATGGGGAGCGAGCGCTGTTATCAGGGCTTCGTACACTTTTGGAGAGCCGCCAACGATATTGGCCCCAAGCCGATACTCATCGCCGCCCAGCGTACCGACCCGGCCGCCGGCCTCCCGTATCAGCAGCGTGCCGGCGGCCGTGTCCCAGGCCTTCAGGCCCATCTCCCAGAAGCCGTCGACGCGCCCGCAAGCGACATAAGCCAGATCCAGCGCCGCCGCGCCAGGGCGGCGAATGCCGGCGCACATCGACGTCAGCATGCGGAACATGGCGAAGTAGTTGTCCGCATGGCGCTCGTCCTCACGGTACGGAAAACCGGTTGCGAGCAGGGCACCCTCGAGACCACGCTGCTTGCTGACGCGGATGCGGCGATTCTCCAGATGTGCGCCTTCGCCGCGCGCCGCGGTGAACACCTCCTGGCGCATCGGATCGTAGATGACGCCGATTTCGAGCCGGCCGCGCTGCTGGACCGCGATCGACACCGCGAACACCGGAAAACCGTGCAGGAAATTGGTGGTGCCGTCGAGCGGGTCGATGATCCAGACGGTATCGCCGTCGCCGCTGCTGCCGCTCTCCTCGGCCAGGATTGCATGCTCGGGATAGTGCTTATGAATGATCTCGATGATCTCGCGCTCGGCGCTGCGATCGATTTCGCTGACGTAGTCGTTACGGCCCTTGGAGGTGACCTCGAGGCTCTCGAGGCGTACCAGGCTGCGGACGATCACCTCGCCCGCGCGACGAGCTGCGCGCACGGCGATATTGAGCAATGGGTGCATGAGCGGACAATTGCGAAGGATAAACGATTAGGATAACAGGTCGTGCCCTGCCCAATTCGCATCGTCCTGGTCGAGACCTCGCATCCCGGCAATATCGGCGCGGTGGCGCGCGCCCTAAGGAACATGGAACTCGAACAGCTGGTGCTGGTGCGGCCGAAGCTGTTCCCGCATCCGGAGGCCAGCGCCCGCGCCTCCAGCGCCGAAGACCTGCTGGCTGGCGCGCGGGTCGAGGACGATCTGGCGCGTGCGCTGCAGGGCTGCGGCCTGGTGTTGGCGACCACCAGCCGCGAACGCGATCAGTATTTTCGCGTCATCGATGTGCGTGCGGGTGCGCGGCGCGCGGTCGCGGAGGCCGCGCACGCGCCGGTGGCCATCATGTTCGGCTCCGAGCGGGCCGGGCTTACCAACGAGGAACTGCGCTATGCGCATGCGTTGCTGCGCATTCCGGCCAATCCTGCCTATGCCTCGCTGAACATCGCGATGGCGGTGCAGATCGTTGCCTACGAGATCCTGCGTGCGCGCCTGGAGCTCGAGCAGGACGGCCAGGCGCCTGCGCCGCCCGGCACGGCGCGCAGCAACGCCGGCGCCGAAGCCCGCAGCGCGCCGCTGGCTACTCCTTCGGAGCTCGATCGGATGTACCAGCACCTGGCCACGGTGCTCGAGGAGATCGACTTTCGCGATCGCACTCAGAGCGGCGGCCACCTGATGAAACGCATCCGCCGCCTGTTGCAGCGCGCGGAGCCCGATGCCAACGAGGTCAATATCCTGCGCGGCATCCTGACAGCAGTGCAGCAGCGCCGGCGGCGCGCCGGCCAGGACTCATGAGCGGCGAGTCGCCGGTCTATCTCGACTACGCCGCCACGTCACCGGCCGATCCGCGGGTGGCGGCGGCGATGAGCGAGTGCCTGACGCGCGACGGCGTGTTCGGCAACCCGTCCTCGATGCATCCGCACGGCAGGCTGGCGCGCGCACGCGTCGAGCGCGCGCGCGCCCAGGCCGCGGCCCTGATCCACGCCGAAGCGCAGCAGCTGGTGTGGACCTCAGGTGCGACGGAGTCCAACAACCTGGCGATCCTCGGCACGGCGCGCGCCGCGGCCAGGCGCGGCCGGCATCTGGTCAGCGCCCGCACCGAACACAAGTCGGTCATCGATGCGTGCCGCCGGCTCGAGCACGAGGGCTTTCACGTCACCTGGCTCGACACCGACCGCGAGGGCCTGATCGCGCCTGAACGTGTGCGCGAGGCGCTGCGCGAGGATACGGTGCTGGTGTCGATCATGCATGCGAACAACGAGATCGGCGTGCTGCAGGACATCGAGGCGATCGCGGCCGTCTGTCAGGAACGCGAAGTGCCGCTGCACGTCGATGCGGCGCAGAGCGCCGGCAAGGTCGCGGTCGATGTCGCGCGCCTGCACTGCGATCTGCTGTCCTTCACCGCGCACAAGCTGTACGGCCCGAAGGGCATCGGCGCACTGTACTTTGCGCCCCCACGGCGCGCCTCGCTGCAGCCGCTGATGTTCGGCGGCGGCCACGAGCGTGGCCTGCGACCCGGCACGCTGGCGGTGCACCAGATCGTCGGCTTCGGCGTCGCCTGCGAGCTGGCTGCCGCCGCCTGGCAGCGCGACGCCGGACATTGCGAACGGCTGCGCGCGCGGCTGTGGCAGGGACTGAGCGCGATCGATGGCGTGCTGCTCAACGGCCATCCGACGCAGCGCGTCGCCGGCATATTGAACGTGTCCTTCAGCGGCATCGAGGGCGAGAGCCTGCTGCTGGGCCTGACCGAGCTGTCGCTATCGACCGGCTCGGCCTGCAACTCCGACAGCGACGAGCCGTCGTATGTGCTGCGCGCACTGGGCCGCGACACCGAACTGGCGCAGAGTTCGCTGCGCTTCAGTCTCGGCCGCTACAGCGAGGAACAGGATATCGAGCGGGCGATCGCGGCCGTGACGCGCGAGGTGCGGCGGCTGCGGGCGGCCGCGCCGTGAAGCCGGGCGACGCGCCCGGCCCCGACGATCCGTTGGGCCCAAAGGTGCGGCGGCTGTTCGCTGGACTGGCGCACGCCGGGGAGCCACCGGTGGCCGCGGCAGCCGGCGCGACGCTGCGGCTGGCATCCGGGGAAGCCGGCCGCGAGCAGCACGGCACCAGGGTGCGGTTCACGCTGCAGCTGGATGGGCAGCGGCTGATCGGGGTGCGCTATCGTGCCTATGGCTGCCCGTACACGCTGGCGGCCTGCGAGTGGCTGGCGCAGCGGCTGGAGAGCGGTGGTCCGGAGCCGATCGGTGGACCGGCCGACTGGGCGCAACAACTGCAGATTCCACCGGCAAAACTGGGCCGGCTGCTGGTGGTCGAGGATGCGCTCAGGGCGGCATGGGCGACGGCTGACAAAACGATGACCGATTGGTAGTAAAATGAACGTCCTGGAGAATGCACCGATGGCTATTTCTTTAACCGAATCAGCGGCCGAGCGTGTCCGCAGCCGTATTGCCACCCGCGGCCGGGGGCTGGGGCTGCGCCTCGCGGTCAAGACCAGCGGCTGCTCGGGGTATAGCTACGTCGTTGATTACGCCGATGAAGTCCGCCCGGATGACCTCGTATTCGATACCTCTGGCGTCAAGGTGTACGTCGATCCGGCAAGCCTGGCGGCGATCGACGGCACGCGAATTGATTTGGTGCGTCAGGGTCTGAACGAGAGCTTTCGCTTCGAAAACCCGAACATCAGCGGCGAATGCGGCTGCGGCGAGAGTTTCACGGTCTGAAATTCCTTAAAATGCGGGGACTTCCGCGCCCGGCTGGTTTGCCGGGTGCACCTTGCAGCCCCTATACTGCCGCCCTTTTTCTGGACGGAGGTTCTGCATGGCGGTTGAGCGCACCCTTTCCATCGTCAAGCCCGACGGCGTGGCACGCAATCTCATCGGCGACGTCTATCGCCGTTTCGAGAGCGCCGGCCTGCGCATCGTCGCGGCGCGCATGCTGCGGCTGAGCGAGCAGCAGGCCGAGCTGTTCTACGCGGTGCATCGGGAACGGCCGTTCTACCCCGACCTGGTGCGCTACATGAGCTCCGGTCCGCTCATCGCGCAGGTGCTCGAGGGCGAGGGTTCGATCGCGAGGAACCGCGACATCATGGGTGCCACCGATCCGAAGAAAGCCGCGCCAGGCACGATCCGTGCTGACCTTGCGCAGAGTATCGAAGCCAACGTGGTCCACGGCTCGGACTCGCCCGCAACCGCGGCCAGCGAGATCGCGTTTTTCTTCAGCGCGACGGAGATCTGCCCGCGCAACTGAAGCGCCCGGGCAGCCACAGCCATGACCATGAGCGAGCGCGTCAACCTGCTGGGGCTGCCGCGCGCCGAGCTTGAGGCTTTTTGCGCCGCGCTGGGTTCCAAGGCCTTTCGCGCGCGCCAGCTGATGAACTGGCTGTACAAGCGCGGCGGTAATCGTTTCGAGGACATGAGCGATCTGGCACGCGACTTTCGCGCGCTGCTGGCCGAGCGCGCCGAGCTCACGCTGCCGCAGGTCGTCAGCGAGCAATGCGCCGCGGATGGCACCCGCAAATGGCTGCTGCGCGCCGATCAGGCGCAGGCATTCGAGATGGTCTACATCCCCGAGAGCGATCGCGGCACGCTGTGCATTTCATCGCAGGTCGGCTGCGCGCTCGACTGCGCGTTCTGCGCCACCGCGCAGCAGGGCTTCAACCGAAACCTCTCCACCGCCGAGATCGTCGGCCAGGTGTGGCTGGCGAATCGCGAACTGGGATTTCAGCCCGGCGGCGCGCGCGCCATCACCAACGTCGTGCTGATGGGCATGGGCGAGCCGCTGGCGAATTTCCGCAACGTGGTTGCGGCGCTGCGCATCTTCCTCGACGACCTGGGCTTCGACCTGTCACGCCGCCGCGTGACGCTGTCGACCTCGGGCCTGGTGCCGCAGATCTATCGGCTGGCGCAGGAGATCAATGTCGCGCTGGCGGTCTCGCTGCATGCGCCGGATGACGAGCTGCGCAGCCAGCTGGTGCCGATCAACCGGCTGCATCCGATCGCCGAGCTGCTCGAGGCCTGCTGGCACTACATCGACGAGCAGAACGGGCGCAGCGTGACCTTCGAATACGTGATGCTCGAAGGCGTCAACGATTCGCCGGCACAGGCGCGCGCGGTGGCGCGCCTGCTCGCCGGCCATCCAGCGAAGGTGAATTTGATCCCGTTCAATCCCTATACCGGTACGCGCTTCAGGCGTTCGAGCGAGGCCGCCATCGGCCAGTTTCGCGACCTGCTGCTGCGCGGTGGCGTGATGGCCACGGTGCGGCGCACGCGTGGCGAGGATATCGACGCGGCCTGCGGCCAGCTGGTAGGGCGTGTGACCGATCGCACCGTGGTGCGGCTGGGCAGCCGGGTGGAAGCGGCGCGTACCCGCGCGGCCGGAGTCAACGCATGAGAGCGGGCCTCTGGTGCGCAGGGCTCAGTGTGGCGTTGGCCGCGTGCTCCAGCACTCCGCACGTCAACAGCAGTTTCAGCGGCAACAGCGGCAATTCCGCTGGCGCCAGCAGCAGCAGCAGCAGCGGCGAGAGCCGCGCCCAGGCCGCAGCCCGGATCAATATGCAGCTCGGGCTCGGCTACCTGCAGCAGGGCAACCTGCCGATCGCCAAGGAGAAGCTCGAGCGCGCGCGCAGTCAGGACCCGCACAATCCGGAGATCCACGGCGCGATGGCATTGCTCGATCAGCGCCTGGGCAAGGACAAGGAGGCCGACAAGGAATTCCGCACCGCGCTCGAGCTGGACTCGCACGACCCGGCGATGCTGAACAATTACGCGGTGTTCCTGTGCAGCCACCAGCGCACCGACGAGGGGGTACGCTACTTCGAGCAGGCCGCGAGCAATCCGCTGTATCGCACGCCGTGGGCGGCGTATACCAATGCGGGCGTGTGCATGCGTGCGGCGCACCGCGACGCCGACGCCGCGCAGCGCTTTGCACGCGCACTGCAATCGAACCCGGCCTATTCCGAGGCGGTCTACCAGGCCTCCGACCTCGACTACCAGCAGCAGAAGCTGGCCGATGCGCGCTTTCGCATCGACATGTTTCTGCTGACCAACCCGGCGACGCCCGATCTGCTGCTGCTGGCCTATCGCATCGCGCAGACAGAGAGTGACGGCATCGCGCAGCAGCGCTACGGGGCGCGCCTGAAGGAGGAGTTCCCCAATTCCGACCAGGCGCACGCACTCGCAGCGAGCAAGCTCAATCGCGGCTGAACGATGGAGGAGGGGGCAGCGCAATCACACAGCAGCAGCCCGGGTACGCGGCTGGCGGCGGCGCGCGAGCAGGCCGGCATGACGCTGCTGCAGGCCGCGGAACGCCTGCGCCTGGATGTCGCCACGCTGCAGGCACTGGAGGCCGGGCGCTTCGAGGCACTGGGCGCCACGGTATTCGTGCGCGGTCACTTGCGACATTACGCCGAGCTGGTGGGTCTGCCGGTGGACGAGATCGAGGCAGCCTATGCGGCCTCCTCTGCCAAGCTCGCACCGCAGCCGGACCTGCGGCGCACCTCGACATTGCCCGGCAATGCAGCCCCGCGCGGGGTATCGCTGCCGCCGCGTGCGGCACTGATCGGCGCGATCGTGCTGGTCGTGGTCGCGCTGGTGTGGTGGGCGATGCGGGTACCGCCCGGGCGGCGCCACGGCGCGATCCCGGCTGTGTCGTCGCCGGCGTCAGCGCCGGCGAGCGCATCGAAGGCTGCAAACGCGGCCGCGAACCCAGCCGCGAACTCTGCCGTGGATGCCGGTCCTGAGACCCCCGCGGTGATCGCGGCCCGAGGCGATGCCGCGGCGAGTGGCAAGGCTGCGGCGCCGGCATCCAGGGATACCGGGTCCAAGGATGCCGGGGCCAAGGATGCCGGCCCCAAGGACGCCGGCCCCAAGGATGCCAGCCCCAAGGATGCCGCTGCGGCGTTCCGGGATGTGGTCATGGCGCCCAGGGCGGCGGCGGCAACAGCGGACAAGGATTCCGCGTTCTCTCCCAAGCTTACCGGTCGTGTGCGGCTCGCGATCCGCTTCAACCAGGACAGCTGGATCGAAGTCTACGATGCGCACGGCGCGACGCTGTTCCACGACTTCGGCGGCGCCGGCTCGGAACGGCGCGTGAGCGGCGCGGCGCCGCTGCGCGTGCTGCTCGGTAATCCGGATGGTGTCAGTGTCGAGCTTGATGGCCATCCGGTGGCGTTGAGGCCGGCGGCCGACAGCGGCAGGCCGCAGCGTTTTCTGCTCGATAGCGGCGGGCACATGGGCGACGTTCCGACGACGCCAGCGCAGCGGCCGGCCTCGGCGCCCTCGACGCCGCCCGCCACGCCGCCCTGAGCCGCAGCAAGATCCTGGAGCACTCTTGAGCAAGCAGATCCAGCCGGTGCGCGGCATGAACGACGTGCTGCCGGCCGAAATCGGCGCCTGGCAGCACCTGGAACGCGTTGCGCGCGCGGTCTTCGATGCCTATGGCTACGATGAGCTGCGGGTACCGGTGATCGAGCATACCGAGCTGTTCCAGCGCTCGATTGGCGAATACACCGATATTGTCGAGAAGGAGATGTATAGCTTCCAGGACAGCGGCGGCACCGGCCTGACGCTGCGTCCCGAGGCCACCGCGGGCATCGTACGTGCCGCGATCTCCAATGGCATGCTGCGCGGCGCACGCCACAAGCTGTGGTGCCTGGGCCCGATGTTCCGGCACGAGCGGCCGCAGAAGGGCCGCTACCGGCAGTTTTATCAGTTCGATCTGGAAGCGATCGGATTCCCCGGGCCGGACGTCGACATTGAGCTGATTGCGCTGAGCGCGCGCCTGTGGAGGGCGCTGAAGCTCACGCGCGTGCGGCTGACGATCAATTCGCTGGGCAGCATGGAATCGCGCGCGAGCTATCGTGAGCGGTTGCAGCACTATTTGCGCTCGCACGACAGCGAGCTCGACGAGGACAGTCGGCGGCGGCTGGGGGGTAATCCGCTGCGCATCCTCGACAGCAAGCAACCGGCGATGCGCGCGCTGATCGAGGGCGCACCGCTGCTGACCGAGTACCTGGATCCGGAGTCGCAGGCGCATTTCGCCGCCCTGCGCTCCGGGCTCGATGCCCTGGGCGTGGCCTATGAAGTCAATCCACGGTTGGTGCGCGGACTCGACTATTATTCGCGTACCGTGTTCGAGTGGGTCACCGACGCGCTCGGTGCCCAGGACGCGGTTTGCTCGGGTGGGCGTTACGACGGCCTGATTGCGCAGCTGGGCGGCGAACCGACCCCGGCGATCGGCTTTGCGATCGGCGTCGAGCGGGTGGTGGAACTGCTGACATTGGCGGGCGGCGTGCCGCCGGCTGCTGCGCCCGAGGTCTATATCGTCGTCAACGGCGAGCGGGCGGAACGCGAGGCGCTGCGCCTGGCCGAGCAGTTGCGCGACGCATTGCCGGGGCGCGGCGTACTGCTCAATCTCGGCGGCGGCAATTTCAAGACGCAGTTCCGCCGCGCCGATCGCAGCGGGGCGCGGCTGGCGCTGATACTGGGAGACGCGGAGCTCGATCGGGGCGTGGCGGGGGTGAAACCTTTACGCCGCGAAGACGGTCAGATCGATTGTCCTTTGGATGAGCTGCCCGCGCGCATTGCGTCGTTTCTCTAGGGCCTGTGGGAGATCGTGAGTGGAAGAGTATCTGAACGAGAGGGAACAATGGGAGCGCGTGCTCGCCTGGGTGCGCGAGCAGGGCCCGTGGATCCTGGCCGGCGTGGCGCTTGCGCTGGCCGTGTTCGGCGGCTGGCATTACTGGCAGAACCGCATCCAGCAGCGCGACCTCGCGGCCGCAAGCCGCTACGAGCAGGTCATCGATGCCTTCAGCCGCAACGATGTCACCGGCGGCCTGCGGCTGGCCGATGAGCTGAGTAAGGATTTTCCAGGCACCGCGTATGCCGATCAGGCCAACCTGGCTGTGGCCCGCATCCAAGTCGAGAACAAGCAGCTCGAGCTGGCGGCCGCGCGCCTGCAACAGGTGCTCTCATCGACCAAGGATGTCGAGCTGGCGCTGCTGGTGCGGCTGCGGCTGGCGCGCGTGCAGCTGGCGCAGGGCAAGGCGGATGAGGCGCTGAAAACACTCGATGCGGCGAAGCCGGGAGCTTTCGCGGCGCGTTACGCGCAAGTGCGCGGCGATGCGCTGCTTGCCAAGGGAGATCGTGACGGGGCGCTCAAGGCCTACCGCGAAGCGCGCGGCGACGGCGCCAGTACGCTCGATACCGGACTGCTCGATCTGAAGATCGGCGAGCTGGCGCGCTCGTGAGCAGCCTGCGGGTGCTGCTCGGTGTGCTGCTGTGCACGGTGCTGTTGTGCGCCGGGTGCAGCGCTGCCTCCAAGAACAAGAAGAAGGAAGACGCGCCGGCGGTGCTGGTGCCGTTCGCCAATCGCATCGAGCTGCAGCGCGCATGGTCCACCAAGCTGTCCGGCGAGGCGCCCAAGCTTCGGCTCGGACTCGGGGTATGCGCCGACGGCGAGCGCGTATTCGCCGCCAGCCACAAGGGTGTACTCGAGGCCTTCAATGTCGAGAGCGGCAAAGTGCTGTGGCGCCGGAATCTGAAGGCACCGCTCGCGGGCGGTCCGGCCGCGGGCTACGGGCTGGTCGTGGTCGGCAGCTCCAAGGGCGAAGTCATCGCGCTGTCGCAATCCGACGGGCAGCCGCGCTGGCGCATCCGCATCAATGCCGAAATCCTCTCAGCCGCAGCGATCGACGAGAAGCTGGTGGTGGTGCGCGGCGTTGACGGGCGCATGCATGGGCTGTCGGCCAGCGACGGCAGCGAGCTCTGGCTCGCCGAACAGCAGGTGCCGCGGCTGTCGCTGCGCGGCACCGGTGCGCCGCTGCTGCGCGGCGACCTGGCGATCGCCGGCTTCGACAACGGGCGCGTGGCGGCCGTGACCCGCGGCAATGGCACCACGGCCTGGGATACCGCGGTCGGTCAATCGCACGGTAGCACCGAACTGGCGCGGCTGATCGACGTGGATGCGCCGGTGGTGGCCGACGGCGATGATTTGTTTGCGGTGGCGTTTCAGGGACGGGTAACGCGGCTGGCGCGCGAGACCGGGCAGGTGATCTGGGCGCGCGACCTGTCGAGCTATCGCGGGCTCGCGGTCGACGACAATGCGGTCTACATTTCGGCCGCCGATGGCGATGTGGTGCGCCTGGACCGCCAGAACGGCACCGAGCAGTGGACGCAGAAGGCGCTGGTGCGGCGCCAGCTGACGGCGCCGGTGATCTATCGCGGCCGAGTGGTGGTCGCCGACGCCGGCGGCGTGTTGCACTGGCTCGACCCCGCGACCGGCGAATTTGTCGCCCGTGCCCAGGCGGGCAGCTCAGTCGGCCGTAACACGGTGGTGACCTCCAAGGGCGTCGCCTACAAGAAGCGCATCGCCAGTGCGCCGATCGTGGCCGGCGGCCTGGTGCTGGTGTTCAGCGACAACGGCGTGCTGAGTGCCTATCGCGCGCCCGAACCCATCGCCGCCACAGCGGCGGCGCCGTCGGAACCGGCCGCTGCGGCACCGGGGGCGGCTGCGGCGGAGCCGACCAGGTAAGGCGCAGCGTCCATGCTGCCGATCGTCGCGATCGTCGGTCGGCCGAATGTCGGCAAATCGACGCTGTTCAATGTGCTCACGCGCAGCCACGCGGCCATCGTCGCCGACGTGCCGGGCGTCACGCGCGATCGCCAGTACGGCTATGCGCGTGTCGGCCGCGTGCCCTGCGTGCTGATCGATACCGGCGGGCTGATCGAGCATCCCAAGGGGCTCGATGCGCAGATGCGCGAGCAGACCGAGAAGGCGGTGGCGGAAGCCGACTACCTGATCCTGGTCGCGGACGCGCGCGCCGGCATGACTGCGCAGGACCAGTTCATTGCGCGCGAGCTGCGCCGCACCGGCAAGCCGGTGGTGCTGGCGCTCAACAAGGCCGAGGGACTCGAGGGCGACCTGGTCGCCGCGGATTTTCATACCCTCGGACTGGGTTTGCCGATAGCGATCGCAGCCAGCCACGGCCAGGGCTGCCTCGAGCTGCTCGATGCGCTGCTCGCGGACCTTACCCCTGAGATCGCACCGGCGGAAGACACCTCGGCCATTCGCGTCGCCATCATCGGCCGTCCCAATGTCGGCAAGTCGACGCTGGTGAACCGCCTGATCGGCGAGGAACGTGTGATCGCCAGCGAGCAGCCCGGCACCACGCGCGACAGCATCCTGGTGCCGTTTCAGCGCGATGGGCGCGACTTCCTGTTCATCGATACCGCCGGCGTGCGCCGCCGGGCGCGCGTTGATGATCCGGTCGAGCGCGCCAGCGTCGCGCGCACCTTGCAGGCGATCGCCGGCGCGCACGTGGTGATCCTGGTGCTCGACGCGCACGACAGCATCGGCGAGCAGGATGCGAGCGTACTCGGGCAGGCACTCGAGCGCGGCCGGGTGATCCTGATCGCCGTCAACAAATGGGATGGCATAGCCCAGGACCAGCGCGAGGAAATCAAGCGCCAGCTCACGCTCAAACTCGATTTCGTGCCGTTTGCGCCGCTGCACTTCATCTCGGCGCGGCATGGCACCGGCGTGGGCGCACTGGCGCGCGATGCTATTCGCGGTTATGACGCGGCGATGCGCGCGCTGCCGACCCCGGCGCTGACCCGCACGCTGGAGCGTGCGCTGGTGGCGCATCAGCCGCCGCTGGTACGCGGCCGGCGCATCAAGCTGCGCTATGCGCACCAGGGCGGGCGCAATCCGCCGCGCATCGTGATCCACGGTAATCAGACGGTAGCGGTGCCCGAGGCCTATCGGCGCTACCTTGCGAATGTGTATCGCGAGGCTTTCAAACTGTATGCGACACCGGTGGCGATCGAGTTTCGCACCGATGCCAATCCGTATGACCGCGTCAGGGCGGGGAAGGTGAAGCCGCGGCGGGCGGCAAGAACAATGCCGGGTCGACAAAGACGCGGTTGAGGGCGACGCCAAAGTGCAGATGCGGGCCGGTCACGCGGCCGGTGGCCCCGACCTTGCCGACGATCGCGCCGGCGCTCACCGGCTCGCCCGCATGCACGCCGATCGCCGACAGGTGGCAGTACATCGTGATCAGGCCCTCGCCATGATCGATCAGTACGGTGTTGCCATTGAAGAAGTAGCGGCCGGTATCGATGACGCGGCCGTCGGCGGCCGCGCGCACCGGCGTCCCGAGCGCGGCGGCGATGTCCATGCCGGAGTGCGGATTGCGCGGCTGGTCGTTGAAGATGCGGCGCGAGCCGAAGGATCCCGAACGCACGCCGTCGACCGGCGGCAATAACTGCAGCGTCGCGGGCGGCGGATCGGCAAACGTAGCCAGCGCCTGGTGCAGATGATCCTGCTCGCGCGCGACCCGCTGCAGATCCTTGTTCGACAGATCGACCTTCGAGGGCGCCACCGTCAGGCGCTGGACCCGGTACTCCTTGGCGCTGATCTGGAAATCCAGGGCCTCATCGGCCGGCGCCTTGGCGCGCCGGATGGCCAACGCCCCGGCGCCGGGCTCGGCGTCCAGCGGGATGCCGACCACGATCAGCCAGCGGTCGGCCTGCCTGAGTACCATGACGCGCTGGCCTGCGTAGCGTACCGACGGCGCGGCGCTGCCCTCGTCGGGCCCGAAGGCGAGCGGCAGCAGCGCGACGCCCCCTGGCACCTGGCTGGCCGCAGGCAGGCCGAGCGCGCGGGCGCTGCCGGACACGCCGCTGAGGGCCAAGGCCGCCGCCGCCAGGCCCAGGCTCGGGCCCAGGCGCCGCCCCAGAGAGGGCCCGGCGACAGGCGCGCTGCTCACGAGCGGCAGGCCAGTACCGACGCGCGCAGGCTGCCCTGTGCCAGTGTGGCGTCGAAGGTCTCGCCCACCGCCAGCTGCTCGGCGGACGTGACCAGCGCGCCATCGGCGCTGCGCGTGATCACCGCGAAGCCGCGGCCGAGCGTTGCCAGCGGGCTGATGCCCTGCAGCGCCCGCGCCGCGCTCTCGAGCCGCGCGGCGTGGCCTGCAAGACCGGCCTGCAGCGCGAATTGCAGCCGGCCTTCGAGCTCGTCGAGGCGCTGGCTGTAGTGCGCCAGGCGCGTGCCCGGATGCGTCTGCTGCAGGCGGCGCAACAATGCCGCAAGACGGCTGTGCTCATGTTGCAGCTGGCGGCGCATGCCGGCGGCAAAGCGCGAGCCGATCTGCGACAGCTTCTGCAGCCATGCGCGGCCGTCGGGCGCCACCAGCTCCGCGGCGCCGGAGGGCGTGGGTGCGCGCACATCGGCGACGAAATCGGCAATGGTGAAATCGATCTCGTGGCCGATGCCGGTCACTACCGGAATGGCGCAGCGATAAATCGCGCGGGCGACGCGCTCGTCGTTGAAAGCCCACAGATCCTCGAGCGAACCGCCGCCCCGGGTCAGGACCAGCACGTCGCACTCGGCCCGCGCGGAGGCCAGATCCAGCGCCGCGACGATTGCCGGGGCCGCCGCCGCGCCCTGCACCGGCGCCGGATAGACCAGCACCGCGGCCGCCGGAAAGCGGCGCGCCAGGATATGCAGCACATCGCGAATCGCGGCGCCAGTCGGCGAGGTAATCACGCCGATGCGCCGCGGCACCAGCGGCAGTTCGCGCTTGCGTTCGCTGGCAAACAGCCCCTCGGCCGCGAGTCGCGCCTTGAGCTCGTCGAATGAGCGCTGCAGGGCGCCGAGCCCGGCATCGTCCAGATGTTCGATCAGCAGCTGATAGTCGCCGCGCGGCTCATACAGGCTCACGCGGCCGTAGGCGATCACCGCCTGGCCTTCGCGCGGCGTGAAGCGGCACAGGCCATTGCGAGCCCGGAACATCGCACAGCGCAGTTGCGCATCGCGGTCCTTGAGCGAGAAATACCAGTGTCCGGACGAGGGCCGCGCCAGGTTCGATATCTCGCCCTGGACCCAGATCTGGCCGATGCCCGACTCGAGCAGCTGGCGCACTTCGCGATTGAGCTTGGAAACCGAATAGATGGCATGCGTCGGCGCGGTTGCGCTCAGCGCCGCGCTCGCCTGCACCGCGACGGCGGCACTGATCGTGAGCTTGCTCGGCGGGTCGGCCATGGCGGCATCTTACGCCTGCGGCTCGATGCAGGAGCAGGTGCAGGTTTACCCCGGCGGCGCCAGGGGCGTACAATGGCGCGCTTCTTCTCGAAGCCGCGAGGCTCCATGCGAATCCTCGAAGAAGCGCTGACCTTCGACGACGTCCTGCTCGTTCCGGCGCGCTCCGACGTACTGCCACGCGAGGTCGACCTCTCGACCCAACTGACCCGCAACATCCGCGTCGGGTTGCCGGTGCTGTCGGCCGCGATGGACACCGTGACCGAAGCGCGGCTCGCAATCACGATGGCGCAGGAAGGCGGCATCGGCATTGTGCACAAAAACATGCCGATCGAGTCTCAGGCGCGCGAAGTGACGCGGGTGAAGAAATTCGAAAGCGGCGTCATCACCGATCCGATCACCGTGCCACCGGAGACCACCATCCGCCAGGTGATCGAGCTGACACGCGCGCGCGGCATCTCCGGCGTGCCGGTGGTGAGCGGCAGCAAGGTGGTTGGCATCGTGACGCACCGGGACCTGCGCTTCGAGCGCAAGCTCGATGCGCCGGTCAGCGCCGTGATGACGCCGAAGTCGCGGCTGATCACGGTGCGGGAAAACGCGCCCAAGGAAGAAGTGCAGCATCTGCTGCACAAGCACCGCATCGAGAAGGTGCTGGTGGTCAACGGCGACGACGAACTCAAGGGCATGATCACGGTCAAGGACTTCCAGAAGGCCACCGAATTTCCACGCGCGAGCAAGGACGCGATCGGCCGGCTGCGCGTCGGTGCCGCGATCGGCACCACGCCCGACACGCTGGATCGGGTGGCGGCGCTGCGCGAAGCCGGGGTCGATGTGGTGGTGCTCGACACCTCGCACGGGCATTCACGCGGCGTGCTCGAAATGGCGGCGCGATTGAAGTCGCGCTGGAGCGACCTGGAGCTCATTGCCGGCAACATCGTCACCAGCGAGGCCGCGCTCGAGCTGGTCGCGGCGGGTGTGGACGCCGTCAAGGTCGGCATCGGCCCGGGCTCGATCTGCACCACGCGCGTGGTGGCCGGCGTTGGCGTACCGCAGATCACTGCGGTCGCCAATATTGCCGCCGCGCTCGAGGGCCGCGGCATACCGATCATTGCCGACGGCGGCATCCGCTACTCGGGCGATCTTGCCAAGGCGATCGCCGCCGGCGCTCATGCGGTGATGATCGGCGGCATGTTCGCGGGCACCGAGGAGTCCCCGGGCGAGGTCGAGCTGTATCAGGGCGCCTCGTACAAGGCCTATCGCGGCATGGGCTCGCTGGGTGCGATGTCCGAGCGACACGGCTCGGCCGACCGTTATTTCCAGGACACCTCCACCGAGCTGGAGAAACTGGTGCCGGAAGGCATCGAGGGCCGCGTGCTCTACAAGGGCAGCCTGGTCGCGATCCTGTATCAGCTGGCCGGCGGTCTGCGCGCCGCGATGGGCTACACCG